>UQWA01000016.1 GCA_900544685.1 uncultured Lachnospiraceae bacterium | reverse complement strand
TTTATCATAGAAGGACCTTATGATGGTTATTTTACAGAAAAAGTTTCACAGGCTCGCTTTGTTGCTATTTATATATTATAAAATTTCTTATACCACTCAGCGAATTGTCTGAGTCCGGTTCTAAGGCTTGTATTTGGCTTAAATCCGTAATCTCTTTCCAGTGCGCTTGTATCAGCGTATGTCACCGGTACATCACCTGGCTGCATTGCTACAAGTTCTTTATGCGCTTCAAAGTCATAATCGGATGGAAGTACTTCGGCGCGTATCAATTCTTCCTGAAGAAGTGTTACGAAGTTGAGAAGATTTTCAGGATTACTATTTCCGATATTGTATACAGCATATGGAGGAATCGGAAGACCGTCTTCTCCATTTTTTCTTTCAGGTGCGCCCTGCATGACACGTTTTACCCCCTCTACAATATCGTCGACATATGTAAAGTCACGTTTACAATTTCCGTAGTTGAAGATCTGAATAGTTTCACCTTTGAGCAGTTTATTTGTGAATCCGAAGTATGCCATATCCGGTCTTCCAGCTGGTCCATATACGGTGAAGAAACGGAGTCCTGTTGATGGAATATTGTAAAGCTTGCTGTAGGCATGAGCCATCAGTTCGTTTGATTTTTTGGTTGCAGCGTAAAGGGATACAGGATTATCAACCTTATCATCTGTGCTGTACGGAACTTTTTTGTTGGTGCCATAGACAGATGAGGATGAGGCGTATACTAGATGTTCCACTCCCTTTGCACCATTATCGTATGAATGGCGGCAAGCTTCCAGAATGTTGTAGAAGCCAATCATATTTGACTGGATATAGGCATCTGGATTGCTGATGGAATAACGTACACCGGCTTGCGCTCCTAAGTTTACTACGATATCAGGTGTGTGTTCTTCGAAGATTTTATCAATGATTGCTTTATTTGCAAGATCATCTTTATAGAATACATAAGTAGAATCGCTATGTTCACTGACACATTTTTCAATTTCTTTTAAGCGCCATTCTTTGATCGTTACATCATAGTAGTCATTCATGTTATCGAGACCGATGATATGGATCGGTGATTGTGTTTTTAAAAGTTCAAGAACCAGATTGCTGCCGATAAATCCGGCAGAACCTGTAACAAAAACAGTTTTATTTTTCAAATCTATATGATTCATGTTATCTGACCCTCCGTTTTAATCTCTCTTAAAGATGTCTCTTGTGTATACTTTATCTTTTACATCATCAAGACAGGAATCGTATCTGTTTGCAATGATAGCCTGACTTTCTTTTTTGAATTTCTTTAGATCATTGATAATCTCAGAACCATAGAATGTTTCGCCGTTTTTCAATGTTGGCTCATAGATAATGACTTTTGCACCTTTGGCTTTAATTCTCTTCATGACACCCTGGATAGAAGATTGACGGAAGTTATCGGAATTGCTCTTCATAGTAAGACGATATACACCGATGACTTTTTCCCCTTCTTTACTAGGATCCCAGGAGCTGTTTGCTTCATAGGCACCTGCCATTTCCAGAACATGATCTGCGATGTAGTCTTTTCTTGTTCGGTTACTTTCTACAATAGCAGTGATCATATTCTGTGGAACATCGTTGAAATTTGCAAGAAGCTGCTTGGTATCCTTTGGCAGACAGTAGCCACCGTATCCAAAGCTTGGATTGTTATAATGTGATCCAATACGTGGATCCAGACAGACACCGTTGATGATTTCCTGTGTATTTAATCCCTTTGTCTCTGCGTATGTGTCGAGCTCGTTAAAGTAAGATACACGAAGTGCGAGATAAGTGTTGGCGAAAAGTTTAACTGCCTCAGCTTCTGTGAATCCCATAAATAAAGTGTCAATATTTTCTTTGATGGCTCCCTGCTGAAGAAGTTTTGCAAAGATTTCTGCTTTTTCTTTTGATTCTTCATCACAGGATACAATGATTCTTGACGGATAAAGGTTATCGTAAAGGGCCTTTGATTCACGCAGGAATTCCGGGCTGAAAATAATATTTTTAGTATTGTATTTTTTCCTTACGGATGCAGTATATCCAACCGGGATAGTGGATTTGATGACCATTGTCGCATTTGGATTTACTTTTAATACGAGTTCGATCACAGCTTCGACTGCGGAACAATCGAAGAAGTTTTTCTTGCTGTCATAATTTGTCGGAGCGGCAATGACTACAAAGTCAGCATTCCTGTACGCTGATTCACCGTCAAGAGTTGCGGTAAGATCCAGCTCTTTTTCGGCAAGATATTTTTCAATATAATCATCCTGGATAGGGGATTTTTTATGATTAATAAGTTCTATTTTTTCTGGAATGATATCAACAGCTGTTACATGGTTGTGCTGGGAGAGAAGTGTTGCAATAGACAGACCTACATAACCAGTACCGGCAACTGCGATGTTGTATTTTTTACCAAGGTTTGCTTTCATTGCTGATGATTTTTCATCTTCGAATAAATCAGTTACTTCAAATCCGAGTACTTCGGCAATTGCCTGAAGCTGATCGATGGATGGTGTGTAATCGCAGCTTTCCAGGCGGCTGATCATCGTTCTGTTAATTCCGGTCATCTCTGCAAGCTGGGCCTGTGTGATTTTTAAATTTTTTCTTTGGTTTATAATGGTATCAGCCATTTTTTTAACAGATAATTTTTTCATATTATATTACGCTCCATTTAATGTTAATGAGTATTGAAATTTTATTGTGGACATCATATACATAAAATAATGCAGATAATCTATGTTTATAGTAGCAACTATAAATAACAATGTCAATGAAAAATGACGAGAAAATAATTGGATTTCGAATTATATGTTGCTTTAAATAACAAAAAATGAACGGATAGAAAATAAAGGAGAAAATGGATGGTGATATGGAGGTATGAAGGCGGGAAAACAGCTGCAAAAGGATGGGATGTTGTGGTATACTGGGAATAAGAGTTCATTATAATAACCTCTCTGAAAGACCACATTGGGGTCTGACCCTCGAAAGAAAATAGAATTATGATAAATTAAGGGGCATTTTAAGATATGAAGTCATTTATGGCGAAAGTATGGAGGATCATAAAGCAAAAGTGTTGGTATATCATTTTGTTGTCAGCGAGTTCTTCCTATGTTTGGTACCATCGTTATGAAATTTATCAACTTGAGGAGATAAATGCTTGTAACTTAATCTTTCTTTTATGGCTCCTGCTTCTTTTGATACCGCTGTTTTCAGAAATGGAGATCTTGGGTGTGAAGGTGAAGAAAGAGGTGGAGAAGGCCACTGAAGAAATTAAGGAGTCGCTACAAAACATTCAAACTCAAATGAATCAAATTCAGTTGACAAACTCAGTGGCTACTAATTTTAATTTCAGTAATACCCCTTTGCCATCCGAACAGAAAATTGAAGAACTACTTCAAATGGTAAAAAAGTTGCAATCTACATACCCTGGAACTAATGGCGGTTCCGATAATTCAGCAATAGTAGATGGCGATAAGAATGTGTTTCTTTTCAAAGTTCGTTTGGACATAGAAACATCTTTGCGTGAATTATGCGAAAAAATTGGTTGCTATGATAGAATACCGATGATGAAAATGACCCAGTTGCTTAATCGTGCAGAGGTTATTAACGGCATGACTTGCGATTTGATTGGTCAGGTGATTAAAATTGCCAATCGTGGTGTGCACGGAGAAATTGTTAGCGCTGAGTACGTTACCTTTGTTAAAGAAACGTACCCTGAGATAATACGACAGCTAAAAGCAGCATCTTCACGACTTGTATATACTACCTGTCCTAAATGTAAATATTCTGGCTATTCAATTCATGAAAATGTGTGCCCTAATTGTGGATACATACATGATGACGATTAACATCAAACCCACTTCATAGAGTCAGACCACCAGAGGCACATTGGCACATTTTGAGGGTCTGACCCTCGAAAGAAAAAATAAACATTTCTAAAAAAAATATAAATAAAACTGGGCGCGGTAAGTTCCCTACGCTGCTCGAATAATCACACACCTCTTCGTGGTGAGTAGCAGGCAACGATCTAAAGCTCTCGGGGTCTGACCACATAAAGAGACGAAAAGAGCTGAATATATACTAAAAGAAAAAGCAGAAGTTTTATGGAGGCGTGTATGAATTTTAGGAAAATTATTGAAAATACAATAGTCCCGATGAATTTGCCTGAAAAAGAAAAACAAAATTGTTATGATAAAGTTATTGAATGTGTTAAGGATATCTTACCTAATAAACTATATCGTTTTAGAGTTTGTTCTGAGAGAAGTTTAAGTGCATTTTATAATGATGAATTATGGTTTTCTAATGGAAGTGTAATGAACGATGATTTTGATGCCAGACTTTATTATGATAAGAAGAGAATAGAGAATTGGCTTAACTCCTTTTTGTCCGAAAATGGATTAAAGATAATAGAAAAATTAGTAACTATGGAACAGCCTCCTTTGGAGATACAGAACCTTATTCCGAATGCAAAATATTTATTTGAAAATTTAAAGAAAATACCAAAGGAACAGATAATTGCCAGTTCAAATACTTTGATTCATTATTTATTATCAAATTTTGATGTAGAATTAAAAAAAGCAACTGAAGAAGTGCAGCAAATGACAAAGTTTGCATGTTTTACTCAGAAAATTTATTCAGATATGATGTGGGGGCAATACAGTAATAACGCTACAGGCTTTGCATTAGAGTACGAATTTTGGGATCAAAATGTAGTTACCCACTTTGCTAATGGTACACAGGATCATGTTTGGATAAATTTGTTCCCTGTAATCTATGATAATAAGAGGCTGGATACTACAGCATATGCGGTCTACTTGTTCCAGATAAAAGTATTGTTAGGAATTGTTCAAAGTGTAGGATTTCCTTATAATTCCACATGGATAAATACAGTTGTTCCATGTCCAGATGAGTTTATGGCGACTAAGTTAGCTATAAAAAAGTCTATAGACTGGAAAGCGGAAAAAGAATGGAGAATGTTTTATATAACTGATAACATGACTTGGGCGAGAGAAAAATATTCATATGTTATTCAGAAACCGAGTGGGGTTTATTTAGGACGCAAAATTAGTAAAATAAATCAGAAAATTATTGTAGATATGGCAAGAGAAAAGAAAATTCCTGTATATAAAATGGATTTCAACGAGAATTCAAGAAATTACAGATTAAAATATTGTAGGATAATGCAGAGGACATTTGGGGGTCTGACCCCATAAATAGAAAAGAAAGCGGGGATTGACCCTCGAAAGAAAAAATAAACATTTCTAAAAAAATATAAATAAAACTAGGAGCTCTCTGAGACCACATTGTAGTCAAGAGATATTTTAAAAAAGGGACTCCGGAGGAAACCGAGCTGCGGGAGGTAACAGACAGCGCCCTGGGCAAGCTTAAGGCCATGAGTGATGTCGAGTTTGCCGAGCTGGAGTTGTACCCGGATTTTGACCCATAACAATTGCTTGCTCAATAACTTGGTTGCGCAGGTTGCGCTGTTTCGAGATGTATTTATATACTTCTCCTATTGAATAGGGCATAATAAAATCACGAAATTCAAATAAAACTTATTTTCACATAAAGGAGAAGCACACGATGATAATTCCGTATAGCGAAATACAAGAAATACTTAAGGACTGTTATGTAAATGATGGGAAAAAATTACGGGTAAAGCACTCTGTATATAATGGGGAGCGAGAGTTTGCGATTGCTCAGATAGAAATGTGTATGGGTTTGTTAAGCGAAGAACCTATAAATGACAAGTTTATTGTGCAGTATTTACAGGGGCTTTTATCACTGACGAATCCTGAAAGCAATTATTATGAGGCGTTTTTGAATATAGTTAGCGAAGATGATTCATTGAAAGAGAAAGCCTTAACAGGAGAAAAGTTGTCAGAAAATGAAATTACCATCGTAAGAGAATTGATGCAAACCAATATGGCCGAGTATACTATGAAAGGGGAGTATCAACGGTGCTGTTATACAGCTATGTTTGCTTTTTTTCAAACGGCATACTGTATATTGGAAAAAAGAATTGGATTTTATGTTAAGCATATTGACATGATTGCCGACTTAAATGATGAACTTGAGAGTATACAGCTTTATGAAAGCTCTGAACCAACAGATGTAATAATTGTTGACTGGCACAGTAGCAATAAAATCAATAGTATCTATATGCTATATAAAAATCAGTATTCTGGTTTGGACAAATCTTCAATCTTAGATTTGGTATCTGCTGATGTTATAGAAGAAGATTATTATTATAAAGATGAAAGATTCTCTATTGCACCAAGTATTTTAACGAAACAATATTGTGCAATCATTGAACATGAGGTAAATGAAATAATTCAGCTATTGAATTTGCCAAACAAACCGCAAAAACATCTTATGTGGAGAAAAATGAAAGAATATGTTAAAGATAATAATATTGCTTTATCTGCGACAAATTTTTCATTATCAGATGTCTTAGAAGATTTATATGATTTGCGAAATAAGGGAGCGCATGGAGATGTGATAACAAAAGATGAATATAAGATTATTAGTCAATATAAGAATCTGGGACTTTTTGGTGGAATTTCCGTGGAGAAACTTCGATTGAAGAATGGGAAAATTTCGCCAACCATAGATGAATTGAAGGAATATATGGTAAGCGATGAATAACCTACCGTTCTCATCCTTCTTCAAAATGTGAGATAATCCATTTACATAGATGAATGTCTATCATAGGACATTTGGGGGTCTGACCCCATAAAGAACAGAATATGATGATAAATCCATATGGGAAGGAAACCGGGAACACGAAGATATAGAATGTCCAGTGTGTGGAAATATTATCGGCAGTGTATTTACGGATCTTACTCCTGTAGCTAGACTCATCAAGGAAGGCGTGAAAAACTAAACTGATTTGAATTCCAAGATGATTGGCTAGCGTTAAATTATATGATAGGAAATAATGCAAAATGGCGTATCAGAATATTATGAATGCTTCGTTATTTGATTTTGAAGATATTAAGAAAAGCAAAGTTATAATTAAAACACATGGAATGAATTTCGAGCCGCTTTGGCAAATGAGCAGTTTAGATATAATGAAGTCGATTCAGCACTGACAACTACATTTTTAAAAGTGTTTGATGGTTTGTTTACCAATTGTAGTGGGCGGTTGGAATGTCCACTGAGTATTCTACATGCTAAGGGATATCTGGTCAGAGGAACAAAACTAAAAACGGTGGAGACAGTATCATATGATCGTTTCTTGTCAAAATCAGAATTTATTAATGAGGATAACAGATTTAGTCCCGTTGGGATTGAATGGCTGTATTTGGCGTGGGCATCTGACAGAAATTTGGCAGAGAAATGTACGATTAAGGAATGTCGCGCTTCAACAGGAAATCGCTTTGGCATTTGTTCGTTCGAAATAAATTCTGCTAACAAGGATGAAAAAATAATTGATTTGACATTGGCTGATGAGATGGCATATGAGGATATAAATACTCAGCTTGAAAATAGCGGAAAAGATTATTTCTTGCGTTGCTATAAGCGAAGCATGAAGAAAGGACGAGCAGTTACTCTCACTGAAAATGAAATTAATGAAATAAAAGCGGAAATAAGCTTTTGGGCGTTGCATACGTATCTTAAGTTACTATCTGAGCAGATTTTTACTCCATTGGCTGATGCAGATGATAAAAGCTTGATGTATGCGCCTTTTCAGTGCATGACCCAGTATTTTTTGAATAAAGGATACGTGGGAATTAAGTATAAAAGCACCGTCTGTACGGGAGCAAAGGATAATGTGCTTTTTGATAAAACAATGGCAACTCCGGTTGGACCGATTCAGGATTTCATAATTTGAAATATGAATGATAGTCGGGTGTGTATATTGCCCGCACTCCAACACAGTGCTATACTTAAACAACTATAAAAGGAAAGAGGTTATCACCTATGCCCAGAACGAAAGGCAGCATAAACCGTCCCAAAACCATTACTACCATCGACTACGCAACTCATATTGCAGAGAAGCAGAAGACTATTGTGTCTCTGAATACCGAGATCGCATCCATCACCGCCAACATTGACACTTTGAAGGCTGACTAGAAAGAGAAGAAGCTGTTGGCGAGCGGCATGAGCGTGGATGAGATTCTGGAAAAGCTGAAATAAAACCATAAAACTATAAATCACACACGACCGTGTGGGAAAGGAAAGAATAAAATGGAAGAAATCGTAAAGTTCTTAAAAGAAGCTGAAACATATTACTTGGCAACGGTGGAAGGCGACCAGCCGAGAGTGCGTCCGTTTGGCACGGCACATATTTTTGAGGGCAAGCTGTACATCCAGACCGGCAAGAAGAAGGAGGTTTCCAAGCAGCTGCATGCCAATCCAAAAGCAGAACTGTGTGCATTTAAGGGCGGAGAATGGATTCGCGTTGCCGGTGAACTGGTAGAGGATGACCGCATGGAAGCAAGACAGTCCATGCTGGATGCTTATCCGGGACTGAAGAAGATGTATGCGGTAGATGATGGCAACACTGAAGTGTTCTACTTCAAGAATGGTGTGGCCACCATTAGTTCTTTCACCCATGAGCCGAAAGTGATCAAGTTTTGATGATATGCCGTGTGGACAAACTGAACTCCAGGAGTTCGCACGGTAATTTTTGAAGGTTGCTGTATAGTTTGCAACGGAAATAAAAGAAATGGAGCATAAGATAAATGAATTTATCAAAAATACACCACATTGCAATCATCGTATCTGACTACGAAGCCGCAAAGAATTTTTATGTGAACAAGCTGGGCTTCTCTGTCATCAGAGAAAACTACCGCCCGGAACGCGAGGATTGGAAGCTGGATCTGCGTGTCAATGAGCACACAGAACTGGAGATTTTCGCTGAGAAAAACCCGCCGATGCGTGTGAACCGTCCGGAAGCATGTGGGCTGCGGCATCTTGCTTTCTGTGTAGAGAGTGTAGAGCAGATGGTGAGGGAACTGGCAGAAGTTGGGATTGAATGTGAGCCGGTTCGGGTTGACGATTATACTGGTAAGAAGATGACTTTCTTCCATGACCCGGATGGTCTGCCGCTGGAACTGCACGAATAATTATGGGAGAGAAAAGAGCGTATAAAGCCAGAAAGCCCGGCGGCGGTCGTAAGAAGCTGAAGCCGGAGTATGATGCCGGGAAGAATCTGAAAGAGCAGATGGAAAGTGCTGTGGCGCTTTATGAGGAGGACTGCTCCCTCCGATCCATTGCAGATGCGCTAACTCTGAATCCAATCAAAGTAAGAAAGCTGCTCATCACGGCCGGTGTGTATGAATCAGATGTGGCGGAGAAAGTAAAAAACACTTTTGAAGAATACCGTGAAACACAAGACTACAAAACCTCCATACTCTCAACCGCAAATACTCTTCAACTCTCCAAAGCATCCGTTACCTCGTACCTACCATATCAGAAAGGCGTGTACTTCCCGAGTACAGCAGATAAAGAAAAAATTAGTGTTGGAGCAGAGCGGCGGCGAAGATACAGAGCAGTAAGAAAACTGAGATCAGAGCCAACAGAGGAGCACCTGTGGGAGACGGTCTTGCTTTATTCTGGTGTGCGCTTTAAAACCTATTCCGGCTTACCCTTTACCTATGAAATACGAAAAGGCAGAAACGGTGAGTACACAAGAGAACTGTGGATCGACAGGCGGGAAAAGAGTAAAAGTCTGGCATGGAGCTCTATAGTTTTGGCACTGGGAAATATAAAAGGTGAAGTAGTAGAGAGACCCAAAGCTCTGGGCGATATCCGGGGAGTGACTTACATCTACGGAATGTTCTATCGGTTTGGACTGATCGATGTGCCGGACAAGGTAAAGGAGAAGATGGACCGTCCAAAAGACCGCAAAAAATAGGTTGCTATCGGTCGCATGGGCGGCGGTGCTCTGAGCGGTAAAGATCCCGCCAAGGTGGACCGTTCCGCAGCATACATGGCGAGGAAGATTGCCAAGGACATCGTGCAGGCGGGCAACGCTGACAAGTGCGAAGTCCAGCTGACCTACGCTATCGGCGTGGTTCAGCCGGTGGGGGTGTCGGTCGAGTGCTTTGGCACAGAGTATCAGTCGCTGGACTTCATCGAAGCCTATGTCCATGACAGCAATGACCTGACTCCGCAGGGTATCATCAAGCGACTGGGACTGCTGGATGTAGACTACAACAAGGTCAGTGTTTACGGTCATTTCGGCAAGGCTGGTCTTCCGTGGGAAGAGTAATGCAAAAGAAAAAAGCCGCCAGTGAAGACGGCAAAAAATCACTTGTTGAGTTGTTCGATGAGATAGTCTAAGTCTGTTGAGTATAGAGGTTTAACACCTTGACTGTACAAATCGAGGTAATGCTGGCATTCATCAACGATTTGTTTGCTGTTTTTCTCGATAATGTCGTGAATCAGTGTTGCGAAGCTGTTCCCCTCCGTGCGGTAACGAACAATATACTGCTTTGTAACGGGAAACATTTTTATGTAATGTAGTCCGTGACGATTTTTGGGTCTTGTCTGCGGACGAGGAGGCAGAGCAAAGTACTGATCTTTGGGTGCCGATGCGGGAATGTTTGAACGAATGGGAACAGCAAAGTCATAGCAGGCCTCCTTGTATTTTAAACGGACAACTAACACATAAGGTCTGGTTGATTTCTGTAGTACCTCTGAATCGCCGGTGTATTTGAGCAACAGCGCATTATTTATTGTAACGAGTTTCATGACTGGTTTTCCTTCCTAAAAAAGAAGAGCCTGCCTTTCGGCAAGCCCTTCCTACACGTAAGCGATATTCTACGCCTTGCAGCGCCCCGTCGCTTGCGGAAGCTAAACATACACGTTCATCATATTCTAGCCGTGATGACCGACAAGCCATTAGCTCACTTATAGTATACTCAATAATCGACGAAAATACAACGGGTTCAAAAAATAATTTTTAGGAGTTGATATTATGCCATACAGACCAAAGACACCATGCCATCATCCCAGCTGCCCGGAGCTGGTGGAAGCCGGCCAGCTCTACTGTGAGAAGCATCTGCCTTTCCATCCGGAAGTCACCCGCCCGGCAGCGAAACGTGGATACAACAGGCGGTGGCAGAAAGTCAGAAAGTCGTATCTGGAAGCTAATCCACTCTGTGTGCAGTGTGCCAAGCAGGGCAAGTACGTCCGGGCAACGGTTGTGGATCACATCATTCCACACCGTGGTGATCAGAAACTTTTCTGGGATCAGAACAACTGGCAGCCGTTCTGCAAAAGCTGCCACGATAAGAAGACCCTGACCGAAGACATCAACCCGACCTACACCTACTGACAGCCCCACCGGGGCCGGGGTCACTTTTCTACGGTGAAGTCACACGGAGACCGGTGCGCCCTTTTCTGTGAAAAACCGCAAAATTGGTAGGCCGGGGGTCAGAGGAATAACGGCGAAAAATGAGAGTGAGGTGCGGGCAGATGGAAGATTATACATCTGAAATGATCAAGGACATGGCTTTTTCCTTCTGCCCTCAGTGCGGTACAGCCATTGTACCGAATCATAAAGGCAGACCGAGAAAGTTTTGCTCACCGGAATGCCGGTCAAGATGGAACAACACCCACCCAAAGCCGGAAAACTGGAGAACAGTGCTGTCAAAGATCTGTCCGGTGTGCGGCAGGGAGTTTTCCTACCGGCATCAGTACGGATCGGAACGGAAATATTGCAGCCGCGGTTGTGCAAACCGGGGCAGAAAAAGGGAGGCGAACAGGAATGAGTGAGAAAATTATCGGTGTGTACCCATTGTTCAACACTGGGGGTATCTGTGTACATGCAATTGACGATGCGGAAGATAAGGTCCTGGCATCTGTGAACGGGGAAAACCCGGAATGGTGCGAGATGGCCGAGCAGCCGCAGGAAGATGGAGATGAAATGGAGTCGGGCTTTTTGCAATGGCATTAAGTTAAGGCTGATTATGAGAGAAATTGGTATCTTTTTTCGATACTAACTTCTCTTTTCATTTTCTTGTCACAGATTAAATTCCATACATAAATCAAAAAAATGTACGACAAATAGACAAGAGCAATACCCTTGTCAAAAATTGATACATTTTTTGATATTTTATGCTATTCTATACATGAAGCTTATTGCTTGTTTGAAAGAGAGATGAGACCGCTGCGGAGCATTCAGGATAATTATGAAAAGATTGTCCTGACACTGGATCGATTTTCACTCGGAAATTACGATGGCATAAAAGTTGTGGATGTCATCGACTGGCTTTTGGGATGAGGAATCTGCATATTTCAATGGACATTGACCATATGAATGAGTTACTTTCTTACGACCTCGGGGTCAGACCCTATAAAGATTTGAACTGAAAACAATCTAGCAGATGGGAGATTAATATGGCGAAAATCAGAGTAATAAAAAAGAAGGATGAGTATTCTTTAGAATATGAAGTGGGCGGAATCTATGAAATAACAGGAACCTGGTATGGCGGAGTGCATATTGCCGGAAAATCAGGAGTCCCAGTGTCATTGGATAAAGACGAATATATGGAACTGGATACAGAGCCGGAAGAACCGGAAACAGAAGAAGTGCCAGAACGAGACATTTTGGTAGGAGATATTGTACAGCATTTTAAACGGGAGTGGGTATCTGCAGATACATCGGAATATCTGTATAAGGTGCTGGCTTTTGCTCAGCATACAGAAAATGGGGAAAATCTGGTAATTTATCAGGCACTATGCGCACCATTTAAGGTATGTGCCAGACCTTATTCTATGTTTATGAGTGAAGTAGATCGTGAAAAATATCCAGACGTAAAGCAGAAATATCGATTTGAGAAAGTGAGTTTATAAGGGATGGGAAAAGAAACAGAGGAGAAGAAAGACTTAGAATGGGATAAGCTGCTGCACATTCGCACGACAGGAAGAGATGATTCTCATTCTGATCAATATCGTTACCCTTATGAGCCAACGCCGTACTCTGTACTGGAACGTCTGGCGAATTCTGGATATATTGGAAAGAAGAATACAGTGATTGATTATGGATGTGGAAAAGGCCGGGTGGACTTCTTTCTTGCATATCAAACAAGATGCCATACAATAGGAATTGAATACGATCAGCAGATTTTTGAAAAAGCAGTTCTGAATAAAGAAAAAGCGGTTTCTTCAGAAAAAGTCTCTTTTGTACAGGCAGATGCAGTGGAATATAAGGTGCCGGAGCAAGTGGATTGTTTTTTCTTTTTTAATCCATTTTCTCTGGATCTGTTGAAAAAAGTGATGGCGAGAATTCTGGAATCCTATTATGCACAGATGCGGAAAATACAGTTGTTTTTCTATTATCCGTCGGATGAATATATATCTTATCTGATGACGGTAGATGAGTTGTTATTTGCAGATGAGATAGATTGCAGAGATCTGTTCCCAGGGGATAATGCCAGGGAACGGATTGTAGTATTTGAAATTGGAGGTATATAGTGGTCTGACACCATACAATACATTTTATTTCATTCCAATACAAAAGGAGAAGATTCTATGCAGAAAAATACAGAATATATCCCAAATCGAGACGTCGTAAGTGTGGCTATTTTGCAGCATTTGGACGGTCTCCGCGGAATTGATACCCATTGTCACCATTTGCCTGATGATCAGTTTCAGAACATGGGGTTAAAATTCTTATATGATCACAGCTATTGCAGCTGGATGGATACCTATCCAGATGATGCACAGGAAGTACAGGAGTTTTTGCTGCGAAACTGCAGTAACAGTTATTTCTACTGGCTACGCTGTGCCATTTCAGATCTGTATAATTTGCCAGTGGATGCTGTGCATCTGAAAGAATTGGACAAGGCTATTGATAAAGCTTATGAGGATTCGAACCATCATCTTCGCATTCTGGAAGAACAGTGCCGATATGATCGGATTCTGTTGGACAATTATACCCATCCAGGTCAGGTGGAAAGTACTGGAAAACTGTTTGTGCCAGTGCTTCGTTGCAATATGTTTGCCGTTTGCAACTGTAAATCGCGAAAAGATCATAACGGAAACAATCCTTCCATGTATATTCCTGGTGTATATGAAAAGAACTTTGATGATTACCTGGAGATGATCAGTCAGTATATCCGGCAATACCGTGTCTTGAAATTTGCGATTGCCTATGATGAGGGCAACCGAGTACGGAATTTTAACAAAAGTCGTGCTGCCGCCGCTTATGGCCAGGAACATCCTACAGAAGCAGCCTACAGGGACTTCTATGAATACATGGTTTACTATATTTGCCGATTGGCGGGAGAACATGGCTTGGTGGTTCAAATTCATACGGGACTTGGCACCATGAATGACACATCGCCGATTTATCTGAAGGATCTCATTGAGGCTTTGCCAGACACTAAGTTTGATTTGTTCCATGGAGGCTACCCTTGGATGGATGATCTCCTGGGACTTCTCCATAATTATCCCAACGTCTATGCAGATCTCTGCTGGCTGCCCCTTATCAGCACATCGGCAGCGAAACGATTCCTGCGGGAAGCACTGGAGATTGGTGGAAACAATCGCATCCTCTGGGGCTGTGATACCTGGACCTCTGAGGAAAGTTACGGTGCAGTTTTGGCATTCCGCAGGGTGGTGTCGGAAGTGCTCTCAGAGATGTGTCAGGAGGGATACCTCAGCTGTGAAGAGGCCTGCTATACGGCTGGACAGATCTGGCGCGGCAATGCGCTCAAGTTATTTGGTTTTTAAGGGAACCTTATTGGGGGCGAATATAATAAAATTGGCAGTACGCAAATTTTTAATTGACGAATCAGAGTATATATTATAGAATAATAGTTAATAAAAGAAATTAACAACACGATAGTATTACATTATAAAATTACAGTAGAGTGTGAAGAATATGCAGTTAAAAAAGAAAAAGAATTTACTTACAGATGCAGAACGGGAAGTGATGGAATATATCTGGACAGCAGAAGAGCCACTTTCCGGTAACGATATTTTGGAAAAGCCACCATTTAAGGAATGGAGTTCAGGTTATCTTCATAATGTACTTCGTTCCATGTTGAAGAAAAAGGTGATTCAGGTAGAAGGGCTGGTGCAGAGCAACACCCAGTATGCCAGAACTTTTGCACCGGCACTGACCAGGGAAGAATATGCAGCCCAGATGGCAATGTCAGTAGACGGTGTAGTGAATCAGAAGTCTATAACGAAAGTAGCGATGGCAATGGCAAAAGAAGCAGGAAGTGAAGAACTGATTAAGAAACTGGAATCGCTTCTTGAGGAGAGCAAATAAGGATGGATAATTTTCTACTCTCATTTCTGATTACGATGCTTTGGAGCCTGATTTTTACCTGTATGTTTCTTGGAATGAGGAAGACGAAGATACTCAGAAGCAAAGTCGGGATATCAGGCAGTATCGTGATCTGCATCATACTATTGCTGCGAATGGCAATACCGTTTGATATAGGAATTGCAAGAAAGATTGAAGTACACTGGCCATGGTTTTTGAAATGTTACAAGATTGTGAACATGGAACCTCATCATATCGGTTCGGTAAGTCTGACAATCATGCAGATGACTGCTATGATACTTGGAGTAGTAGCAGTAATACTGGTGATTCGTTTTGTTGCTACCTATTTTAATCAGCTTGCAATCTGTCGGCAGTGCGTTATGCAGGAAGCGGCATACGAAGTGGTTTTGCAGAGAATATGTGAGCAGTTGAATTATCATCGTAGAATTTTACTGGTGAAAAGCAGTGAAGTGGATTCACCTATGTGTATTGGATTCAGAACCAGTTACATCATATTGCCAGAGACGGAATTTAGTGAAAAAGAACTGGAGTACATATTTACTCATGAGATTACACATTTGAAGTATCATGATTTGTATTATATGATGGCGGCGAATCTCCTGAACTGTATATTCTGGTGGAATCCATTAACCTACGTGGTAAAGACAGAGTTGAATTATGCGTTGGAAGTCAGATGTGACATCAGAGTAACATCCGATTATACAGTGGAAGAATACACAACATATCTGCAGACCATTCTGAAAGTCCTGAAGAATAAAAACAGAAAAAAGAAGTTATTCGTTGGCAGTACGACAGGCTTTGCGAGTTGCGGTTACAATCGTGCGATGGAAGAAAGGTTTCGTGCAGTGTTGACACAGGAGCCAGTGAACGGAAGTTCCAAGGCTGGATTTCATGTCTGGTGTCTGGGAATGCTTGGATTGTTGGCGTGCAGTTATTTGTTTGTAGTGACGCCGTATTATAATATCAGAAATACAGATTATGGCATAGGGCAAGAAGTTAACGGTAATGATATGTGGCTGTCAGTAAATGAAAATGGAGAATACATCATACATTTTTGGGAAGATGGCAATATTGTAGAACAAATCGTCGAAGAAGACATGATCGCAGCAATGGAACAGGAAATGGAGGTGAGAGAAGAATGAGAAAGAAAGTAAGTGTACTGTTATTAGCAGTATCATTGGGAGTAGCAGGGACAACAGCTTTAGCAAATGATGTGGACACAGCAATAGTACAGGATACGGAAGAGACACAGGATGTTCAAAGTAGAGTATCAGATACAATTGAAATGAAGTTCCGTTACCTGAATGGACATTTACAATGTCGCAGATGGAATGCTACAAAGGGACGTTGGGAAGATCCGTATTGGAAAAATGTGACCTAATCAACCACTAAGCACTTTAAGAATTTTATGTTCTTAAAGTGCTTTTTCAATTGACGAATATGCGCCAAAACTGTAAAATAGAACTAATAAAAAAAGTTTACAGATGCTATCAGAGGATTACTATGTTAGATTACACTATATTAGATAACGGAAAAGCAGAATTCCGTGTGAAGAAGTCACTTTATCCATTAAAGGCAATATACCGGGCGGCCTATTTGTTCATGGACGATGATTATATTGGACTGGATATGGACGAAGAACATTTTATCATACGTTTTACCGGAAAAGACGGGCAGATTGACGGTGACCGAGTGGGCAGATTTCAGAATGAATTACTGAATCAGTGCCTGAAGCTGGCAGTCAGTCAGGATACACAGGAGCTGCGTGAATTGATTGTGACGCGTGCTTTGTATAGTGCCTTTATTCCGGAAGATGACACCAAAGAATCCGGGGATCAGAAAGAAGAGTCAGACGATCTGGAACTTTATGATTTAGATGAGATTGCGAAGGCGTGGTACGATGAATAAAATGACCCTGCAAAAAGAGATATATCAAAAAAGTGCAATAGAACATGCAATACAGGCATTTGGCCAATTGGCTGCGATCCATTTAATGGAGGAAGATGGGAAGTATTATATGCTGACTTTTAAACACTGCATGGCAGATCCACAGAGAACCATGGACGAATTTGGTAATTATGTTCTTGCGGAGACGATAAAGGCAGCCGGAGGCATGTATGACTGAGTGGATCATGATATGTTATCTGCTGGTTATCTGTCTGGCAGCAGCGGTGACGGACTGGAAAAAGGGGAAGATCTACAACCGCTGGCTTAGCTTTGGTATGATTCCTGCCAGTGTTCTGGTGATCCTATATTATTATGGCCACAGAGAAAGTATCCGTTTGTTTGTGGTGAATCTGCTGGCAGCGGTTGCCATTGCCATTCTGTTTTATGCATTAAAGATGTGGGGAGCAGGCGATTCCAAGCTCTGGATGTTTCTGAATTTCCTGTTTCCGGCGGGCTGGTATGTGACCACAGACAGCATGTTGTTCCCGTCTATGTTGATTTTTATGCTGATCTTTCTGGAAGCCTATCTATACGTGTTCCTGGAATCCTTATGGTATCGTTTTTTAAAGAAAAACGAAGGAATTCAGTTTCAGAAAAAAAAGTTTGATGTCCGGCAGATCTGGAATCTGCTGTTTTCCATCTCATTTTTGTCTCTTGTATACACGATTTGCGCCTGCTTTATGGGTGAATATTATGAGAGCAACCGGATCTTTTTTGCAGTGGTGGGCGTATTGCTGACCGGTCAGCTTGTGGCGGTGCAGTTTTGCGGAAAAAAGGTACTGACAGTAGTACTGGTGATCTTATATGTGGCAGGGGCAGCAATGTCTGGAGGCATGCGTATGAAGGATCTGGGACTTACCGTGCTGCTTGTGCTGGTATCCCATTTCAGCCTGAAGTTTGCAGAAAAATATAATTATGAGTGGGTAAAAACCAGTGAGGTAAAGAGTGGCATGATTTTGTCTTATTTTGCAGTACAGCAATTTTTGTGTTCCAGAGTGAAGGGACTGCCGGAAAGTACAGATGAGACAACGAAGTCCCGTATTACGCAAGAGCAGGCAGAATCCATTCACAGATGGGAAAAATCCAAATACGGAAAAGAATATATTATGGTGGTACGTTATATTCCATTTGCAGTTTTTGTGCTGGCAGGACTGATAACGTATCTGGTGGGAGCATGGGTGTTAAAATGACAGAAGAAAGAGAAGATACCAGTGCACTGATCTATGTGACCAATCAGTGCAATTCCAATTGCATTATGTGTCCGGATTCGGTAAAACTGCGGACCAGACCCAATGAGATCACGCCGGAGAATCTGAAGGAACAGATAAGTGGGATCGATCCGGCTGTGGAACACGTAGATATCACAGGCGGGGAGCCGACGCTTCTCAGAGAAAAGCTTCCGGTACTGATTGAAGAAGTATTCCTTCAGGCACCGGATGCAGAAGTGCTGATGTTGTCCAATGGGAGAAGCTTTGCTGCCAGAGGATATGCAGAGCGGTTTGCGGCGTTTGCTCACAAGAGACTGAAGATCGAGATCCCGGTACATGGAGACTATTCGGAACTGCATGATCAGATAGCAGGCTGTCCGGGAAGTTTTGTGCAGACAAGAGCCGGGATTCACCATCTGCTGGAAGCAGGAGTGGAAGTGGGGATTCGGATTGTAGTATCAAGACTGAATGAGAGCAGACTAAATGAACTGATCCGGTTTATCAGCCGGGAATTCCCGGAGATAAAGTATGTGAATCTCATGGGAATGGAAGTGCTGGGAAATGCATGGAAAAACAGAGAACAGGTGTGGATTGAATTTGATGAAGTAAAAGACAGCCTTCAACGGGCGGTGGAACAGTGTTTTGCATGCGGAATCATACCAAGTCTGTACAATTTTCCACTTTGCATGTTTGACCGGAAATACTGGTATTGTTACCGTAACAGTATCAGCAATTATAAAATACGGTATTTTGCGGAATGTGACAGATGTGCACAGAAAAGCCGGTGTGGTGGCTTTTTCGCATCCACATATTGTTATACCAGGTATAAAGTCAGGGTACAGTCATGAAAAAGAATTTTTTTAATTACAGAGAGATGGGACAGAAGGTCTTACTGACTAATGATCTGGGAAGGTATCTGTTTCTGTCCAGAGAAGAATTTTACCGGTTTCTGAGAGACAGGCTGAATCCACAGGAGGAGATCACCCAGAGATTAGTGGATGAATTTTTCCTGTATGATGGCAGTGAATATGAGTTCGTGGAACGGGCGGGAGAAGCCTTCCGCATGTACCGACGGAATCTGTTTCAGGGAGCGGCGCTGCATATCTTTGTGCTGACGAAGCAGTGCAATCAGCAGTGCGTGTATTGTCAGGCTTCCACGGAGCTGGAGCATCAAACGAAGATGTCTCAGGAGACCGCTGCGAAAGCTGTGGACATTGCATTACAGACAACAGCACAGTATGTGACTTTTGAATTTCAGGGCGGGGAGCCGCTGATGAATTTTGATACGCTGCAGTTCATTGTGGAGTATGCAGAAGAACAGAATCAGAGCTGTGGAAAGAACCTGGAGTTTTCTGTCGTAACGAATCTGATGCTGCTGGATGAGGAAAAACTGGAATTCCTCGCGGAACATAAGGTTTCGATCTGCACATCACTGGATGGAGATGAGATCTCACATAATAAGAACAGACCTTATTTTCAGCAAAATACCTTTCAGATTCTGAAGAAAAAGATTCAAATGATTCAAGAGAATGGGGCTTCGGTGTCTGCAATCCAGACAACAACCAGAGACTCGCTTTCCAGATATCAGGAGATGGTGGATCAGTATCTGGCATTCGGTCTGAATCAGATCACCATCCGGCCACTGACGCAGCTTGGATATGCGGAAAAGAACTGGGATAAAATCGGATATACAACTGAGGAATTCCTGGATTTTTACAGGAGATCTTTGGATTATATTATTGAACGGAACCGTCAGGGACAGTTCATTCTGGAAGGACATGCCAGGATGTTCCTTTCCAAGATATTCTGCAGAGATGCAGGCAATTACATGGAACTGCGTTCGCCCTGTGGCGGTGCGATCGGTCAGCTTGCCTATTATTATAACGGAAAGGTGTATAGCTGTGATGAGGCAAGAATGCTGGCAGAAATGGGAGATGACAGCTTTTGCCTTGGCAGTGTATATAAGGACGATTATGAAAGTATTGTGAGCAAGCCGGTCTGTAAGACAATTGCAAAAGCGTCCTGCCTGGAGGGACTGGCAGACTGTGACGGCTGTGTTTATCAGCCATATTGCGGGACCTGTCCGGTCATCAGTTATGCCAGATATCAGACGGTCTATCCGACCATGCTTCAGGAATACCGATGCAGAATCTATAAGGGAATACAGGATATTCTCTTTGAAAAACTGGAACAGCAGGATGAGGAAGTAATGGAAATATTCAGACGATGGTGTGAGTAAAGAAGGGAGAGAATACAAATGAGAAAGGGTATGAAGAATCTGCTGAGAGTGATGCTGTTGAGTTTTCTGATCGTGTTTGGAATACAGCAGCCTTATCAGGTCCTGGCCGCCACAGGTACCATTGAGTACAATGACGGCGAGGAGACTTATGTAGGAAAGTATAACACGAAGACAGAGACGAAAGAGGGAAAAGGAAAATATTACTGTTTGGATGGAACGGTAATTACCGGTATATGGAAAAATGATTATCTGAAGGGAAAAGCAACAGTCATTTATCCCAATAAAGACAAATATGTGGGATATTTTAAGAATGATGAACGCAATGGCGGCGGAACCTATACCTGGAAAAACGGGGATAAGTATAAGGGATTGTGGAAAAACGATGTTATGAATGGAAAGGGAACCTATACCTGGAAGAATAAAAATTATGTAACAGGAACCTGGAAAAATGGCAAACTGAACGGGAAAGCAACTCTGAAGATCCGCAAGTACAAGTATTCGATAAAAGTGTCAAATGGAAAGCTGACAAAAGTATACAGCAGAAAGAAGGCGTAGTTATGGATAAGGATAATATTTTTCCAACGATCAAAAAAGGATTAGAAGATTTTATTCAGGAAGAAGAGGGAAATATCTCCAGATCAAAAGTGGCAATGATTGGTTCTATGATGGTGATTCTGGGTGTAATACTGGCAGACGGAAGTGTCTATGCGGCGCATCGGTCTCACAGTTCCCACAGCTCACACCGGTCACACAGCAGTCACAGCTCCCATCGTTCGGGAAGCCACAGCAGCCATAGCTCCCATTCTTCAGGAAGCCATAGCAGCCACAGCTCTCACTCATCCGGAAGTCACTCTTCTGGAAGTGGCAAATTAAATGTTTCACTTCCGAAGATGCAGACACCACAGTCTACACCGGATATGTATTAGAGAGTTCAATTTATGAATGGCGCTTTCCTGATTATTATAGCGAAAAAAGTTTACGCATACCCTGGTATGCGGTAAAATAGTAAATCATAACATCCCACAGGAGGTAATGCCATGCTTACGAACTGGAACCCGGCACATATGCCGGAAAAAGAGGAATTAAAGACTCGTTTGTCAGATGCGAGAAGTCAGTTATACGATCTGCAGATGAAGATCAAGGAACACAAGGTGCCGGTACTGGTATTGTTTGAGGGCTGGGGCACTGCAGGTAAGGGAAGTACCATTGGCAAGGTAATCCGCAATATTGACCCGAGATTTTTCAAGGTCGTTACCATGTCAGAACCGACCGCAGAGGAGCAGCGATATCCGTTTCTGTATCGTTATTTTAAGCACATCCCGGAACAGGGAAAGTTCACATTTCTGGATTCAGGCTGGATGGAACAGATCTGCAGAGAACGGCTGGAGGAAAAGACAGACGAAAAAGAGTATGGCAGCAGAATTGAGAGTATCCGGCGGTTTGAGCGGCAGCTGACAGACAACGGATATCTGGTGCTGAAGTTCTTTATGCACATCGATCAGGAAGAACAGAAGAAACGGGAAGAACGTCTCTTGGAGCATAAGGATACCAGATGGAGAGTGTCGGAGTTTGATCAGTGGGAGCATGCACATTATAAGAAGTGTGTAAAGGTATTTTCTCAGTATATGTCGGATACCAATGCGTCCACATCACCATGGTATATTATAGATGCCAGTGAGCGGAAGTGGGCAGAACTGCAGGTGCTGGAGACTATGATCAGCAACATTCAGGTGGCACTTCAGAATCAGGCACATTCCGTACCGATTCTGCAGAATGTATTTCCACTGGAGCAGATTCCACGCCTGTCCGAGATCGAGCTGAAGGATAAGGAACTGGAGGAGGCAGAATACAAAACAGAGCTGAAGAAGCTGCAGGGTGAACTGGGGGAACTTCATAACCGGTTATACAGAAAACGAATTCCGGTGATCATTACCTATGAGGGCTGGGATGCTGCCGGAAAAGGCGGGAATATTAAGCGTATCACGGAAGCACTGGATCCGAGAGGATACGAAGTGCATCCCATTGCCAGTCCGGAACCGCATGAGAAGGCAAGGCATTATCTGTGGCGTTTCTGGACGAGACTGCCAAAGAATGGTCATATTGCGATCTTCGACAGAACCTGGTATGGACGTGTCATGGTAGAGCGGCTGGAAGGATTTTGCAGTGAGAATGACTGGCGGCGTGCCTATAACGAGATCAATGAGTTCGAAAAAGAACTGAAGGAATGGGGTGCTGTGATCATAAAATTCTGGGTGCAGATCGACAAGGATACCCAGTTGGAACGCTTTGAAGAGCGCCAGAACACACCGGAAAAACAGTGGAAGATCACAGAAGAAGACTGGAGAAACCGTGAAAAGTGGGATGATTACGAAGTGGCGGTAGATGAAATGCTGCAAAAGACGAACACATCCTTTGCCCCGTGGCATGTACTGGAATCTGTAGATAAGAAATACGCCAGAATCAAAGCACTGAAAATCGTAATCGAAGAAATCCAAAAAGCACTGGGCGAATGAAAGGTCAGTGCAAAGTGTGAAATGAGCGAAATACAAAGCAAAGGCATGGAAGAAATGAAATACAAGAATTATGACATTGAGTTGATCCGCAGCCGTCGCAAGACCATTGCCATTGAAATTCATCCAGATCTCAGTATAAGGGTGCGGGCACCGTTGCGGATGCCTCAGTATCGGATTATGGAGTTTTTGGAAGAGAAGGAGCATTGGATCGATCTGCACCTGGAGAAGATGAGGCAGAGACAGGAAAGTAACGCAGATCAGACGTCCCGAATTTCGATTTCCGAAGAAGAAATAAAGCAATTAACAGAACTGGCAAAAGAGGTAATCCCACAGCGGGTTGCCTTTTTTGCCGCACAGATGGGTGTGAATTACGGCAGAATCACGATCCGCAATCAGAAGACTAGATGGGGAAGCTGCAGTCAGGCAGGAAATCTGAATTTTAACTGCAGATTGATGAAGATGCCACCGGAAGTATTGGACTATGTGGTGGTACATGAGCTGTGCCACCGTAAGCAGATGAATCATTCGCGGGCATTCTGGGAAGAAGTAGAAAAGGTACTGCCAGATTACCGCGTTACACGGCAATGGCTGAAACAGAACGGAAGATAAACCTTTCTTGCAATCCATCCCAGAATCCGTTACAATAATACTATTGTGGAGTGAAATACAGAAGAAACGTATTTTGCAGGAAGAGCAAAATTCATGGAAAGAGGACAAGAGAGAGTATGATAGAGGCAATAGAACGGATAAACAGTGTAGTCAACAATTTTATCTGGGGAGTTCCGGCCATGCTGTGTATTTTCGGCGTGGGGCTGTACTTAAGTATCAGGACAAA
Source organism: uncultured Lachnospiraceae bacterium (assembly GCA_900544685.1). Lineage (GTDB taxonomy): Bacteria > Bacillota > Clostridia > Lachnospirales > Lachnospiraceae > Marvinbryantia. The sequence continues at coordinate 45,132 of UQWA01000016.1, read as the reverse complement.
CTTCCTGCAGATTCGGAAGTTCCCTTACGCGATTAAAACAACAATTGGACGAATGTTTCGTAAAAAGAATGCATCCGACGGTGCACTGACTCCGTTTCAGGCTGTCTGTACCGCACTGGCGGCCACAGTGGGAACCGGTAACATTGCAGGTGTAGCAGGAGCCATCGCCATTGGTGGTCCCGGCGCTGTATTCTGGATGTGGGTATCTGCCCTTTTGGGCATGTGTACCAAGTTCGCAGAAGTGACCCTGGCAGTACAGTTCCGTGAGAAGAATGCCAACGGAGATCTGGTTGGCGGACCAATGTATTACATCAAAAACGGGTTGGGCAAAAAATGGCTGTGGCTGGCATATCTGTTTGCAGCCTTCGGTGTGCTGACGGTGTTCGGTACCGGTAATGCCACACAGGTCAATACCATTACCACTGCGGTGAATTCCGCACTGTTAAATTATCATGTGATTCCGGAGAGTGCGGTAGCAACATCGAATCTGATTATCGGCATTATTATCACCATTCTGGTTGGCATGATTCTTCTTGGAGGAATCAAACGAATTGGTCAGGTAACAGAGAAACTGGTGCCATTTATGGCATTGTTATATATCGTTCTGGCAATTGGTGTAGTCGTGATAAACATCCGTGTTCTGCCGGCTGTATTTGTATCCATTGTAAGAGGAGCATTTCAGCCATCTGCCGTAACCGGTGGCGTGGTAGGAAGCATGTTCCTGAGTATGAAAAAGGGAGTCTCCCGTGGTATCTTTTCCAATGAAGCAGGTCTTGGTACCGGATCCATTGCCCATGCCTGTGCAGATACCAGAAAACCGGTAAAACAGGGGATGTTTGGTATTTTCGAAGTATTTGCAGATACCATTGTGATCTGTACACTGACAGCTCTTGTTATTCTGTGCAGTCAGGTACCGATAAACTACGGAGCGGCAGCAGGTGCAGAGCTGACTATTCAGGGATTTACATCTGTATATGGCGACTGGGTATCCATCCTTACAGCCCTTGCCATGTGCTGTTTTGCTTTTTCCACCATTCTGGGATGGGGACTGTATGGCGCAAGATGTATTGAGTTCCTGTTTTCAGAAAAAGTCATCAAGCCATTCATGGTGGCATATGCACTGGTTGCCATTCTTGGTGCCACAGCGAATCTGGGACTGATGTGGAGCATTGCAGAGACCTTCAACGGTCTGATGGCTATCCCGAACTTAATTGCACTGTTCCTGCTGTCCGGAATAGTGGTGAAACTGGTAAAAGATTATTTTGCATCCGGTGAGGAATAGAACAGGAGAGAACATATGGAACAGATCGTACTCATTGGTTTTGGGGCAATCGGAATTCCCATTGCCTGGCATATGAATCAGTGTTATGGAGACCGATTTGCCCTGGTTGCCACCGGGCAGCGCAGGAAGAAGATGGAGAAGAAGCATTACTGGGTAAATGGAGCTGCCTTTTCTCCGAAGATAATTTCAACGGCAGAGGAGCTGGTGGAAAAGCCTTCCCTTGCCATTATCTGTGTGAAAAATTATGATATTGAATCTGCGATAGAAGATCTGCGCCCGGTGATTGCACCGGGAACGATTCTTCTTCCTCTTCAAAATGGAATCTATGCATTCCAGAGATTCTGCGAGGCGTTTCCAGAGAATATTGTACTGAAGGGGTACATACAGGGACCGAATACCATTATGGATGGAGAAAATCTCCTTTTCACCAATGCGGGAGTGACTCACATCGGTGCATCTTCCTATTCTGGAGATGATATTGTACAGTATGTTTACCGGCTGATGTACAGTACCGGGCTGGATGTAGTGGTAGAAGCAGATATAGACAAAATGGTATGGAAAAAATGGATGCTGAATGTAGCAGGTAATTCTGTAACGGCACTGACCGGGGCAGATTATAGTAAGTTCCGGACTTATGAAGAACTGCAGATCATCTGCCGGAAAAGCATGCGGGAATTTGTAAAGGTAGCAGAAGCAAAGGACATTCCCCTTTCGGAAGATGATATTGAAGATATTATTCAGTATTATGTCAGCTACAAAGGGGCAAAAAAGACATCCATGCTGGAGGATGTGCTGCATCACAGAAGAACAGAAAATGAGTATCTGGCAGGAACGCTTCTGCAGATGGCAAAGAAAAAGCAGATCCCGGTTCCGGCAACCGAGACACTGTATCTGCTGATGAAGGCAAAAGAAGAGATCTATCTGAATGAATAGTAGCACTGTATAATACGGATGTGAATGCCGAGGCATTCTTGAAATAAAAAAAGTGGTGAAAAAATTCTGGAAGAATAGAATGATCCGTGATAAGATAAGGCAAACATATTTTTGGAAACCAACAGACAGCAGAATATAAGACAAGGGGGATTTCGTTGGCGGGAAAAGGATTTGTCAGAGAATTACGGATACACAGGAAAACATTAAAAGATAAGATACAGGAAAAGGCGCGGGAATCAGTAACAGCAGTACTGCCGGTCATGGTGATAGTACTGATACTGAGTTTTGTCATAGCGCCTCTTTCACCTGAGATTATGGTGGAATTTATCATAGGCGCTGTGCTGGTTATTATCGGCATGGCGTTTTTTTCACTTGGTGCAGAAGTTTCCATGACTCCTATGGGAGAACGGGTTGGCGGAAGTCTGGTGAAAACAAAAAAGCTGTGGTTCATTATCGGAATCGGATTTATTTTGGGAATTATTATTACCATATCAGAACCGGATCTTCAGGTTCTGGCGCAGCAGGTACCATCCGTACCCAATATGGTATTGATCCTGTCGGTGGCAGCAGGGGTTGGAATCTTTCTGGCAGTTGCACTCATGCGAATTTTATTTGGTTTTGCGCTGGCACCATTACTGATCGTATTTTATGTGATCATTTTTCTGCTGGCAATGCTGGTGCCGGGAGATTTCCTGGCAGTTGCCTTTGATTCAGGAGGCGTGACGACAGGTCCCATGACAGTACCTTTTATTATGGCACTTGGCGTGGGAATTTCTTCCATTCGTAATGACCGTCATGCGGAAGATGACAGCTTCGGACTGGTTGCGTTGTGCTCCATCGGTCCGATTCTTGCAGTCTTGCTGTTAAGCCTGATCTATCAGACAGAAGGAAGCTTTTCTTTGGAGCGAAGCGTAAGTATTGCGAATTCTGTAGAAGTCGGGCAGCTTTTTCTGGGGGCAATTCCGGAATACATAAAAGAGATAGGCGTATCCCTCCTTCCGATTACAGTATTCTTTGGGCTCTTTCAGATTTTTTCGCTGAAACTGGAACGAAGAACACTTAGTAAAATCCTGATTGGACTGGTGTATACCTATATTGGTCTGGTACTGTTTCTGACAGGGGCGAATGTGGGATTTATTCCTGCAGGAAACGCACTTGGAACTGTACTGGCATCTCTTCCGTATGCATGGATTCTGGTGCCTCTTGGAATGCTGATCGGATATTTTATCGTAAAAGCGGAGCCTGCGGTGTATGTGCTGATGAAGCAGGTAGAAGAACTGACAGATGGTGCAATATCTGGAAAGGCTATGCAGATCAGTTTATCCATAGGCGTTGCGGCATCGGTAGGGCTTTCTATGATTCGGGTCTTAACGGGAATCTCGATTTTATGGTTCCTGATACCGGGATATGCCATTGCACTGGGACTGACCTTCCTGGTGCCGAAGATTTTTACCGCCATCGCCTTTGACTCCGGTGGTGTGGCGTCCGGACCGATGACGGCTACTTTTCTGCTTCCATTGGCGCAGGGGGCCTGTATTGCTGTGGGAGGAGATGTAGTCCGGGATGCATTTGGCGTGGTAGCAATGGTAGCTATGACGCCACTGATTACCATCCAGATTCTTGGTGTACTATACGTGAAGAAAGAAGCACAGTCTGCCGGCAGAACACCTGGTATGGAATATCAGACAGATATGATGGAACTGTTTGCAGAGTATGGCGATGATGAAATCATCGAGTTCTGAGAAAGGAAAAACAGGATATGAGCAGAGTATCAATGCTGATTACCATCAGCAGCCGGAAAAAAATATCAGAATTTGTGAAGTTTTATGAAACCTGGCAGGTAAAAGCCGGAACAATTTCCCTGGGACGTGGGACGGCAGCCAGTGAAGTGCTGGATTATCTGGGACTGGAAGATGAAGAAAAGGGTGTTTTTTTCTCGCTGGTTACAGACGCTGTATGGCAGAAGCTGCAAAAGGGACTGCAGAAAGAATTACAGATTGACATTCCGGGAACCGGAATCGCCTTTACCGTTCCCTTATCCAGCATAGGAGGAAAAAGGACACTGGCATTTTTCCTGGATGGACAGGAGTATGAAAAAGAGGAGGAAGCAGAGTTGACAGATGCGAAGCATGAATTGATTATTGCGATTGCCAATTACGGATATACAACGAAAGTCATGGAAGCAGCCAGATCCGGAGGTGCCACGGGTGGCACCGTGCTTCATGGAAAAGGCGTCGGAATGAAGCGGGCAGAGCAGTTCCTGGGAGTCTCACTTGTCTCTGAAAAAGAAGTGATACTGATCGTCTCAAAAAAAGAAGAGAAACATGCGATTATGAATGCCATTATGGAAAAGACAGGAATCGGAACAAAGGCCGGAGCAATCGTATTTTCCCTCCCGGTTACCGGGACAGCGGGCTTAAGACTTCTGGAAGAAATGTAAAAACAGCAGCAGGCAGGGACATTATTTTTGTCCCTGCTTTTTCTTGGCAAGTTTTCGGTAAGTGCCTGCCGTCATCTGGCAGTACTTGCGAAAACTCTGTGAAAGATAGCTCTGAGAAGAAAAACCGGTCAGATGGGCAATATCCGAGATGCCATAGTCACTGTTTTCCAACAGATCCTTGCAGACTTCGATGCGCTTCCGGTTCAGATAATTAATCGGTGAGATATCATAATACCGGGAGAATTCGTGACTCAGATAATATTTGTTCAGGTGACTGAGTTCTGCCAGATGATCCAGAGTAATGTTATCACTGTAGTTAGAGTCCAGATAACGCTTGATGGCGGCACATTCACGGCTTGGATGCTGGGATGGCATCAGCTCAAAGGCAGAATCAGTAATACGGCGCAGCTGGATCATCAGGATCTCCAGCATGTGGCGGCAGATCACATCATATCCTTCTTCCTGACGGTCCAGTTCGCGGAAAAGTGACTGGAAGTAGAACAGAAGGTTGACCTCGCGGTTGTGACAGTGCAGAATCTGAAAGTCTTTATGATCTTTAAAGGAAAAACCGATTCCGTCGATACCAAGGGTCAGATAACTCAGAGGAGGGCTGCCTTTGGAAAGTTCAGTGTGCAAAATCTGAGGATTAATGATGACCAGATCATCTTTGGCAATAGGGTAATGCTCATCTTCAATCAGGAATTCTCCTTTACCGTTCTGTACATAGAACAATTCAGTAAAAGCGTGGGAATGACGGATACTTGGCCAGTCACCTTCGTATTTGGAGGAAGAAGCACTGAGCAGTACCGCATCAGTAGCTGAAGACTGTTCGGAAGAAAATCGCAGGGATCTGGTACTCATAAAGACTCCTTTCCGGAAAATAAAAATATTTATTAGGAATTTTGTTTTGAATAAAAATATACTTCTAAACAGAAAAGAAGGCTGACTACTATAAAGTGTATATTTTATCTAAAACAATTTGAACTATTTGAAAAAATAAAGCAAATTCTCCAAAAAAATAGATACCTTGATTTCTGATAGTAAGTATAAATCCATAATAGCGCAAAAGAGACGTAAACGCAAGAAATCTAAAAAACAAAGCAAAAAGAGAATTGAAATACAAAAGAAAACAACGTATGCTAAAGACAGATGAAAAAACGTGAAAAAGATTTTCAAGGAGGATAAAAATGAGAAGAAAATTAGTAAGTGCAATTCTGGCGGCTACAGTAGTTGGAAGTATGATCGCAGCAGTACCGGTTGCTGCCGAAAGTAACGATGAGACATTAACCGTATGGTGCTGGGATCCGAATTTTAATATTTATGCTATGAAACAGGCAGAGACAGCATATCAGAAGGATCATCCGGATTTCAAACTTGATATTCAGGAAAATGTATACTCCGATATCGAGACTAAGCTGATTACAGCTGCGACATCCGGGGATTACAGTACACTGCCTGATATTTTCCTGATGCAGGATTATTCTTATCACAAAGATGTTACCAGCTTCCCGGATGTATTCACAGATCTGACAGATTCCGGAATTGATTTTTCTTCATTCTCAGCCGGTAAACTGGCAGACTCTACGGTAGATGGCAAGAACTATGGTGTTCCATTTGATAATGGTGCAACTATCATGGCAATTCGTTCTGATATTGTAGAAGAAGCGGGACTGACTACAGATGATTTCAAAGATATTACCTGGTCACAGTTCATGGAACTGGCTAAGACAGTAAAGGAAAAAACCGGTACACCGATGCTGACTACTTCCGGTGGATCCGAACTGGTTTTGGAAATGCTTCAGTCCGCAGGTGCTTCTCCAATCGTAGACGGAGAAGTTAAGATTGCTGATAACGAAGTACTGGCACAGGCTGTTGAGGTATATGCAACTCTGGTAAAAGAAGGTTATATGACAGAGTACACTGATTGGGATCAGTATATTGCTTCCATGAACAATGGAGATGCAGCAGGTGTGATTAATGGATGCTGGATTATGTCTTCTATTCAGGCAGCAGAAGATCAGTCAGGTAACTGGACAATTGTGAATATGCCTGCACTGGATGATGTAGAAGGAGCAACCAACTACGCAAACTGTGGTGGTGCAAGCTGGGCAGTATCTTCCAACTGTGAGAATACAGATCTGGCTTTTGATTTCCTGAAATCCACATTTGCAGCAGATGTAGATCTGTATGATGATTTACTGGTAAATGCAGGTGCAATCGCAAGTTATCTTCCTGCAGCAGAATCCAGTGTATATCAGGAAGCATCTGACTTCTATGGCGGACAGAAGGTATATGCGGATATCGTAGATTTCGCAAGCCAGGTTCCTGCATTTGACTGCGGAGCTTACTATTCAGATATCAGAAGTGCTCTGACAGACGTAGTAACAAACGTAGTACAGAATGATGCAGATATCACATCTGAATTGCAGAATGCACAGGATACTGTAGAGTTTAATATTGAAGGTTAATCAGATCTTGACAGTATAAGATTTGACAGATGATTGGAGGGCCGCTGCAAAATGCAAGGATATTTTTGCAGTGGCTCTCTTTAGGAGGGAATATATGCAGCCAAAACGAAAAAAAATGAGCCTTCAGAAGAGACATAATCTGATTGGATGGGCATTTCTGATTCCGGCATCTCTTCTGATTTTTATTTTCTGCTTTTATCCCATGGTGCAGGCCATTTTGCTATCATTCAAGAAGGGCATGGGAGCAGCAGGAGTCTGGAATGGAATCGGGAACTATACACGTATCTTAAAGGACAAGACTTTCCGGCAGTGTCTGTTTAACACGGTATTCTATTTCATTATTCAGGTACCGATTATGCTGCTTCTGGCACTGATCCTGGCGCAGCTTCTGAATAATAAGGATCTGAAGTTTAAGGGACTGTTCCGTACGATGATCTTCCTGCCGTGTGCCACATCACTGGTATCTTATTCTATGATTTTCAAGTCATTGTTTGCAGGAGACGGATTTGTTAATGTGATACTGACTCACATCGGAATGCAGCCGGTAGACTGGTTTCAGAATGCATGGGCGGCAAGATTTGTTATCATTATTGCCCTGATCTGGAGATGGACCGGATACAATATGGTATTTTACCTGTCCGGACTTCAGAATATTGACAGCTCTATCTATGAAGCAGCGCGGATTGACGGAGCAAACGGCATTCAGCAGTTTTTCAAAATGACGATACCACTGCTAAAGCCGACGATTCTTCTGACTGCAATTATGTCAACATCAGGTACCCTGCAGCTCTTTGATGAGTCTGTGAATCTGACCGCCGGAGGACCTGGAAAGTCGACCATGACTCTGGCACATTATATTTTTAACATCTCTTTTGTAGAGACACCGAAGTTTAATTATGCAGCAGCTCTGTCCGTATTTATTTTGGTATGTGTGGCAATTCTGTCTGCAATTCAGATGAAAGTAGGTGACAGTCGTGACTAATAATAAATGGAAAAACAGGATCTCTTATATTGTATTAAGTATCGCAAGCCTGCTATCGGTGTTCCCACTGTATTATATGATCTCCGGGGCAACGAATAAGAGTATCGATATTGTGCGGGGACGTTTGATTCCGGGAAGCTATCTGATGGAAAATTTTAAAAGTCTGACTGCCAATCAGAATCTGGGTCTGGCGATGTTTAACTCTTTTCGAAATGCGATAGTGATTACCATCCTGACACTTCTGATCTGTTCGATTGCAGGCTATGGGTTTGAAATCTACCATGACAAGGGAAAAGACCTTTTGATGAGTATTCTGCTGCTTGCCATGATGCTGCCGTTTGTGGCACTGATGATACCGTTATTTACTATGTTTTCCAAAATGGGGCTGGTAAACAGCTGGATGGCACTGGTACTGCCGTCGATCTCCACCCCGTTTATGATCATGTTATTCCGTCAGGCATCCCGTTCTTTCCCGGTAGATATTATTGAGGCAAGCCGTCTGGAAGGAATGAGCGAGATTGCGATTTTCTTCCGTATGTATATACCGGTGATGAAGTCTACTTATGGAGCAGCCATGACGGTCACATTCATGAATGCATGGAATAATTATCTGTGGCCGAAGGTCATCTTACAGAATAATGAATCCATTACCATGCCAATGCTGGTAGCCAATTTAAAGAGCGGTTACAGTGTAGATTATGGAATGCTGATGCTGGGAGTACTGATCTGTACCTTACCGACAGCTGTGATTTTCTTCTGCCTGCAGAAGAGCTTTTCCAATGGACTGACAGGAGCGGTAAAATGATGACATTTGATTTTCTGGATAAAAAGGAACGGGACTACAGTATGGCAAGTCTGATGCAGGCTTACAGACTGGGACTGATAGAGAATCCAAGACTGGCAGCTGTGGAGCAGCGAAGGCAGGTGGAAAACAGGAGGCGCAGAGAGACACTGGAGAAAGGCGAGACGGTCTACGGACCTGAGCAGTATTCCCCGATTGCCTATCTGCACCATGAACTGACTGAGTTTAAGCTGGCTTATGCTTCAGAAAGCGCAGCCATTGACAACAGAGAAGTTTTCCGTCCGATCAGCCGGGAGGAAACAAGACGCTTTTATAAAACACACAAGAATCTGTTTACCAGATATCAGGGAGATGCATTTTCATATGAAGATGTGGAACTGATCATACGAAAAAAAATAAGGGAAAAGGAGTATGAAGATGCAGTACAGAACATATTATGTCAGCTCTGAAACAGGAAATGACTGCTATGACGGTCTGAGTAAAACGACTCCTTTTGCCACACTGAAGCGTCTTCAGCAGTGCAAACTGTATCCGGGAGATCAGATTTTGCTGGAATGTGGTTCAGTATTTGAAGACCAGTATCTGCATATATCAGATTCCGGATCAAAAGAACTGCCAATCGAGATTGGCGCGTATGGAAATGGCGCACTGCCAAAGATTCATGCCAACGGAACGGGTATCTGGTATCAGGATTATGGAATGCTGCTGGATTCTCCGACGCATGTATACAGGGGAAACGTGTCATCAGCAATTCTGCTCTATGATGCGCAATATATCTGGATTCACGATCTGGAGATTACCAATCAGGAGCCATTTACGACCATGGAAGCATATTGTGCACCAGATAAGATGGACCGTACCGGAGTGGCAGTTGTGGCGCAGAACGGCGGTACCCTGCATGGAATTCATCTGAGCAGTCTTATGATCCATGATGTGAATGGCAATGTATACAATAAGCACATGAATAATGGCGGAATTTATATGACGGCTCTGAAGCCGGAAAATGAGAAAGTAACCGGAGTGGCGCGTTTTGATGGAGTGCTGGTGGAAGACTGCTCTGTGTGGCGTGTCAGTCGTTGGGGAATCGCAGTAGGTTATACTTATCAGCATGCAAGATTTACCGGAGCCGAGCTGGCAGAAGAGACATTTTTGCAATATGGACAGGAACATATTCTGCTGAGGAATAATTATGTAAAAGAGGCTGGCGGAGATGCCATCACACCAATGTATGCACTGCGTCCGGTAACAGAACACAACAGTGCAGATTCTTGCGCCTGTGAGATGAATGATCATGTTTACCGTCATCCGGGAGAGCGCATGGGTAAGGTGGCAGCGGGAATCTGGCCATGGAAATGTAAGGATGCTGTGTTCCGTTATAATGAAGTGCGGGATATGAAGCTGAATCAGGATGGAATGGCGTATGATGCAGATTCCGGAGACGGGACTCTGTATGAATATAATTACAGCAGTCAGAATGAAGGCGGATGTGTCATGTTCTGTCTGGAGGAAGCTATCCATAATACATTCCGATACAATGTCAGCGTAGATGATCTGGGAGGAATCTTAAGTCCTTCCGGCAATCCGGATGCATATGTGGCAGAGAATGAATTCTATGTGAGAAGAGGCGTTCCTCTTCTGAGAAATCAGATGAGTGATGGAAGAATCACACTGGAGAAAAATAAGATCACAATGATAGAGAACGAAAACGGAGGACAGAGATAATGGAGCAGAACAAAGGTCGTGTAACCATACCGACAGATCTGGATGTGGTGCCGCAGACACTGGAGATCATGGATGAGTGGGGAGCAGATGCACTCCGAGACTGTGATGGCACGGAGTTTCCGCAGGAATTGAAGAATACCGGAGCAAAGGTCTATGCGACTTACTGTACAACCAGAAAAGATAATGAATGGGCAAAAGCGAATCCGGACGAAGTTCAGCAGATGTATATTATGTCATCTTTCCATACGGCAACGGAAGACAGTTTGAAAATCCATCTGATGGATCATCTGTATCCGGCAATGCTAAAGGTGAATGACCGGGATGATATCCGGAAATGGTGGGAAGTGACAGATCGTACCACAGGGGAAGTCGTTCCTGTCGGTGAATGGACTTACGAAAAAGAGAGCGGGGATGTGGTGATTCATCCGACAAAACGGTTTCATGAGTATACCGTCAGTTTCCTGGCTTATATTATGTGGGATCCGGTCAATATGTACAATGCTGTGGTAAATGACTGGAAAGATGTGGAGCCGCAGATTACTTTTGATGTGCGTCAGCCTAAAACAAAGGCGCATTGTATGGAAAAACTGCGTCAATTTCTGGATACCCATGAATATGTAGATGTGATTCGTTTTACTACTTTTTTCCATCAGTTTACACTGATCTTTGATGAACTGGCAAGGGAAAAATATGTAGACTGGTTCGGCTATTCGGCGTCTGTCAGTCCTTATATTCTGCAGCAGTTTGAACAGGAGGTGGGATATCCGTTCCGCCCGGAATACATTATCGACCAGGGATACATGAACAATACCTATCGCATTCCATCAAAGGAATTCAAAGATTTCCAGGATTTCCAGAGAAGAGAAGTGGCGAAGCTGGCAAAAGAGATGGTGGATATTGTACATGAATATGGCAAAGAAGCCATGATGTTCATGGGTGACCACTGGATCGGTATGGAGCCGTTTATGGACGAATTTGCGTCCATCGGTCTGGATGCAGTAGTAGGAAGTGTTGGAAATGGCGCAACTCTGCGACTGTTCAGTGATATCAAAGGCGTAAAATATACCGAAGGAAGATTCCTGCCATATTTTTTCCCGGATACTTTTTATAAAGGCGGGGATCCGGTGAAAGAAGCAAAGGAGAACTGGGTAACTGCCAGAAGAGCCATCCTTCGCAGTCCGATCCAGAGAATCGGATACGGCGGCTATCTGAAGCTGGCACTCCAGTTCCCGGATTTTGTAGAATATATTAAGGACGTCTGCCGGGAATTCCGTACCCTGTACGACAACATTCAGGGCACCACACCATATTGTGTAAAGCGTGTGGCGGTGTTAAACTGCTGGGGAAAGATGCGTTCCTGGGGCAATCATATGGTGCACCACGCAATTTATTACAAACAAAATTATTCTTATTTTGGTATCATAGAAGCCATAAGCGGAGCGCCGTTTGATGTTTCCTTTATCAGTTTTGACGACATCAGGAATAATCCGGATCTGTTGAAAGACATTGATGTTATTATTAATGTAGGAGATGCAGATACAGCTCAGAGTGGAGGCGAAAACTGGATTGATGAGACAGTTATTACAGCAGTAAAAGAGTTTGTATATAATGGTGGCGGCTTTATTGGTGTGGGCGAACCTGCAGCACACCAGTGGCAGGGCAAATTCTTCCAGTTGGATGACATCCTGGGCGTAGAAGAAGAACGGGGATTTAACCTGAATACAGACAAGTACAACTGGGAAGAACACAGGGATCATTTCATTCTGGAAGACAGTGAGGGTGAAGTGGACTTTGGAGAAGGCAAGAAAAATATCTTTGCACTTCCGGAGACAGAGATTCTGATACAGAATCATCAGGAAGTACAGATGGCGGTAAAGACCTTTGGAAAAGGTCGTGGCGTTTATATCAGCGGACTACCATACAGCTTTAAGAACAGCCGTGTACTTTATCGAGCAGTATTATGGTCCTCATCTGCCGAAAATCAGCTTCACTGCTGGTATTCCACCAACTACAATGTGGAAGTGCATGCATATGTAAAGAATGGTAAATATTGCGTGGTTAACAATACGTATGAACCACAGGATACGATTGTATACAAAGGAGACGGAAGCAGCTTTGAACTGCATATGGATGCAAATGAGATAAAGTGGTATCAGATCTAGCGTTATTCTGGTATAATGATTAGCAGGACGAAGTACCTGAATACCAGAGAGGAGCAATGAGATGGAAACTAGACCGTATATCAGCTGGGAATTGGCAGAGAACTTTATGGTAGATGCGTTTCAGGCAGTAGGAGTGCCGGAGGCAGATGCCAGAATCTGTGCAGATGTATTACTGGAGAGTGACAGAAGAGGAATCGAGAGCCATGGATGCAATCGTTTTAAACCGATCTATATGGATCGGATTCTGAACGGGACACTGAAGCCGGTAACAGAGATCGAGATTCTGAAGGATACACCAACCACAGTGGTGATGGACGCACACGACGGAATGGGAATGGTGGCAAGTCATAAGATGATGGAGATGCTGATTGAAAAGGCAAAGAAATATGGCATGGCAGGCGGCTCTATCCGTAATTCCACACATTACGGAATTGCAGGCTATTGGGCGACTATGGCCAGTGAGGAAGGGCTGATCGGAATAACCGGAACCAATGCTAGACCATCCATTGCACCGACCTTCGGTGTGGAAAATATGATGGGAACCAATCCGCTGACTTTTGCACTGCCGACAGACGAAGAATTCCCATTCTGTCTGGACTGTGCCACATCTATTGTTCAGAGAGGTAAGATCGAATATTATGCAAGAGAAGGCAAGGATACACCTGCCGGAATGGTAGTATCGGAGAATGGTGAAGCTATGACGAATTCAGAAGAGATCCTGAAAGCGCTGGTAGATGGAACGGCAGCACTTGCACCCCTTGGCGGCATCGGTGATGAGATGTGTGGATTTAAGGGATATGGATATGCTGCAGTTGTAGAGATTCTGTCAGCCGCACTTGCCGGGGGTCCGTTTATGAAAGCACTGACCGGATTAAATGCAGATGGATCCAGAGCCATGTATCATCTGGGACACTTCTTCTTTGTAGTAAATCCAGACTTCTTTATGGGTGAAGAGACCTTCCGTAAGACTGCAGGAGATATCTGCCGCGCTTTACGTGCCTCAAAGAAGGCACCGGGACATGACCGGATCTATACAGCCGGAGAAAAAGAATGGCTGGTATGGCAGGAACGAAAAGAAAAAGGTGTACCTGTGGGAGAAGCGGTACAGAAGGAATTCATCGGTATCCGAGACAAGTACCATCTTCCGTATCAGTTCCCATTTGAGAAATAATTGGATCCCATGTTTGCGAGAATGAACATTGTATACATACAAGAACAATATTGTATAAAAAGACATACAAAAAGATTGACACAATAATAACGATATGCTAAAATTCACAGGTGTAAACATATGATACGTGAAGGGACATCATTGTGAATTTTGGCATAGCATATATACAGAAAAAAACAATTCAGAAAAAATTCATATACCCTCTGGTTTTCCTGTTATTACTGATACCGGTTCTGTATTTCGCAAAAGGAAGTTTTGCTGATGAGACAGGGACGGATGGAAGCAGGATACACAGTACCAGTCTTACCAGGCAGAAAACGTTCTCAGCGAAGAGCGCGGCAGATGTATGGTATGAGACCGGACGCAGTGTCCGGGAACCGGAGCGGTCAGTCAGACAGAGTTCTGTCACATCTTCCGGACTGTGTATAGAGACAGTTCCGGTTCTGTTTTATCAGAATGAGGAAAGAGAACATATACGAAAGAGGCATTCAGAGAGACCACCGGAACCTGGCAGGTCTAACTGGAGCCTGAGAGCACCGCCTATTTACGTTTGTAACATATAAAAAACAGATAAACAGGAGGGGCAAATATGAAAAAAGATCACGGAGAAAAAATCGTAGTAATTGGAGCCGGCAATGTGGGAGAAGCAATTTCCTACACATTGATGGTAAGGAAACAGGCAAATGAGATTGTGTTGGTGGATGTGAATGAAGACCGAGCGAAGGGAGCGGCCATTGACGTGCTGCAGGGAACCAGTTTTCATAAACAGACTGGTGTACGGCAGGGCGGATATGAAGAATGTGCAGATGCAGATATTGTGATCATAACCGCAGGAATTGCCAGAAAACCAGGGCAGACAAGACTGGAGCTTGCCCGGACGAATGTGTCAATCATCCGGAGTATTACAGAAAGTATTATGAAGCATGCGGTGAATCCATTGTTGCTGGTAGTATCCAACCCTGCAGATATTTTAACCCGTGAAGTACAGAAAGTATCCGGTCTTCCGTCGGAACGTGTCATCGGAAGCGGAACTTCTCTGGATACATCCAGATTTCGTGCCAATATCAGTGCATGCCTGAATGTGAACGTGACAGATGTACAGGCATATGTATTAGGGGAACATGGAGACAGCCAGGTGGCAGTATGGAGCTCTGCATCGGTCAGTGGAATTCCACTTACAGATTACGAGAACATTCAGAAGGTGAAGCTGGACCGCAGGGAGATTACCGAACATACCAGAGATGGCGGCGCGGAGATTATCGGACTGAAAGGCGCCACATTCTACGGAGTGGCAATGGCAGTGTCTACAATCGTAGAAGCAATTGTGAAAGATGAACATGCAATTCTTCCAGTATCACATGTATTGGGGGATACGTACGGCAGCTGGTCAGGAATTGCATTTTCTCTTCCATGCAGAGTTGGCAGAGAGGGAATTGAGCAGACTTTTCTGGTTCCGCTCAGTGAGGAGGAACAGAAAGCACTGGATCAGTCGGCAGAACTTCTGAAAGAATTTTACAGTCAGGTGAAAGAAGTGTAGGGGGATAAGAAGATGGATAAAAAAGAATTTGCGCTAAAACAGCATGAAGCATGGGAAGGCAAGATTGAAGTTATCAGCAGAGCAAAGATCGAGACACCGGAGGAACTGGCTGTGGCGTATACACCGGGAGTTGCAGAGCCTTGTCTGAAAATTGCAGATCAACAATGTACTGGCATTTCCTGGTATCTTCCGCGGAGCACTGGATGTGCGGGCGAAAGATATTAACGATGAGATGAAAGTGGCAGCAGCCTATGCCATTGCAAATCTGATTCCGGAAGAAGATCTTTCACCGGAATATATCATACCGAACCCGTTTAATAAGCGAGTAGTGAAGGCTGTAGCTGATGCAGTGGCAGAAGCTGCAAGAAAAACAGGTGTTGCAAGAATATAATCTGCTAATTATGTAAAAAAAAGAACCGATTTTGCAAATGTTGCAAAATCGGTTCTTTTTTTGTGATAAGATGAGAAAACAATAATAAAAAACAGAAACTGGAAAGGGAAAAGATTATGGACGAATATGACGAAAAGAGAGAACGGGAGAACGTAGTAGAGAGCCTGCTGGATTATGCGTGGCTGCTGCATACGTTTCTGAATTTTTGCGAGGGAAAATTAACAGAACCGCAGCCATGAGAGGAGGAATTAAATGCCGCAGAATAGAAAGTACATTGACAGATTACAGACTCCATAGTACAATTACCCTATTAAAACAGTGGGTAGTAAAGTGACGATAACCCGGCGGATGGTTTCCATCCGCTGTTTTTTAGAGTATAGACAGAGGAGTTATAGAATGTTAACACAGTTTTCAAGAACCGAGTTATTACTGGGAAAAGAAGCTATGGATAAGCTGGCGAACAGCCGTGTGGCAGTGTTTGGTATTGGCGGCGTTGGCGGTTATGTGTGCGAGGCACTGGTGCGTACAGGTGTAGGAGCCTTTGATCTGATTGATGATGACAAGGTATGTCTGACCAATCTAAACCGTCAGATTATTGCTACCAGAAAAACAGTAGGACAGTATAAGACAGACGTGATGAAGGAACGTATGCTGGAGATTAATCCAAAAGTAGATGTACGCGTCCACAAGTGTTTCTTTCTTCCGGAGAATGCGGATGAATTTCCATTTGAAGAATATGATTATATTGTTGATGCAGTAGATACCGTTACAGCAAAGATTTCATTGGTAATGAAGGCACAGGAGATGAACATTCCGATTATCAGCAGTATGGGAGCCGGTAATAAGTTAGATGCCAGCAAGTTCCAGGTGGCAGATATCTACAAGACGAAGGTATGTCCTCTGGCTAAAGTAATGCGCCGGGAACTGAAAAAACGTGGTGTGAAAAAGTTGAAAGTGGTATATTCCGAAGAACAGCCGACAAGACCGGTTGAGGATATGTCCATCAGCTGCCGGACACACTGCATCTGCCCGCCTGGGGCAGCGCATAAATGTACAGAGCGCCGGGATATTCCGGGAAGTGTGGCATTTGTGCCATCGGTTGCAGGACTGATCATAGCCGGAGAGGTAGTAAAAGACCTGAGTGTAAAATAATGATATAAGATTTTTGTACAGGAGGAACGTCAAATGGGACAGTTAGAAGAAAAGTATGAAGCATTGCTGGAGTATCTGCGCAGCCTGAATTCTGTGGCAGTGGCATTTTCCAGCGGGGTAGATTCCACCTTTTTATTAAAAGCAGCAAAAGAAGCGCTGGGAGATAAGGTCATTGCAGTAACTGCTCAGTCCTGTTCTTTCCCGAAGAGAGAATTAAAGGAAGCAATTGCATTCTGCGAGAAAGAAGGCATCCGTCATTTTATCTGTGAATCCGAAGAACTTCATATTGAAGGATTTGCACAGAACCCAAAGAATCGTTGTTACCTTTGTAAAAAGGAATTATTCGAGAAGATCAGGAAGCTGGCAGCAGAACAGAATGTCGAGAATGTAGTAGAAGGATCCAATCTGGATGATAACGGAGATTACCGTCCGGGACTTCAGGCAGTAGCAGAACTGGAAGTAAAGAGTCCTCTTCGCCATTGCGGCCTGAGCAAGAACGAGATTCGCCTGTTATCGAAAAAGCTGGGACTTCCCACCTGGGAGAAACAGTCCTTTGCATGTCTGGCTTCCAGATTCGTGTATGGAGAGATCATCACAGAAGAAAAACTGGGCATGGTAGATAAGGCAGAACAGCTTCTGCTGGATCTGGGATTTCATCAGGTAAGAGTCCGTATTCATGGTATGATGGCAAGGATCGAGATCGAACCGGCAGAATTTAACAAAATGATGCAGCCGGAAATCAGAGAGAAGATTATGAAAGAATTCAAATCCTATGGATTCACTTATGTGACACTGGATCTGATGGGTTATCGAACCGGCAGTATGAATGAAA
Organism: uncultured Lachnospiraceae bacterium; assembly: GCA_900544685.1. Taxonomy (GTDB): domain Bacteria; phylum Bacillota; class Clostridia; order Lachnospirales; family Lachnospiraceae; genus Marvinbryantia. The sequence goes on along the minus strand of UQWA01000016.1, from coordinate 27,258 downwards.
CCTTAGATATAAAAAAATAGTACCCGTCAGGGTGCTATTTTTTTGACACAGTGAAACAGGATATGCTATAGTTGCTGAAGAAGGAGAAAGACATGAGCATAACAGTAGAAGAATTAAGAAAAATGGATGCGGATACTTATCAGTTAATTGATATCCGCAGTGAGAGTGAGATTGCACATGGTGCCATACCGGGTGCAACGGCGATTCCGGGAGAAAAAATCGCGGACAGCGAACTGACAGATAAAGGAAAAAAGCTGATTATCTGTTGTTCCAGAGGAAGAAACAGTGTGGATCTGGCAGCAGAGCTTTGTGAAAAAGGATATGATGCAGAGAGTCTGGAGGGAGGCTATGTTGCCTGGCTGATGGATTATATGAAGCGCCAGGAAGAAGCAGATTTTGCTAAAAATGTGGAACAGAGCCTGAGAAAGACCTACAAAAAACGGATCTGGTCCAGGTTTTGCAGAGCCATTAATACCTATGAACTGGTGAAACCGGGAGATAAGATTGCAGTCTGCATTTCCGGCGGGAAAGATTCCATGCTGATGGCGAAGCTGTTTCAGGAACTGAAGCGTCATAACAAGTTTGAATTTGAAGTAAAATATCTGGTGATGGATCCCGGATACAATGAGGCAAACCGGCACATCATAGAAGAGAATGCCCGCAGACTGAATATACCGGTAACGTTTTTTGAATCTAATATTTTTGATGCAGTGTATGAGATTGAGAACTCCCCGTGTTATCTCTGTGCCAGAATGCGAAGAGGTCATCTTTATGCCTATGCAAAAGAACTGGGCTGCAACAAGATTGCACTGGGACATCATTATGATGATGTCATTGAGACCATTCTGATGGGAATGCTCTATGGCGGTCAGGTACAGACCATGATGCCAAAGCTGCACAGTACGAATTTTGAAGGAATGGAACTGATCCGCCCGTTGTATCTGATCCGGGAAGATGATATCAAGTCCTGGAGAGACTATAACGATCTGCATTTTATTCAATGTGCCTGCAAGTTCACTGATACCTGTACCACATGTAATAATGAAGAAAACCGTTCCAAACGAGTGGAGATCAAAGAGCTGATCCGCACTCTGAAACAGAAGAATCCGTTTGTTGAGGGTAACATTTTTAAAAGTGTAGAAAATGTAAATCTGGATACAGTAGTGGAATACAAGGCAGGAGGAGTTCGCCATAACTTCCTTGAACGCTATGACCAAATAGGGCATACCGAGCAGTAGAATATGTGTTTTTTTCGTGAAATAAGGTTTTTTTCTCCTGTTTGAAATTGACAAAAAAGAGGCATGAAGTAGAATGGTTGTGTTTAAAAAAAGCTAGCATAAGCTAATGAAAGTTACAATACAAGGAGGAAATGATCATGAAAAACGTATTCAAAAATGTAGACTGGAAAAAAGTGGGAACTTTCGCAGGTGGCTTTGTATTTGGAACCGCCGGTGTAAAAGTTCTGGCAAGTGACGATGCAAAGAAGGTATATACACAGTGCACAGCAGCAGTTCTTCGCGCAAAAGAGTGTGTGATGAAGACTGTGAATCTTGTGCAGGAAAACTGTGAAGATATTCTGGAAGGTGCAAAGGATATCAACGAAGAACGTGCACAGAAAGCAGAAGCACAGGCATTCGAAGACGAAGATTTCAAGGAAGTAGAAGAAGCTACAGAAGAAACTACAGAAGAGACAGCAGAATAAGGGGCGTTCATCAGTGAAGTTTCAGATAAAAAACGAATCAAAAAGACGTATCCGTATCCATATGTCAGTATATCGTATGAACTATGTACAGGCAGATACGCTGCAGTACTTTCTGACTGGTCTGAATGGAATACAGGAAGTAAAGGTGAACGACCAGACCTGTGACGTTACTATTTATTACAACGGTGACTATAATGACCGTCAGGACATGCTGAAGAAGCTCCAGGGATTTCATTATGATGAGATTGAAGTACCGGAGCATTACATTCAGAACTCTGGAAGAGAATTAAATGCCGAGTATCAGGATAAGCTGGTATGGAAGGTGGCATTTCACTATGCAAGACGATGGTTCCTTCCGGCACCACTCAATGCATGCTATAATACCGTAGCAGCAATTCCATACGTAGTAAAAGGACTGAAGTGTCTGTGGAATCGTAAGATCGAAGTTCCGGTACTGGATGGTACGGCAATCGGAGTTTCTGTCATACGTGGAGATTACACAACGGCAGGTTCTGTTATGTTTCTGCTGAGTATTGGCGAAGTTCTGGAAGAGTGGACTCATAAGAAATCGGTAGGAGATCTGGCAAGAAGCATGTCTCTGCATGTGGAAAAAGTCTGGATGAAGCAGGATGAAACAGAAGTTCTGGTTGACAGTAACAAGATTCAGAAGGGCGATAGAATTGTGGTCCATATGGGCAATGTGATCCCGTTTGATGGAACAGTAACGGAGGGAGAAGGCATGGTGAACCAGGCATCTCTGACCGGAGAATCGGTTGCTGTCCGTAAGAATGAAGGAGCCGGAGTTTTTGCCGGAACCGTTCTGGAAGAAGGAGAACTGACCATTCGTGTAACTGCTGTGGGTGGTGGAAGCCGTTATGAGCAGGTTGTGAAGATGATCGAAGAATCTGAGAAGCTGAAGTCCGGACTGGAAAGTAAGGCAGAACATCTGGCAGACCGTCTGGTTCCGTGGACTTTAGGTGGAACCGCTCTGACTTACCTGCTGACACGCAATGTGACAAAGACATTGTCTGTACTGATGGTAGACTTCTCCTGCGCACTGAAGATGGCAATGCCAATTTCTGTATTATATGCCATTCATGAGGCAGGAGCCCACCATATTACAGTAAAGGGCGGCAAGTTCCTGGAAGCGGTAGCAGATGCAGATACGATTGTATTTGACAAAACCGGTACACTGACCAAGGCAAAACCGACGGTTGTAAAAGTAGTATCCTTTGATGGCAGAAGTGAAGATGAACTGCTTCGTATAGCAGCCTGTCTGGAAGAACATTTTCCACATTCTATGGCCAAAGCCGTGGTACATGCGGCACAGGAAAGAGGACTGGAGCACGAAGAGATGCATTCCAAGGTTGAGTATGTGGTAGCACATGGTATTTCCTCTTCCGTCGAGGACAAGAAGGTCATCATCGGAAGTTATCACTTTGTATTTGAGGATGAAAAGACAGCCATTCCGGAAGATAAGAAAGCAGTTCTGGAAAGTCTGCCACAGGAATATTCTCATCTGTATATGGCAATTGAAGGAAAACTTTCTGCAGTGATCTGTGTGGAAGATCCACTGAGAGAAGAAGCAGCGGATGTTATCCGTGCACTGAAAGCGGCGGGTATCTCCAAGATTGTTATGATGACCGGGGATAATGAGCATACAGCAAAAGCCATTGCCAGAAAAGTCGGCGTTGATGAGTATTATGCAGAAGTACTGCCGGCAGATAAGGCAGGATTCGTAGAACGTGAAAAAGCTGCCGGAAGAAAAGTAATCATGACCGGAGACGGTATCAATGATTCACCGGCATTATCTGCTTCTGATGCAGGTATTGCCATCAGTGACGGCGCAGAACTGGCAAGAGAGATCGCAGATATCACCATCAGTGCAGATAATTTGTATCAGATTGTGATCTTAAAGCAGATCAGCGACCAGCTTATGAAGCGTATTCGTAAGAATTATCGCAGTATTGTGGGAATTAACTCTACACTGATCTGTCTTGGAGTACTGGGAATTATCCAGCCGACCACATCTGCGCTGCTTCATAATACCTCCACACTGTTGATCAGTCTGGGAAGTATGAGAAAGCTGCTGTAAAAAGCGGCTGCAATATTTATTAAATTTTAGTTTTGTATCTGTGAAGGTACTGAACAGATACGAATCATCAGACAAAACAAGGGGACTCTGGGGAACAGAGTCCCCTTGTTTTCTTTGATGGAATATGTTAAGATCATCAAAGATAAGCAACGATACGATGGAGGAAAAAACCTGTGAAGATAATTATAGCGGGGGATGGAAAAGTCGGTAATATGCTGACGAAGCAGTTGTCATCGGAAGGTCATGACATTACACTGGTAGATTCCAACCCGGAAGTGCTGGAAGCAAGTATTGAAAGTTACGATGTAATGACGGTGCAGGGCAACTGCGCGTCCATGGCTGTGCTCAGTCAGGCCGGTATTCAGGATACAGATCTGCTGATTGCGGCAACCAGTGCAGATGAAGTGAATCTACTCTGCTGTATGACAGCGCATGGGATGAAAGCCGGTATCCATACGATTGCCAGAATTCGTAATCCGGAGTATTCAGATCAGATCTATAAGATGCGTGACACATTTGCACTGTCGCTGGTCGTGAATCCGGAGAAGCAGGCGGCAGTGGAGATAGAGCGTCTCTTAAAGTTCCCGGGATTTTTACATCGTGAGGCTTTTGTGGGCGGAAGAGTGGAGATCGCAGAGATCCGTCTGGATGCCAGCAATAAGCTGTGTGATATACCACTGAGCAATCTGGACAGTATTGTAAAATGCAGAGTTCTGGTGTGCGCAGTTCTGAGAAATGGGAATGTAGTGACCCCGGATGGTAATTTTGTACTGAAGGCAGGCGACAGAGTATTTGTGACAGCGCCGACCAACAATCTGGCTATTTTACTGAATAATATAGGTATCATTACAAAAAAGGTGAAGAATGTCATGATCTGTGGCGGAAGCAAAATTGGTTTCTATTTAGCACAGAGACTGCAGAAGAGTGGCATGTCCGTGAAGATTATTGAGCAGAAGAAGGAACGGTGTGTCCAACTTGCAGAACTCCTGCCAAGTGTAACTGTGATACAGGGAGATGCCAGCAGTCAGGCACTTCTTTACAGTGAGGACATTGAGGATATGGATGCCCTGGTAACATTGACAGGACTGGATGAGATGAACATGATTATTGCCATGTATGGCAAGAAGTGCGGAGTATCCCAGATTATTACAAAAGTAGGACGCCGCAGGAATGGTAATCTCTTAGACGAACTGGAGCTGGGAAGTGTAGTCTGCCCGAAAGAGCTTTGCTGTAATAATATCGTACGTTATGTCCGTGCCATGGAGAATCAGACTGGTGCTGCGATTACCGTGCATACCATTGCAGATGGCAAGGCTGAGGCAATGGAATTCAGAGTGAATGAAAAGGCAATTCATTGTAATGAGCCTCTGAAGGCACTGAGAATCCGCAAGAACGTACTGATTGCCTGCATTATACATGGCGGTCAGATTGAGATTCCAAATGGTAATTCCTGCTTTACTCCGGGAGACTCTGTAGTAGTAGTAACCAGCAGTGACAGAGTTCTGTATCAGCTGGATGATATTTTTGAATAATTGAGGGATTTAACAGATGAATTACAAGATGATGGGGCGGTTTGTAGCCCAGATTCTGGGCATTGAGTGTGTGTTCATGATTCCGGCTCTGGTAATCAGTATTTTCTGTGAGGAACGAGCTGCGATAAAAGGATTTGCCCTGAGTATTCTGATTATAGCATTACTGGGAGGCGTTCTCTATGTAATATGCAGAAAAGGAAAAAAGAGATTCTATGCGCGGGACGGTATGGTCTGCGTGGGTATCAGCTGGATTGTGTTAAGCCTGATGGGGGCATTGCCTTTTTATATTTCAAGGGAGATTCCAACCTATATTGACAGTTTTTTTGAGATTGTTTCCGGATTCACTACGACAGGTGCATCGGTTCTCCCGGAGGTGGAACATCTTTCCAAAGGAATCCTTTACTGGAGAAGCTTCAGCCACTGGATTGGAGGAATGGGAGTTCTGGTATTTTTACTGGCGATCTCTTCGATGAAGGGAAGCAAAGGCGGCTATACCATGCATTTGCTCCGTGCAGAGAGCCCTGGACCGAATGTGGGAAAACTTGTTCCGAAGATGAAGCAGACAGCAGAGATTTTGTATGTGTTATATATTCTTCTGACTGTACTGGACTGTCTGTTTCTGCTGGCAGGCGGGATGCCTCTGTTTGATGCAGTCTGCACTGCTTTTGGTACGGCGGGTACCGGAGGCTTTGGTATTAAGAATGACAGTATCGCAGGCTATAGCATATATATTCAGAATGTGTGTACCATATTCATGCTGCTGTTTGGTGTGAACTTTAGCTGTTATTATCTGATCCTCATGAAGCAGTTCAGGGCAGTATTAAAAGATGAAGAATTGAGAATGTATATTGGAATTGTTGTGGGAAGCACGGTTTTGATTACTCTGAATATTCATGGATTTTACGACACACTGGGAGAGACAGTACGCCATGCGGCATTTCAGGTGGTAAGTATTGTAACTACTACAGGATTTGCAACGACAGACTTTGATCTGTGGCCAAGCTTTTCTAAGGCAATTCTGCTCTGCCTGATGGTGATCGGAGCCAGTGCCGGAAGTACCGGAGGTGGCTTTAAGTGTGGACGTGCCCTGCTGTTGTTTAAGAATATGCGCAGGAACCTGAAAAAAGCACTGCATCCACGGAGAGTGGAAGTGGTATATAATAATGGACAGAAGATGGAAGAAAATGTGCTGACCAATATTGACACTTATCTGGCAGCTTATGTAATGATTCTGATTGTCAGTTTCCTGGTGATTTCTTTGGACGGATTTTCTATAACAACCAATTTTTCGGCAGTATTATCTTGTTTTAATAATATTGGTCCTGGCCTGGAGGTGGTTGGTCCAACCTGTAATTATGGTGGCTACAGTGTGTTGTCCAAACTGATTTTGATTTTTGATATGCTGGCAGGACGTCTGGAGATTTTCCCAATCTTGATTCTGCTGACTAGAAGTACCTGGAAAAAGGGCTGAGATTCTTGAATGAAGGGGAGCATATATGCCGAAAAAACAGAAGAAAAATACCAGAGGAAATATTATTACAGCAGCGTGGCAGCTCTTTTATGAACAGGGGTATGAGAATACTACAGTAGATGAGATTATTGCGGCTGCGAATACATCCAAAGGTTCTTTTTACCATTATTTTAATGGGAAAGATGCACTTCTGAGTACCCTCGCCTATCTGTTTGATGAAAAATATGAAGAACTGGAAGAAACCATGGATTCGTCTATGGACAGCTATGAGAAACTGCTGTTTTTGAATCAAGAACTGTTTACCATGATTGAGAACAGTATTTCCATCGAATTACTGGCGAGGCTCTTATCTACACAGCTTGTGACTCGGGGGGAAAAGTCTCTGCTGGATCGAAGCCGTCTCTACTACCGGCTGCTGAGCAAGATTATAATGGAAGGTCAGACAGCAGAAGAATTGCGTACGGATATTTCGGTTGGAGAGATTGTAAAAGCCTATGCCATCTGTGAAAGGGCATTTATGTATGACTGGTGTATCTCCGGCGGGGAGTATTCCCTGCGAAGTTATTCACAGCGCATGCTGCCCATCTTTTTATCAGACTTCCGGAAGCTTAAGTCAGAATAAGTAAACGAAATTGTGAAACGTATGTATGAGGGATCTTGTACATGCGTTTTTTCTTTAAAAAGTAAGCACAACCCGGAAGAACGTATATAGAAATCCGATCCGCAGCATGGTACAAATTCTTTCTTACGACAGTGTACGAAAAAAAGTACAATATAGTATTAAATTATATTATAATTTTAGTATAGTTCAAAAATTTGATAAATAACTGATAAATATAAAATTTTTGATAAAAAGTATAGACTTTAGTCTAAACCACGTTCTATTTGAAGAAGAGAAAAGATGGGGGTATAATGGCAAGATAGAAACACGCAGGAGGAGAAAAATTATGACATCAGCAAAAATATGTATTATGATCGCAATTATCATTTATCTTGGCGGCATGCTTTATATCGGATATCGCTGTTCCAAGAAAAATGAAGATACTGACGATTTTTATCTGGGTGGCAGAAAACTGGGACCATTTGTAACTGCTATGAGTGCAGAAGCTTCCGATATGAGCAGCTGGCTTCTGATGGGATTGCCGGGAGTAGCTTATCTGACAGGTATTTCTGATGCGGGATGGACGGCAATCGGTCTTGCCATTGGTACTTATATTAACTTTTTAATTGTAGCAAAGAGACTTCGCCGTTATTCTCATGTGGCAAACAATTCCATCACACTGCCACAGTTTTTTAAGAACCGTTTTCACGATGAAAGCAGAATTCTACTTCTGATCTCTGCAATTATTATCGTTATTTTCTTTATCCCATATACTGCATCGGGTTTTGCAGCATGTGGAAAGCTGTTCTCCAGTCTGTTTGGAGTCAGCTATATGACAGCTATGATTATCAGTGCAGTGGTTATTGTAGGTTACACGATGCTGGGAGGTTTCCTGGCAGCATCCACCACAGATTTTATTCAGAGCATTATCATGTCCATTGCATTAATCATCGTCCTGATCTTTGGAGTGAATGTGGCAGGCGGTCTGGATGCAGTAGTTGACAATGCAAAAGCACTGCCGGGATATTTATCCATGTTTCAGAGCTATGACGTGGCAACCGGAACAGCTTCACCATATCGTCTGCTGACCATCTGTTCCGCACTGGCATGGGGGTTTGGATATTTTGGAATGCCTCATATCCTGCTTCGATTTATGGCAATCGAAGATGAGAAAAAACTGACACTGTCCCGCCGTATTGCCATTGTCTGGGTAGTGATTTCTATGGCAGTAGCGGTATTTATCGGTGTGATCGGATATTCCATGAGTAAAGTGGGCGCCATCGATGTGCTGGAAGGCTCCAATTCAGAAACTATTATTGTGAGAATTGCAGATCTGCTCAGTCGTCACGGTGTGATTTTTGCACTGTTGGCAGGTGTTATTCTGGCAGGTATTCTGGCATCTACCATGTCTACCGCAGATTCACAGCTGCTGGCAGCATCATCCGCAGTGTCTTCGGATATGCTGAACCGAAATGGAAAGAGCGGTATTATTGCAGCCAGAATTACGTTGTTGCTGATTGCAGTATTTTCTGTGATTCTTGCCCGCAACCCGAACAGCTCTGTATTCCAGATTGTATCCTTTGCGTGGGCAGGGTTTGGAGCTGCTTTTGGACCGGTGGTTCTTTTCTCTCTGTTCTGGAGAAGAACGAACAAATACGGGGCACTGGCAGGAATGCTCTCCGGAGGCGTAATGATTTTTGTGTGGAAGTATCTGGTGCGTCCGCTGGGTGGAGCATGGAATATTTATGAATTACTCCCTGCATTTATTGTGGCATGTGTGGCAATTGTAGTATTCAGTCTGGCAACACCTGCACCGGATCAGTCCATTCTGGATGAATTTGACCGTGCAGCATCAGGAAAATAGTCACTTTGCAAGAAAAGTAAAGTATGTTATGATGATGGGGATCAGGAAACTGATCCTCATTTTGGTATGGAGGAACAAATTAGTATGAAGAAAAGAAATTTCTGTGTGCTTGCGGTGATGATGCTGCTTCTCACAGGATGTGGAAATAAGACAAGAGAACAGTTGGAAAGTGACCGTGATGCAGGTATCGCGTATATGGATCAGGCACAGTATGAACAGGCAGTATCATCCTTTGAGTCAGCCTATGCATTGTGTGATGAGAAGATGCCAGAGACTAAGACAGATATTTCACTGTATGAGGCAGCATGCCAGATGAAGCTGGAGGATTATGAAAGTGTGAAGAACACCTGTACCAGAATCCTGGAGCTTGGGGAAAACGCAGAAGCATATTATATGCGTGGCGTGGCATTTTTAAAGCTGGGGGATACGGATGCGGCAAAGGCCGACTTTGACGGTGCGGCAGTGATGGAACCGAATGACTATGAGATGTTTCTGAGTATCTATCAGCAGTATGAAGCTATCAACCAGTCTGCGGTGGGAGATCAGTATTTGCAGCAGGTGCTGAATAATGAATCTACTGGTCTGGAGGATGATTACCAGAAGGGCAGCATATACTATTATCTGGGAGATTATGAGAAGGCAGCTACGGCACTTGCCAAAGCGGTGGAGGCCAAAAAAGAAGACGCTATGCGGTTAATGGGACAGGTCTATCTGGCACAGGGAGATACCCAGTCAGCCTGGGTAGTCTATCAGCAGTATAAGGAGACATTTGGGGAGACCGCAGAGAGTTATAACGGTCTTGCACTTTGCGATATTGCAGACGGAGATTATGATACAGCATTACAGGATATTCAGCAGGGACTTTCATTGGACGTGTCTGATTCATCCAAGCGGGATCTGCTCTACAATGAGATTGTGGTATATGAGAAAAAGATGGACTTTGCCACAGCAAAACAGAAGGCGGAGGAATTCATGCAGCTGTATCCGGATGATGAAGCGGGACAGAAAGAGTATGATTTCCTGATTACCAGATAAGAAAACGGAGCGGACATGACAGGATTTGAGATATTACAGGAAGTAGAAGAAAGAGTCATACTGGTCGGGGTCAGTACCGGAGAGGGGGACGATACGGAACAGTCTCTGGATGAACTGGAAGAACTTGCGAAGACGGCAGGAGCAATTACAGTTGGAAGAGTGATTCAGAACCGGGAACAGATTCATCCGGGTACTTATATTGGAACCGGCAAGATTGCGGAGGTGCAGCAGCTTGCATACGAAGTGGAAGCAACAGGCATTATCTGTGATGATGAACTGTCACCTGCCCAGCTTAAGAATCTGGAAGAGGAACTGGATCTGAAGGTGATGGACCGGACACTGATTATTCTGGATATTTTTGCATCCAGGGCATCTACCAGTGAAGGCAAAATACAGGTAGAACTGGCGCAGCTGAAGTACCGGCAGGCAAGACTTGTGGGACTGGGAAGCTCGCTGTCCAGACTGGGCGGCGGTATCGGAACCAGAGGACCGGGAGAGAAGAAACTGGAGATGGACCGGCGCCTGATTAAGAGCAGAATCGCCCAGTTAAACCGGGAACTGGAAGAAGTAAAGCGGCACCGGGAAGTAGCAAGAAGCCGACGCAGCAGACAGTCTACAGCAGTGATTGCTATTGTGGGTTATACCAATGCGGGCAAATCTACGCTGCTGAATACCCTGACAGGAGCACAGGTTCTGGAAGAAGACAAGCTGTTTGCCACACTGGATCCGACAACTCGGATTCTGGAACTGCCATCTGGTCAGGAGATTCTGCTTACGGATACGGTAGGATTTATCCGTAAGCTTCCCCATCATCTGATTGATGCATTCCGCAGTACCCTGGAGGAAGCAAAATATGCAGATATTATCCTCCACGTAGTGGATGCATCCAGTCCACAGATGGATCAGCAGATGTATGTGGTCTATGAGACATTGAAGAATCTGGGAGTGACCGACAAGAAGATTGTCACTCTGTTTAATAAGCAGGATAAGATGACAGAGAACCAGCCACACCGGGACCTGAAGGCAGAAAAGACAGTGCGTATATCAGCAAAATGGGGAGAAGGACTGGAAGAAGTAAAACAGATTCTGGAAGATCTTCTGAATGAGAAAAATGTGCTGATTGAACGGTTCTACGATTACAGGGATGCAGGAGTTATCTCCCTGATCAGAAAGTATGGACAGCTTCTGGAAGAAGAATACAGAGAAAATGGAATCTATGTAAAAGCATACGTTCCCATGGAGATCTATGGAGCCGTCACACCAGACAGAAAATGACGAAAAACTGGTGATTGTGACGAGTGAAGAGGATAAAATCAGCTTGACATTTGTGGTATATTCGCATATAATTGGGATCGTAGTTATGATTCAGGCAAGGTGTCAACAGAGAAGACATTTGCTCAATATTTTTATGGAGGTACCGAAATGAACAAGGGTACAGTTAAATGGTTCAACGCAGAAAAAGGTTATGGATTTATCACAGGTGAAGACGGAGCAGATGTATTCGTACATTTCTCAGCTATCCAGGGTGAAGGATTCAAGTCTCTGGAAGAAGGTCAGGCTGTTTCTTACGATTTAACAGAAGGCGCTCGCGGAATGCAGGCAGCTAACGTAGTTAAATTATAATAGAGATTAATCTAACGAAGCGTCGAAAGGATTCCCATTTATGGGGGTCCTTTTTTCATAACAGGATAAGATAAAAGGGTATTCTGAGACAGCGTTCGTCGAAACACTTTTAATACACAGAAATATTTTAAGGAGAATCCATGGAATACATCATATACGAAGACTCCCACATCTGCGTCTGCCATAAGCCTTCGGGTCTTGCCGTCCAGAATGCATCTTTTGGCAGAAAAGATCTGGAGAGTATACTGAAAACATATTATTTTGAGCAGACCGGCAAGCCGAATCCATATCTTGGCATTGTCCACCGTCTGGACCAGCCGGTACAGGGGCTGGTTGTCTTTGCACGTAATCCCAGGAGTGCTGCCAGTTTAAGTGCGCAGGTGCAGGATGGACGTATGAAAAAATACTATCAGGCAGTGACCTGTGGCATACCAGAGAAGAAGAGCGACAGACTGATCCATTATCTGAAAAAGAATGGAAAAACAAATCTATCTGAAGTAGTTTCTTCCAAAACTGTGGGTGCAAAAAAAGCAGAATTACAGTATCACATCCTGAAAGAAAAAGAACAGATGGCACTGGCAGAGATTGAGTTATTTACCGGACGGCATCATCAGATCCGGGTGCAGATGGCGGCAAATGGAACACCTCTTTACGGAGACCAGAAATATAATCCAAATGCGCAGAAAGGCGAAATGATTGCGCTGTGCGCCCATCGGCTTCAGTTCATTCATCCGGCAACGGGAAAGAAGATGGAGTTCACCGTACAGCCGTCCGGAGGTGCTTTTGATCTATTAGAAAAGTAACAGGAACCATCTTTTCTGGCTGGCATATAGTGTAGAGATATGACTGAAGTCAGGAGCAGATATGAAGGAAAACAAAAAAAGATGCTGTGGCCCGGAAGGATGCCCGTGCTATCCCAACTGTGACCGCATGATGTCGGAAAACTGGAGTCCGCGTGCAGAAAAAGAGATAGAGACTGGATGTCTGGATATGGATAACCGGGAATTGATGAAGCTGGCAAAACAGGATGAAGAAGATCTGGCAAGGATGAAGGAACTGTATCCGGCAAGGATTCGGGAGATTCTCGCAGAAGTGGAGAGAGCCTGTGATACCATGGAGTATGAAGGCAGCATTATGTTCGATGAGATGCCGGAAAAACAGAGAATTCTGGATATGGCAGATGGAATCCGCCGTAAGATGGAAGGGCAGATGGAAAAATGGGAGCAGGAACAGAGCAGGCTGCAGGAAGAGGATATCTATGTGATGAATCACGGATATGGAGCATCCCAGAGAAGACCACCGCAGCCACCGCCAGGACCATCCAGACCGCCAATGCCGCCACAGCCACCTCGTCTATCAGACTGGTTTGGGGATCTGGTACAGGTACTGCTTCAGAATGAGATGTATCACAGAAGGTGCAGGCACCGCAACTGCCGCAGATGGTAGAGCAGAGACGACCTGAACAGGTTGACAATAGATAGTGTGATTGTTATGATAAAAATATTGTGTAAAGAAAACATCTTAAGCCAGAGAAATTACTGACTGAAGAAACAAAGAGAGAAAGAGCAGGGAAACGGCTATGAAAAAGAAAGCAGTAATAGCGTTACTGGCAACCGTTCTGGTATTTGGCGCGACTGCACAGGCTGAGGATTCATATGATGACGGGGAAATCCTGGATCCTGAGAATCCGGTTACGCTGACAGTCTGGCATTATTATAACGGTGTTCATCAGGCTGCGTTTGATAAACTGGTAGAAGAATTTAACGGTACAGTGGGAAAAGATCTGGGAATCTATGTGGAAGAGACCGGCAAAGGATCTGTATCAGATCTGGAGAGTTCCATTCAGGATGCAGTGAATGCAGAAGTTGGAGCAGAGGATATACCGGATGTATTTTCTGCTTATACTGATTCTGCTTATGTGTTGCAGAAGGATGGTGTACTTACAGATCTGAAACAGTATTTTACACAGGAAGAACTGGATCAGTATGTGGATGCATACGTGCAGGAAGGCGAGTTCGCAGGAGACGGCGGGCTGTATGTATTTCCGGTTGCAAAATCCACAGAGATTACCATGATGAACAAAACGGACTGGGAGAAATTTGCCAGGGAGACAGATGTCTCACTGGATGATCTGAGTACTATGCAGGGAATTGTAAAGGTGGCAGAGCAGTATTATGAGTGGACAGATGCCCAGACTCCGGATATACCGGATGACGGAAAGTCATTTTACGGAAGAGATTCTATGTCCAACTATTTTCTGATTGGCATGAAGCAGCTGGGAATGGATCTGTTTGAAGTAAAAGATGGCAGTGTAACATTGCAGGCAGATAAGGAAGCACTGCATACATTATGGGAAAATTATTATGTTCCGTATGTAAAAGGATATTTTGTATCCTACGGTAAGTTTGGTTCAGATGATGTGAAGACGGGAGATACCCTTGTTTATACAGGATCTACGGCATCATCTATGTATTTCCCTGACAATGTGGAACTGGATGATGACAGTTATCCAATTGATTATGTGATTAAGAATGCGCCGGTGTTTGAAGGTGGAGAAGCTTACAGCGTGCAGCAGGGAGCCGGTATGGCGGTAGCCAAATCTGACAGGGCACATGAATATGCGGCAAGTGTTTTCCTGAAATGGTTTACGCAAAGTGATAACAGCCTGAAGTTTGGATCTGCATCCGGTTATCTTCCGGTGCGTAAAGATGCAAATACAACAGAAGCACTGGACAGAGTCATTCAAGAAGAGCAGATTCAGATCGCACCGAAGACGTATGACTGCCTGACAACGGTAATGGATCAGTTTGAAAATACCGCATATTATGTACCGTCCTGCTTTGAGAACAGTTATCAGGCAAGAAAGGTGCTGGACTATAATCTGAAGGATAAGGCAGTTGCAGATAAAGAAGCCATTGACGAAGAGATCGCAGGCGGAACAGCAAGAGAAGAAGCAATTGCACCATATATTACCGAAGAAGCTTTTGATTCCTGGTATGAAGTATTTGTCAGTGAACTGTCAGAAGCAGCCGGTTTAAATGGATAGGATGGGAATTGCGTGAAACATAAAATATCAATTATTTCACTATTTATTATACCGATTGTAGCAGTTATGATAGCGCAGGGCGCCGTTTCCATTGGCACTCTGAAGATCAATGGCGCGGATCGTACTCTGGAAAATAATGCAGTAAACATGATGAGTCGGACTGTGGAGAACCGGAAGGTGATTCTGGAAAATAAAATGCTGGAGCAGTGGAGCTTTGTGGCTAACGAAAGAGGCACTTTGTCTAAAAGTCTGAAAGAGACATTGAAGTCCGGTCATATGGATATGGAAGAATTTTTGCAGAATGATGATGTACAGAAGGAATTCCTGGAGTCTGTTTTTTCAGAATGCGTGGACGTACTGCAGAAAAATCCGGTAACAGGATTGTATCTGATATTGGCGAATGAAGCGGACACGGATCAGGCAGCAGAGTACAATGGTTTCTTTGTGCGGGATTCTGATTCGGGACATCAGTCTTCTGCCAATACAGATCTGATTATGGAACGCGGCGGCAAGACACTGGCCAGAACGGAAGGAATTCCCCTGGATTCGGCATGGACGACGAAGTTTTCATTTCTTGGAAATGATATGCGTAAGGCAGACGACTTCTTTTACCAGCCGTATCTGGCTGCCAGATCGAATCCGGAGACGGCACAGAAGTATCTGGGGTATTGGGCCGAGCCGTTTGTTCTGGAAGATCATTATATGGATAATCATAAGATGATTGCCTATTCCGTTCCGATCTCCTGTGATAATATGGTATTTGGAGTACTTGGCGTAGAAGTCAGTACAAGCCTTCTGGAAGAGAAGTTTCAGGTACAGGAACTGAATCAGGAACAGAATGCAGGCTATATGCTGGCCGTGGATCTGGGCGAGGATAGTTACCGGCCGATCAGCGGAAAAGGGAACCTATACGATCTGGTAACAAGAGAGGGAGAGACCTTCAGCCTTCTGGAACAGAATCAGAATGGCTTCTATCAGGTGGAAGATGTGAAGATTGGCAAGCAGAAGGTTTATGCAACGGTACATGCCATGAATCTGTACAGCAATCATGTTCCGTACTCGGATACGCATTGGGTGCTGATCGGTTTTGAGACAGAGAATGCCATTTTTGGCGCCGGCCGGAATATTTTTACCAGTATGATACTGGCAGTGGCACTTGGTGTATTGTTTGGCGTGCTGATGGTCGGTATTCTGGTTGGAAGCGTAATGAGACCGATTGCCAGACTGGTAGACAGTGTGCGTGGCGGAGTCGAAGGGATCCATGGATTTCATAAGTCCGGCATCCGTGAGATTGATGAAATTCATGAGGTGGTCGAGACACTGACGGATGAACAGCAGCAGGCGGAAGAACGAATTCAGGAAGAATCAGAAAAGTACCGCATGGCGGTGGAAAATTCGACAGATATTTTCTATACCTATGATTATGCAAAACAGACGCTGGAGATCGTAAACAGTAAGGAAATGAACGGCATCTGGGACTGCGCTGCACATCCGGAATATATGGATGATCATCTGGTGCATCCGGATGACAGGGAACGGCTGGAGGAATTACGCAGGCACTGTCCGGAAGAGTTTCAGGTAGAATTCCGGATAAAGTTTCCAGGAAAAGAGAACTATCAGTGGGCACTTTTGAATGGAAAAGATGTTTTCGACAGTAATAATGTACGCACGAAAATTGTGGGAAATATCCGTAATATTCATGCGAGAAAGATTCGTGAGCTGGAGTATCAGCGAAAAGAACGGATCGATCCGGTGACCTGGTTCTACCGACTTCAGCAGGGAATGGAAAAGCTGGAGAACAGCCGCAGACACGTGTCGGAAGGGTGGATGATCCTGCTGGACGTGGATCATTTCACAAGAATGAATGAGAGGTTTGGGCTGATTTTCGGAGATATGCTGATGGAAAGCCTGGCAAAGTTTCTCTGGGAAGAATTCAAGGGTCAGAAGACAATTCGGATTCGCTCTGGTGCAGATGAGCTTTTGATCTGGACAGAGGAAAAGAAGCTGGCTCAGATTAAGAAAGTCCTGGACTGTGTACGTGAGCGGTTTGCCGGTATGATTCATCAGGATACACTGCCACTGACATTTGCCTGCGGAATGACGCTTGGAGAGGAAGCATGCACGCAGATTTTGCTTAATCAGGCGGCATCCGCACTGTATGAAGCCAAGAATATGGGAAGAGATCTGGTGATTTACCAGAATGAGCGAACCTGTATGCCAATGCTGTTTCAGCCAGGTGAGATTGTATCTATGGGATGGATCAGCCAGATGAGTCTGGTATCCCTGGCACTGAATCTCTTCGATAAGGGGGGCGATCTGCCTGTACTTTTGGATGTGCTGGCGGGCAGAATGGCAGAAGCATATCCATTGGATGATATGATCATTACCATACTGGATGAAGATTATCGAGCCAATATGCTGGAATATCAGTGGCACCGGGAAAAACAGGAAGTGCCGCTTCCTGAGATTGTCCGTTATGAGAATGAGGACTATGAAGCATTTTTGGAAAACTGTGACAGAATCGGTCTGCAGAATTTAAGTGAAGTCTGTAGGAACAGCCCACTGTTCCAGCCATTTTTAATGGAACAGGGAGGCGTCGTGCTTCATATGACAGATAGTGGAAAATATATGGGAAGTATCCTGATTTTGGGACTGGATGCGGTATCTGGATTGTCAGAAGAACAGCGCAAGGAACTGAAAGAGATTGGCATGTTGATCCAGAACCGCCTGAATCAGCAGAGGCATGATTCTTATGGCAATGCCAAGGCAGAATTCCTGGCTAGAATGTCCCATGAGATTCGTACACCAATGAATGGAATTATGGGTATGACAGAGATTGCCCTGCACGATGGTCAGTCTCAGGAAAAGATCATAGACTGCCTGCGGAAGATTAAAGGTTCGTCGAACTACCTTCTTGGTCTGCTGAATGATATTCTGGATATGTCCAAGATTGAGAGTGGAAAAATGCAGCTGGTAGAGAATGATTTTGATCTGCAGCAGATGCTGGATAATATAAAGGAACTGTTTTCTGCCAGAGTAGCAGAAAAGCAGCTGTACTATAAAGAACAGATCTGTCTGGAGCATACCAGATATCTGGGGGATGAACTTCGTATTAACCAGGTGTTGATTAATCTGATTGGAAATGCAGTGAAATTCACCGCAGAAGGCGGCGTAATCTGTCTGACGGCCCGAGAACTTTCCAACACCGAAAAAGGTGCTGACCGGTTTTTCTCTGTGAGAGATAACGGAATCGGGATCAGTAAAGAAGACCAGAAACGAGTTTTCCAGAGCTTTGAACAGGCAGATAACCGCAGCAGCAGCCGAAAACAGGGAAATGGACTGGGACTGGCCATCAGTAGCCGTCTGGTCCGGCTGATGGGAAGCGAGATTACACTGGAAAGTGAACCTGGAGAGGGCAGTGATTTTAGTTTTACGCTGCATCTGGATTTTGCAAAAGAGCAGCAGGCTGATCAGGAAGAAAAACAGGAAAACTGCATATTTGATGGTGCGAAAGTGTTGATTGTGGAAGATAATGAATTGAATCTGGAGATTATTCAGACAATTTTGTCCGAATATCATATTCAGACGGACAGCGTGGTCAATGGAAAACAGGCTGTGGAACGCATGAAGGAGACGCCGGAAGGAACCTATGACATGATCCTGATGGATATCATGATGCCAGTGATGAATGGACTTGAGGCAGCAGAAAATATCCGTGGCCTGGAAAGAGAAGACTGCAGAAATATTCCGATTATTGCCATGAGTGCCAATGCATTTGAAGAAGATGTGAAAAAGTCTCTGGCAAGTGGAATGAACGGGCATCTTTCCAAACCTCTGGATATTGGAAAACTTGAGAAAACACTGCGGAAATATCTGAAATAAACAGGAAAGAGTGAAAGACATCAGGCAAAAAGCCTTGTAGTTCACTCTTTTTTTAGTTGAGGTTTCCGTAAAAAACGATTAATATATAACAGACGGGATTATATATCCGTTTTAGAGATGAGGAGTATAGAATGGAACAGTTATTGAACTTACTGAATCAGACAATAAATGAGAATATGCTGCGTATGACCCTCAGTGGAAAACGTCATGCAGAGATGCCGGATAAAGTGAAGATTCGGCCGGTGCAGTTAAAAGGGCAGTTGTATTTTCAGACCTGTATTTCAGATGGAAAGAAGGAATTTCATAAAAATTATCCAAAAGAAGAGCTCCTGGAACAGATTGGAGAGTGGATGAGGCTGGACTACCGGCAACTTCAGATGGATACGACCATACAGTCTGTGCAGGCAATGGTGAGTAAAAAGGGAAAGGCAACCATAAAGCAGAGGATCGTGCCTCAGAAGAGACAGGCAAAACCACTGGAGCATAACCGGAAAAAAAGATATCTTCTGGAAGAAGGAACTCCGGTGCCATTTTTGGTGGATCTGGGTGTGATGACTCCGGAGGGAAAGATTGTAAAGTCACGGTATGACAAGTTCCGTCAGATCAATCGGTATCTGGAATTTGTGGAGGATATTCTGCCGGAACTGGATGCAGACCGGGAACTGACTCTGATAGATTTTGGATGTGGCAAGTCTTATCTGACCTTTGCCCTGTATTATTATCTGACCGTGAAGAAGCAGTGCCGGATTCGAATGATCGGCCTGGACCTGAAAAGAGATGTGATGGAGCACTGCCAGGAGCTGGCAGACCGTTATGGATATGACCGTCTGACATTTCTGACCGGTGATATTGCAGATTATGACGGGGTAGACCGGGTGGATATGGTAGTATCGCTTCATGCCTGTGATACGGCAACAGATTATGCACTGGAGAAGGCTCTGGAATGGAATGCGAAAGTAATATTTGCCGTGCCATGCTGTCATCATGAACTGAATCGTCAGATGCATAGCAGTCTGCAGCAGCCGGTATTAAAATACGGACTGATACAGGAACGGATGGCAGCTCTGATGACGGACGCTTTCCGTGCAGATGTACTGGAACTGGAAGGCTACCGGGTACAGGTACTGGAATTTATCGATATGGAACACACTCCGAAGAATATTCTGATTCGTGCAGTCAGACAAAAAGAAGAGATGGCACCGGAGAAGAAGCAGCAGATGCACAAAAAACTGCGGGAATGTATGGATGCATGGAACGTGAACCCATTGTTTTACAGACTTCGGTTAGGAGGAGAAGATGAAAAAGATACTGATTAGGATAGGTGTGCTTCTCTTAATATTTGTTGGTTCGGTGGCAGGATTCGCCTATATGATGGACGATGAGGTGACTGTTCAGACCGAAGACATGGAGAAAGCCACACTGCCGCTTGTGTATATGAGATACAAAGATGTGGATATGAATCCACTGCATGGATATGTGGAACCTATGGAAGCGACTATGGTCAGGGATACACTGACGCCGATTTCCACAGACAGGGATCTGTCCATTCGTGTGCAGACATTCGGTGCCAAAGTACAGGATATTTATTTTGAAGTACTTACCATTGATGGCGCAAAGTCACTGGAAAATACCAATGTAACGGATATCACGGATGACGGTGAATATATAACGGCGAATTTTACGCTGGCAGGCAAGATTCGTATGAATCAGGAATATGTATTAAAGATTCAGCTTAAGTCAGATGGAAAGGATGTCTATTATTACACCAGACTGGTACAGCAGGACAGTCTGCATACCAGAGAATATCTTGATTTTGTGAATATGTTTTCAGATAACTGTCTGAATAAGAATGCAGATTCTCTGGCAGTTTATCTGGAACCGGAAAATGATGTGGAACAGATGAATCTTTCTTATATGGATATTCATACAACTACGGATCAGCTGGAATGGGGCAACCTGAATCCACAGATTTATTACAAATCCATTCCGGCAATCAAAGAACTGAATGAGACAACAGCAACGATTACCCAGCAGTATCTGATCAGCGCAGCGGACGAAGAAGGAAATGTGGAATTATATACAGTGAATGAATATTTCCGTCTCCGCTATGCAGATGAAGTGGTAATGCTGCTTGACTTTGAGCGTACAACAGATGAGGTATTTGATCCAGACAATGGTGTAATTACCGATACGGGAATTGACCTGGGTATTACCCAGAACAATATCTCTTTTGCCAGTGACAGCAACCACAATTATTTTGCATTTGAACAGAGCGGGGAATTGTGGAGCTATGATGCACAGAGTGGCAAGATGGCGCAGATCTTTACCTTCCGCCAGAAGGGAGACAGTGATTATCGGGACATTTACGGAGAACATGAAATTCGTGTACTTCGTGTCAGCGAGAGTGGAAATGTATATTTTATCGTGGCGGGCTATATGAACCGGGGACGCCATGAGGGAGAATCAGGCGTGGCACTGTATTATTATGATGCAGGTTCCGGGACAGTGGAAGAAAAGTTGTTTGTGGACACCGACCGTTCTTTTGATCTGCTGCGCATGGATGTGGAAAAACTGGCGTATGTGACAGATGACCAGTCTATGTTTTATATGCTTCTGGATGGAAGTATTTATCAGATCAATTTGATGACTATGGAAAAGAGTACTCTGATGGAAGGACTGAAGCTGGGATGTGTGGAAGGATCAGGTTCCGGGCAGCATTTTGCATACCTGAAGGAAAATAAACCATATGATTCAACCACTATTTCCATGATGGATCTGGAGAGTGGAAAAGTAAATGAGATCAGTTGTCCGGACAGCGAACGTGTCCGTATGCTGGGATATCTGAATGAATCCTTGATATATGGTGTGGCAGATACGGCAGATATTGATGCGGCACAGGAAGGAAATGAACTGTTTCCGATGAAGCAGGTGAATATTGTGGATGAGAATGCCCAGCCGCTGAAAGAATATGCCCAGACCGGTGTTTATGTTACCGGCGGAGAGATTACAGATCGTTTGCTGACCATGACGAGAGTACAGAAGTCTGGCAATGACTGGGTAGATGCAGGAGAAGATCATATCATTGATAATGTGGCAGATGATTCCGGCATCGGACTGACTACACAGGTAACAGACCGTAAGAAGACGGAAGAGGTATTGCTTCTTGGAGATGGAGTGATTTCTCAGACGCCGAAAGTCGTGCGCAGCAGCATGCTGGTACAGAAGGAAGCAAAGAATATTACGATTCCATATGCAGATAATGAGGAGGAAATCTATTATGTCTATGCCAAGGGATCACTGGCAGGTATGTATGAGAATGCCAATACCGCTATTGTGAAGGCTGATGAACTGCTTGGTGTAGTGGTTAACAAGAATCAGCAGTATATCTGGGAGCGTGGAAATAAAGTAACAGAAAGTACGATTCAGCTTGCTGATATACCGCAGTGTATTTTGAGTGGAACCATGGATATGGATCAACTGATACAGCAGCTTCCGGATAAAATGGTGCTGAATCTGGCTGGCTGTAATATGGATGAGATCCTTTATTTTATCAGTGAGGGCAATCCGGTTATCGCAGATACGACAGATGGTGTCCGGATCCTGACCGGATATGATCAGTGGGGAAATATCAGCTTTTACAAACCTGGAGCAGAAGATACCTATCTGCTCAGTGATGAGGATTCGCTGGCGTTATTTGAAAAATCGGGAAATCTGTTTATCGGATTTTTGGATAAATATAAAGAATAAGGAGAGGAAGTATGGAAATAATTGAGATTTTAAAGGCAATTCTATTTGGAATTGTAGAGGGAATTACCGAGTGGCTTCCGGTCAGCAGTACCGGTCATATGATTCTGTTGGATGAACTGGTAAAACTGAACGTGTCAGAAGAATTTATGTCCATGTTTCTGGTGGTAATCCAGCTTGGTGCGATTCTGGCAGTTGTGATGTTGTATTTTCCGAAATTGTGGCCATTTTCCACAAAGGAAAAATTCTTTATCAAAAAAGAAACATTTTCTATGTGGTTTAAGATTCTGGTCGCGTGTGTGCCGGCAGCAGTCGTGGGAATTCTGTTTGAAGATGAACTGGACCGCCTGTTTTACAATTACTGGACTGTGGCATTTGCACTGATTGTTTTTGGTGTACTGTTTATCGTGATTGAACATCAGAATAAGGGGATACAGCCAAAGGTAAATTCTATTGCAGAGATTACTTATCCAATGGCATTCTGTATCGGTGCATTTCAGCTGATTGCAGCAGTATTTCCTGGAACCTCCAGATCCGGTGCGACGATTCTCGGAGCGATTATGATCGGTATATCCAGAACCGTAGCGGCAGAATTTACCTTCTTCCTGGCGGTACCGGTTATGCTGGGTGCCAGTCTTCTGAAGATCGTCAAATTCGGGCTGGTATTTACGTCTGGCGAAATCGTACTGCTTCTGATTGGTATGGTAGTAGCATTTGTAGTATCCATTGTAGTAATTAAACTGCTGCTGGGATATATCCGCAAGCACAGTTTCACGGTATTTGGATGGTACCGTATCATTCTTGGCATTGTGGTACTTGCATATTTCTGGTCTTAAAATAGATGCCGAAATGCGGAAGATAACGTGTTTCGGCATTCTTTGTTCATCTATGTTAAATGAAAATAAGGAGAGAACGTATGAAGATACAGTTACCGGAAAAGGTAAGCATAATAATACAGACACTGGAAGATGCCGGATATGAAGCTTATGCAGTAGGAGGATGTGTACGTGACAGTGTGATAGGAAGAGAACCATCAGACTGGGATATTACCACATCAGCATTGCCAGAGCAGGTCAAAGAATTGTTTCACCGGACCATCGATACCGGTATTGAGCATGGAACCGTTACGGTCATGATGGACCGGGAAGGATTCGAAGTGACTACTTACCGGATTGACGGAGAATACCGGGATCACCGCCACCCGGAACAGGTGAATTTTACTGGAGAATTAAGAGAGGATCTGCGAAGAAGAGACTTTACCATCAATGCCATGGCATATAATGACAGTTGCGGAATGGTGGATCTGTTTGGCGGAGTGGAAGATCTGGAAAACGGTGTGATTCGCTGTGTCGGCGTTGCAACGGAACGTTTTGAAGAAGATGCCCTTCGAATTCTCAGAGCCGTGCGTTTTGCGGCGCAGCTTGGTTTTATCATCGAAGAGCAGACAGCACAGGCTGCCAGAAAACTTGCAGGGAATCTGAAGGATATCAGTGCGGAACGAATTCAGACAGAACTGGTGAAAATGCTGGTATCACCACATCCGGAGATGATGCGTACTGCATATGAACTGGGACTCACCCGCGTTGTGCTTCCGGAATTTGATGCCTGCATGGAGACGCCTCAGCATCATCCACACCATATGTATAACGTGGGAGAACACACTTTAAAAGCACTGGAATTTACTGATCCGGATAAAGTACTTCGTCTGGCAGTATTGTTTCATGACTTCGGGAAGCCACAGGCACGGACCACAGTAAATGGTGTAGATCATTTTCACGGACATGCCAGAATCAGCGCAGAGATGACAGGCAGGATCCTGCGCCGGCTGAAGTTTGACAATGCCACGATGGATCAGGTGAAGCGTATGGTGCTGTACCATGATGCCAGACCGCAGCCAGATGAAAGGCAGATCCGCAGACTGGTACACAGAGCAGGAGAAGATATCTTTCCGGGACTTTTTCAGGTAATGGGAGCGGATATACTGGCACAGAGTGACTATCGGCGGCTGGAAAAACTGCTGAATCTGGAGCAGGTGCAGAAGACCTATGAAGAGATTATGGAGCGTAGAGACTGCATTTCCCTGAAACAGCTTGCCGTGACCGGAAAAGATCTGATTGATGCAGGCATGAGGCCTGGTAAAGAGATCGGGGAGCTTCTGAAGAGGATGCTGGAGGATGTGCTGGAAGAACCTTCCCACAATGAAAAAGAATATCTTATGAGCAGCTATCTGAAGGAAAAACGATAGACGTATCTGCGAAGGTACATGACAATTACAGACTGACACATAAACGCCCCTCTCTCTGCATAGGATAGAAAGAGCAAAGGGGGAGGGGTATGAGTGAACGAAAAAAGTCTGAAGATATTGGAAGAATATGATCTGGAACTGTTCAGTGCCCGGCGTGGCAGAGGATCTTATATTTGTGAGACCTCTCTTGGAACCAAGCTTCTGGCAGATTATAACGGATCGGAAAAGAAAGCAGCATTTACCAGCCAGCTTTTGCAGTATATGGAAGAAAAAGGATACCAGCCTGTGGATAAAGCAGTGGCAAACAAAGAGGGCAGGCTGCTATGCCGTGACCGGGACGAGCAAAGCTATATTCTGAAGGACTGGTATGAGGGCAGAGAATGTGATACCAAAAATAACGCAGATGTGCGCCAGGCAGTAAACAATCTTGCCAGACTTCATGGCTATATGGTCTGGAAACAAGAAGAGAAAACGGAATATGCAGGGGAGGATTTGCGGGATATCTGGAGACGTCATAATCGAGAATTGAAGAAGATCTATGAATTTATTCGCAAAAGGAAACGGAAAACAGGATTCGAGAGCCTGTTCCTGAAAGAGTATGACCGTTTTGCGCAGCAGGCAAAGGCAGCCACCTGGGAACTGGAACAGTCGGATTACGGGGAACTGTATCAGAGCAGTCTGAAACAGGGACAGTTGTGCCACGGGAATTATAATCAGCATAACGTATATTTTCTTGGAAGAAGACAGATATTTACGTCTAATTTTGAAAAATGTGGGTATGATATTCAGATCAACGACCTGTATCAGTTTGTAAGAAAGATAATGGAAAAGCAGGAATGGTCACCGCAGACAGGGGATCAGATGCTGGATGCTTACAGCAGAGAAAGACCGCTGGATGACAGAGAAATTGCCTATCTGAAGATACGGCTGTCCTATCCGGAAAAGTTCTGGAAGGTGGCGAACCAGTATTACAACTGCCGAAAGTCCTGTGCATCCTGGAAAAGCATGGAAAAGCTGGAAAAACTGGTATTTCAGGAGGAAAAACGTCGTATTTTTCTGGGATTCTTTTAACGGAACTTGACAAAACAAAGTACTCGGTATATAAATATAACAGGCATTTGAAACGGGAAAATGTTCAGTGCAGCAGCGAATCGACAGAATCGAGAAGCGAAGAGATAAGAGGAGGAATACATTCATGAACAAAACAGAATTAATCGCAGCAATTGCTGAAAAAACAGAATTATCCAAGAAAGATGCAGAGAAGGCATTAAAGGCTTTCACAGATGTAGTAGAAGAAGAACTGAAGAAAGGTGAAAAGATCCAGTTAGTTGGATTTGGAACTTTCGAAGTATCTGAGAGAGCAGCAAGAGAAGGAAGAAACCCACAGACAGGTGAGACAATGCAGATCGCAGCATCCAAGTCCCCTAAGTTCAAAGCAGGAAAAGCATTAAAGGACGCTATCAACTAATCTGGTATGAGACTTGATAAATTTCTGAAGGTGTCTCGTCTGATTAAGAGAAGAACGGTTGCTAATGAAGCATGTGATGCAGGTCGTGTTCTGGTCAATGACAAGGTGGCTAAGGCATCAGTGAATGTGAAAGCCGGAGATATTATTGAGATTCAGTTTGGAACCAGAAGTGTGAAAGTAGAAGTACTGAATGTACAGGAGACTGTGAAAAAGGACGAAGCACAGGAGTTATATAAATATCTGTAAATATGAACTCGCAATTGATCGATAATACGCATCATTTGCGAGTTTTTTCTGTTCTGAGTTTCCACTGCCGGCATACATATAAAACAAGAGCGGATCAGGGGAAACGTATGGAAGAAAAACAGTTGTCCGGTGCACACCGGATCTTGGTTGTCGGACGAAAAAACGGAACAGTAAGTGGCGTCAGTGATGTCCAGTCTTTTGATGAGAATGAGATTGTGATGGATACGGATATGGGGATGCTGACCATCAGGGGGAAAGGACTGCATATCAGCAAACTGAATCTGGAGAAAGGGGAAGCGGAGTTGGAAGGGCAGGTGGACAGCCTGGTCTATTCTGCAAAAGGGCATCGACGGAAAAAGGAAGGAAGTCTGCTTCGCAGGCTGCTGGACTGAATATGAGTGAGATGATAAGGCAGGAAGCTGCTTCATTTGTGGGAAGTTTTCTGACCGGAGCTTTCCTGATCTGGTGTTACCTGATTCTGGTGGGATTGCGAAAGCTGGTCCGACATGGAATGTTGGCAGTGAATATTGAGGATTTCCTGTACTGGTGTGTGGCGGCACTGATCATTTTTGTGTCAGCTTTTCGGGAAAATAGTGGGGAGGTACGATGGTACAGCGTGGCAGCCATTTTGATTGGAGCCTGGGCACAGTGATATGATACCTCTGAAGTAGACAAGGTAAATAACCAAAATCTACTTTGGAGGT
>UQWA01000015.1 GCA_900544685.1 uncultured Lachnospiraceae bacterium | reverse complement strand
CGAATTGGGGACTTTCACCCGTTAGAAACGTGCGCCGCAAGGCGCACATATAAAAATCTCGCAGGTTTGGCTTCCTGCGAGATTTTTTTAAAACAATATTCCACTCATCTCAATAACAATTCCCCAGAATACACCAAGTACATACAGCATTCCGACAATGCACAGATTCTTTTTCCATTGACGGTTCAGCCGGAAAAGAATCAGAAGCCCCACACCTGCATTGACCAACAAACCACTCATTAAAGCACCTGCACTGATAATATGTTGCAGATAAAGCTGTGTGATCACTACGGAAGATGCACAGTTCGGAATCAGTCCCACCAGTGCCGCTACTGCCTCACCAACTACCGGTGTACTCTGAAACACTGCCGCAATGCTTTCTTCTCCCACGAATCCAATCAACAGATTCAAAGCTGCTGAGATCAGGAAAATAAAGAAAAAGATCTTTATTGTATGCTTCACTGCCGACTGCAGGACTCCGTCTTCACAGCTGCAGTGCTCTTCTTCACACACCGTGTGGATATCCAGATCTTTCTCTTTATGATGAATCAGGTGCAGATAGGCAAATTCCACTGCAAATCCCGAAATTACAGCTATCACTACTTTGACTGCCAGTATTTTGAATATTGTCTCCATTGGGACTTTTTCTGACAGAAAGATCGGAAGCATCTCATCTGATGTGGACAGATATACTGAAAAAAGCGTTCCGATGGTAATGACTCTTCCTGCATAGAGACTGGATGCAGCTGCTGAGAAACCACATTGGGGCAATATTCCCAGAACGCCTCCCCAGAGAGGTCCCAGACTGCCTGCCTTCCTGATTCTCTGCTGTGCCTTTCCGCCGGTGTGATGCTCCAGTTCTTCCATGAAAAAATAGGTCAGAAGCAAGAATGGAACTAATTTTATACTGTCCTGCAGGGCATCCATTAAATTGTTTATGATCATTGTTCACCATTCCTTTCTACGATGCTTGTTCATATGTTCATAATTTCCATTATTAAGAAAAACAGAGCTTATGTATAATCCTTCTCTTACGAATCATACATAAACTCTGTTCTTTTTTACCACGCACCGCACTTCGAATTCCGACCATGGACGTTACCTCTACAGTTAACTCGGTCCAGGCACCCTCGCATCACACAAGAGCTTCTGCTTAGTGCTGCTCCATTCCTGACCTGACACGGTTCACAGATTCCTGTTGTGCAAGACCCAGACGTCAACGCCACTTATAAAGGGCAGCTCCACAGCCAAGAACCCTCAGATTGGTATCACCCCTGCTGTAGCGGATTGCAGGTGCAGGGCACCGCTATCTCCCCGGCTGCGTGGATAGTTCATACTATACCTTGTTTCCTTAATTTTGTCAATGAAAGAATATTACCTAAATTTTCTCTGCATTCTCCTGTACAGCTTCACGCATTGCTTTCTTCTTTTCCCTGAGTTCCCGGAAAAACTGGCTCATCATCTGGCTGCACTCTTCTTCTAGGACACCTCTGGTTACCTGGACTTTGTGATTAAACCCGTCCATTTCCAGAATATTCAGCACTGACCCGGCACAGCCTGCCTTGGGATTCATACACCCGATTACTGCCTCTGTCAGCCTTGCCTGCATCATCGCTCCAGCACACATCTGGCATGGCTCCAGCGTCACATACATGGTGCACTCTTCCAGGCGCCAGTCTCCCAACTTTTTGGATGCCTTTTTTATGGCAGATATTTCTGCATGGGAAAGGGTGTTCTTGTCTGTGTTTCTCCGGTTATATCCTCTGGCAATGATCTTTCCATCGTGTACAATCACACATCCAATGGGCACCTCATCCAGCAGGTATGCTTTTTTTGCCTGCCGAATGGCCTCTCTCATAAATTTTTCCTGTTCGGTCATGCCTTCTGTTCTCCGAATGCCTTTATGATACCTTTTAAGATATTTACTGTGTAATCCATACCTTCTGTCGTGATATGCTCAAACGGTCCATGAAATGCATAACCGCCGGTTCCCAGATTCGGGCACGGCAGACCCATAAAGGAAAGGCGTGCTCCATCTGTACCTCCGCGAATTGCCACTTCCTTCGGCTGCAGTCCTGCTTCCTGAACTGCCTGTTTTGCATAATCAATCAAAAACATACATTCTTCAATCTTCTCTCTCATGTTGCGGTACTGATCTTTGATGGTCAGCTTTACCGTTCCCTGTCCGTATTTTTCATTCAGCAGATCTGCAATATGCTGCATCTGTTCTTTGCGGATCTCAAAATGTACTGCACCATGGTCACGAATAATATAAGATAATTTTGCTTCTGAAACATCCCCGCTCATATCCGTCAGATGGAAAAATCCTTCATAGCCGCTGGTTCCCCGTGGTGTCTCACCGGATGGAAGCATCTGATTGAATTCCATTGCCACCAGAGCCGCATTAATCATGGTATCCTTGCTGTCACCCGGATGTACCGACAGACCGGTAATCTCTATCTCGGCTCCTGCTGCATTGAAATTCTCATACTCGATCTCATTTTCAGCACCACCGTCTACGGTATAAGCGTATTTTGCTCCAAATCCTTCTACATCAAAATGATCTGCACCTTCTCCGATCTCTTCATCCGGTGTAAATGCGATGCAGATTTTTCCATGAGGAATCTTTTCAAGGATAATCTGCTCTGCCATCGTCATGATCTCTGCTACGCCTGCTTTGTCATCGGCACCCAGAAGTGTGGTTCCATCTGTGGTAATCAGAGTTCTTCCCTTTAATGCACACAGATCAGGGAATGCCTTACAGCTCAGCACTCTTCCGCTCTGTCCAAGCTGAATGTCATTTCCGTCATAGTCTCCAATGATCTGTGGCTTTACGCCTTCTCCGGTAAAATCCGGTGCAGTGTCCATATGGGCAATAAAACCAAGTGCCGGTACCCTCTCATATCCCGGAGTTGCCGGGACCTCTCCGTATACATAACACTGTTCTGTGATTCGCACATTTTCCACACCAACTTCTTTTAATTCTTCTGTCAGAAGATTGCCAAGATCAAATTCCCTCTGTGCGGATGGTGTGGTTCCACTTTCTTCCTCACTGGTGGTATAGATTTTTACATATTTTAAAAGTCTCTCGTATGCCCGCATATATCCTTCTCCTACTCTTTATCGTTCAATTCCAGGTCGCGCCGGAATTCCCTTTTCATATGGATGTTTTCTCATACAGATCTCTGATACATAGTCTGCACGTTTTATCAGTTCTTCATCCGGTCCCTGCCCGGTTAAAATCACTTCCAGTTTTTCCGGCTTATGATCCAGAAAATCCAGTAAAAGCTGTTCATCCAGAAGACCAGCGCGAATGGTATAGATGCTCTCATCCAGAAACAGTACATCATAATCTCCATCCACCGCTTCTTTTGTTACTCTTTTCAGCTGTTCTCCGTAAAAAACACGTCTTTCGGCCTTTTCTTCTTCTGTCATCTGAAAACTGAATTTTTCCTGATCCAACCCGTCAATCCAGGTAATGTTATCTACCGCTTCCAGAATCTTTCTTTCACTGGTCTTATTGTTCTTCATGAACTGATAAATCAGTACCTTGTATCCATATCCGGCAGCTCTGGTACAAAGTCCCATGCCTGTCGTCGTCTTTCCTTTTCCATTTCCACAATAAATGTGAACCAATCCTGTTGTCATCATGGAATCTCTCATTCCTCCTTTTCTGATGTGTCTATCGTTATTATTTTACAACGAAAAGTTACCAGTTTACAATCTTTTTTCTTTCGTGTAAGATGAAATGGATAAAAACGATATTTTCCGGAAGGATAAGATGAAAATGATGAAAAAAAGAAGCCTTCCACTGTTTTTCGGTGGTTTATTTACAATAATATCCTGTCTGGGATGTAGCACTGGCGTGAATGCCATAGAAAGGATTACCTGGCCTGAGTTTCCGGTCTCTTCTGAAGTGGAATCTGAGAGAGCATCTTCCTCTGAAACAGAGACAGATGCCCTGAACTCAGACTGGCACAGGCTGTCTGATTCTGAACTGGATCAGTTATTTGGGGATCTTCCGCGTTATCTGGATCTTGGCTCCTTTACTCTGAATCAGTTAAATAATATACCGATTCCGCAGATTACCCCGGACGGCATGATTATCCGTGACCGTTTCGGACATGCTTACCGTATCCGCATAACCTGGAATGCCCTTGAGGATAAGATCACATCCATGCTTTCCGGTTACCAGGGGGACTGGAGTGTCTATCTGAAGGATCTGAAAAACGGCAATACGATGGAGATCAATGAACACGCCATGCAGTCTGCCAGCCTGATTAAACTCTATATTGCCGGTGCTACTCTTGAACTGATCGAAAATGGAGAACTTACTGAGACAGACACAATTACCCATGCTCTTCACGAAATGATAACGGTAAGTGATAATGAATCTTCCAATGTTTTGGTGCGCAGTTTCCGTGATGAATCAGGCGACTTTCAGACAGGTCTGGCAAAGGTCAATGACTTTATCCAGCGCATGGGGTTTACAAACACCGCTCAGGTAAATGGTATCGCAGATCCCAGCCTGTGGGTATCAGACGGACGTATCAACGAAACTTCTGCTGCAGACTGTGGAAAACTGCTGGAAATGATCTACGATCGGGAACTGGTTTCCCATTATGCCTCTTATCGGTTTGAAAATCTTCTGAATAACCAGGAAGTGAATTATAAGATTCCGTCAGGTTTGCCAGAGGGGACACATATTTCTCATAAAACCGGAGAAGTGGATAACACAGAAAATGATGCGGCGATTATTTATACACCATATGGAGATTATATCTTCTGTATTCTGTCCACCGAACTGAGTGATACCGGATCCGCAGTAGATCATATTCATGAAATTACCGCTATGGTTTACGACTGGTTCACCAGCCCGATTGTGGAAGTAGACAGTGATACACTGCTTCCGCTGGAAACTTCTGAATTGGAAGCTTCCTGATTTTAAAGTAAAAAGGATGTAACTGTTCAGCCCCCACTGTGAATGTACTGAACAGATGTGAAAGGAGCTTGTTCTATGCGTATCTGGGGAAAAATATGGAAAAACAACCATCTTCTGAGAGATACTACCATCGAAGATTTTTCAGACAATACCAGAACTCACAAGGTCTTCCATGCACTAGATGAGATCTGTCTGGAGTTTGATCTGGGGAAACCCATCTGGCTGGATTCCAATATCAGAGAATTTCAGAAGCACAGTTCTACCAAGTTTCGTCAGGATAATTTTATTGAAGAGATTGAGTTTGATTTTCTGGAGCTGCATGTCATTGAAGAAGACTAAATCGGGGCATGCAGCTCCTTCCTTTTTCTCACTATGGAATCAGATTTCTCTTTTCGCCTTTTAGGAACGCTTCGATATTCAAATAAGTCTCATCTGCCACGCGCTGTCTTGCTTCCCCTGTTGCCCATGCAATATGTGGAGTTACAATCAGTTTACCACTGTCCTGTATCTCAAGCAGCGGATTGTCTGCCTTCATTGGCTCCACTGAAATTACATCCAGTCCTGCACCGGCAATCATACCTTCTTTCAATGCCGTCACCAGATCTTTTTCATTCACGACCGGACCTCTTGCCACATTAATCAAAATAGCTGTGGATTTCATCTTTTCAAACTTCTCCAGATTCATGAAATTCTCTGTTGCTGCATTCAGCGGTGCATGAAGCGATATAATATCCGATGTGGAAAGTAAGGTATCCAGATCCACACTGGTATACTCTTTATTATGATTTTTACCTGATGTGGAATAATAGATCACCTGGCATCCAAAACTTTTTGCAATCTCCGCTACTTTTCTGCCAATGGCTCCCAGCCCTACAATTCCCCATGTCTTTCCTGCCAGTTCAAAAATCTTCTTATCAAAATGACTGAAAATATCAGACTTCACATATTCACCACTCTTGACATACCGGTCATAGTAAGCAAGCTGATTTACCAGATACAGCACCAGTGCAAAGGTATGCTGTGCTACGGAATCTGTAGAATATCCCCTGACATTTGCCACAGCAATCTCTCTGCTGTCTGTATATGCCTTATCCACAATATTATAACCAGTTGCTGTCAGGGCAATCATTTTCAAATTTGCTGCTCCGGCAAGGGTCTGTTCATTCATCGGTACTTTGTTTACCACAATAATATCTGCATCTTTTATTTTCTCCGGGGTATCCTGCATATTGGACTGACCATATACTGCGACCTCCCCCAGCTTTTCAAAAGCACTCAGATCCACATCTACTCCCAGTGAATTGGCTTCCAGTATCACAATCTTCATTCGTTTGTCCTCCTGTTGTATTCGGTCGGGCAGACTGCCCGTGTAGACGAAACGGCTGTGCCACGGCATTCTCGCCGCAGCACAGCCGCTGAACCTTTTATTTTTGCTGCTCATTTTGTTCATAGCAGCATCTCATTACAAACATCTCATTACAGACGTTTCATTAATTCTTCCCGTTCTGCTTCATATCCTGGTTTACCAAGCAGTGCAAACATATTCTTCTTGTAACTCTCTACGCCTGGCTGGTTGAATGGATTCACACCCAGTGTGTATCCGCTGACGCCGCAGGCAAATTCAAAGAAATAGAAAAGCTGTCCAAGAGAATATTCATCCTGCCCCGGTACAGTAATCATCAGATTCGGTACATTTCCGTCTGTATGTGCAAGAATGGTTCCGTTCATGGCGCTCTTATTTACAAAGTCCATATTCTTTCCTGCAAGATAGTTCAGACCATCCAGATCTACCGGTTCTTCACCGATCACGATCTCAGCTTCAGAATCTGTCACATTCAATACTGTCTCAAACAGATTACGTGATCCGTCCTGAATGAACTGACCCATGGAATGAAGGTCTGTGGTAAGGTCTACTGATGCCGGGAAAATACCTTTCTGGTCTTTTCCTTCACTTTCACCATAGAGCTGTTTCCACCATTCAGATACATAATGCAGACTCGGTTCATAGTTTGCCAGAACTTCGATCTGTTTACCTTTTCTAAGCAGGATATTACGTACTGCAGCGTACTGCATTGGACCATTTTCTGCAAATGGTTTTTCCAGTGCATCTTTTCTTGCATCTGCCGCACCTTCCATTAATTTTGTAATATCTGCACCACTTACAGCGATAGGAAGCAATCCTACAGCAGTCAGTACGGAAAAACGTCCACCAACATCATCCGGTACTACAAAGGTTTCATATCCTTCTTCTGTAGCCAGCTTCTTTAAAGCTCCTCTGGACTTGTCAGTTGTTGCATAGATTCTCTTTGCAGCTTCTGCTTTTCCATATTTCTTTTCCAGCATCTCTTTGAATACACGGAAAGCAATCGCAGGTTCTGTGGTAGTTCCTGACTTGGAGATTACGTTTACAGAGAAATCTCTGTCACCGATTACCTGAATCAGGTCGCTTAAATATCTGCCACTGATACTGTTACCTGCAAAGTAGATCTCCGGAGTCTTGCGAACTTCCTTTGATACCACATTATAAAAACTGTGACGAAGGAATTCTACTGCCGCACGTGCCCCAAGATAAGATCCGCCGATACCGATCACTACCAGCACTTCACTGTCAGAAGCGATCTTTTCTGCTGCCTTCTGGATTCTTGCAAACTCTTCTTTGTCATATGCAACCGGAAGATCAATCCATCCAAGGAAATCATTGCCGGCACCACTCTTGGATACCAGAACTTCCTTAGACTGTTCTACGATTCTTTCCATAGATTTTACTTCGTCAGCACTGATGAATTTTGCTGCCTTTGAATAGTCAAATGTAACTTTGTTTCCCATACCAATTGCTCCTTTGTTATCCGTTTTGTCCTTGTTTTATGTCCAAAAACTTATCATATTTATTTTACCAAGTAAGCAGTTCCTTTTCAAGCCAAAAATTCCGCCAGCACCTCCCGGATTATTCGTTCCTGTTCCTTCGCATCCATCTGTTTCAGGATCTCCCGGTTCCGTTCCCGTCCCCAGTCTTTTTCTGATCCCGCTGCGGTCTCCCGCTCACCGGATTTCATGCGGGTCAGACTCTCCTGAAGCTGCCGCTTGTCCCGTTCTGCCCGGGAGTCTTCTTTTACCGACTTTTTCTTTCCTGTTTCTGTGACCATGGCAGTCTGTACTTCCTCTTCTTTCCACTCATTCAGGCTGGTACTGTTTATATCTGCCGAGATTCCGGAATGACACAGATAATCCTGCATCTGCACTGTAAGCCTGCTTTCCTTGTACCGGCTGTCACACCATAAAACAGCCAGAACCGTAACAACTGTCACTGCTGCAGCCATTCGAAGCATAAGCATCAGATCTGCCTGATTATGCTGTACCTGATAATACCAGCAGCCCAATACCGCAATTGCCATGCTTCCCAGATACCACCCGGCCGCCTGTCTTCTCCACTGGTGCAGTGTCAGTTTCCGGTATCTGTAATCCAACAGCATTCTCTGTACAAATACCGGTATGTTTACATTTCCCTGACAACACCGGCTGTCAATCTGATACCGGTACCTCATCCGCTTCATAAATTCACCTTTTTCCGGCTGCGTATCTGCCGCTTCCCGTATGAGCTGTCTGCAGCATCTGTTGCTGATTATCTGACAAAGTATTCCAAGCAATCCTGTTGCTGTCATCAAAGAGAGTAACACTTTTGACTGTAACAAAGTATGTAACATAGTGATCCCCTTTCTTTTTTCTCAGACGCAGTTTCCTCTCCCCGGGCACGGTCCCTGCTCCTGTTAATTGCAGAGTATAAATCAATTTTTCCGGTTTGCAAAGTAAAATCGTTCGACAAAAAGAGCCCATAAACAGCATGTTTACAGGCTTTTGATGTTCATGTTATCTGTCAGCTTCACACTTAAGATTCCTTCTGAATTCTCTTTAAGAATCCACGGGTCAGGCGCACACTGTGCTCTACTGCCTGCTTTTCAAAGGTCGGATAATCCATGGTGGCACTGTCATCTGCCTTGTCAGATATCGCACGAATAATGACGAACGGAATCCGGTTCAGATATGCAGTCTGGGCAATTGCTGCTCCTTCCATCTCTGTGCAGTATCCATCAAAATTATTCTTAATGCGGTCTTTCACTTCTCTGCTGGATATAAACTGATCCCCACTGACGATTCTTCCTTCAAAAACCTGAATCTCTGGATTCACAGCCTCGCACACTTCTTTTGCAATGGTACGCATCTTTTCATCTGCTTCAAATGAAAATACATTCATCTGCGGAATCTGTCCAAGATCATATCCAAATCCGGTTGCATCCATATCATGATGCAGCACATCAGTGGATAAAACAATATCTCCAATATTGATCTCTGCCTTCAAAGATCCTGCAATACCGGTATTGATAACCCCGTCTACCCCAAATTCATCTACCAGAATCTGTGTACAAACTGCTGCATTCACCTTTCCGATCCCACTTCTGACCACAACTGCCTGACATCCTTCCAGTTCTCCTTCC
Organism: uncultured Lachnospiraceae bacterium; assembly: GCA_900544685.1. Classification (GTDB taxonomy): domain Bacteria; phylum Bacillota; class Clostridia; order Lachnospirales; family Lachnospiraceae; genus Marvinbryantia. The sequence goes on along the minus strand of UQWA01000015.1, from coordinate 62,310 downwards.
AGAAATTCCATCTGGGCTTTATTTAACATTCTGCTTACCTTCATGGCACTTTTCAGTGCTGCCACTTCCACTTCCATTGCTCCGATAATACCTATTTTTTTCATATATAAATGCTCCTGTTCCTGTCTTTTGTATCTGTTCAGTACCTTCACAGATACAGCGGGTTCTGAACAGTTATTATTTTTCATCATAACATCATAGTTTTTAACAGGCAAGAGCTTTTCCGTAATCTTAGCAGTTCCCTATATAATATTCCGTCCTCGCAAATGCAATTTCATCTGACACATGGAGAGGTACTTTTTCATTTACTCCCAGTCTTCTTCCATTGATAAATGTCCCATTCGTAGAGTTCATATCACACAGATAATATTTCTCCCCTTCTTTCTGGATTCTTGCGTGTATTCTGCTTATCCCCTCTTCTTCCAGACAAATATCTGCTTTCGTCTTCAATTTGCCAATCATATAACTGTCTTTCACAAGAACAATACTGTTTCTTTCTCTCGGATTCATACTGATCAGTGTCAGATGCGTCTGATACTCATCTTCTCCTTTCCAAAGAAGCGTAGTTGCTCCCACATTTTCTTCTGCCAGATGTGACAAATCCTGGCCGTTACTCTGTATCTTTGCCATCTCCTGCACAGATTTTTCCTCTGATAACGCCTCTGTGTTTTGTTTACGTCCTTTTGTCTGATGGATTTCCCTGCTCTCACTTCCTCCTGTCATCAACCATGGTTCTTCTTCACTCTCTGGCAGCTCCCAGCGAACCCCCGTCTCTTTTTTCTTTTCCCGTCCATCTTTCTTTTTCCTGGATTTTTCTGATGAAAGTGCATAGGCCAGTGCCGCAGTAATCAAAAATGTAACTCCCCCTGCCTGTGTGACAGTGAGAAAGTTCATCCATGCCGCCATTCCTGTAATCCCCATTACCACAAGATACACGATACCCGTCAACATCTGTATCTTTCTCTCCGATTGTTCCTTTTTGGTCTCTTTTCTTTTTGTTTTCTTATTTTGTTTCTGCTTCTTTTTTGCCTCTCTCGACCATTTTCTTTTTTGTTCCCCGTTCTCTGTGTGTAGTTCTTCTTTTTGGTCTGCTGTCAGAATACCTGTCTGTACATCCACCAGATTTTTTCGTTCACCGATATGATCCTTCCCTATATTTTTTTCAGGTTCTTCTGATAGTTTCTGCTCTCCCTGCAGGATTTCAAGTAATGCATAATTCTTTTCCTGCACCTTACGGTTGATCTCATATACCCGCAAAACTGCATCTGTATCTGCCTGATTCAGATGGTAAAGAAGATAAGATGCAAAACTGCGAAAGCTCTCCTGGATATTTCTCTTATAGGATGGAAGATAACAAAATGCTGCATCCCTGCTTTCGATGTCCAGATATATCAGCATCGGATCCAGTACCAGCTTATTGCCATCCAGGAGATATTGTTCCATCTGCTGCATGGCACCATGCAGGCATTCCAGAATCTTCTGAATATCCCCACTGCGCAGAGATTCTGTCTCACAGATCTGTGCCAGAGAATGCCTGGAAGTAATCTCATAATAATACTGTGTTTCTCCGTTGATCCTTTTTCTGATGCACCTCATGAATCCCCGAATTTGGTTTTCTTCCAGCATATGAACTTCATAATCTGTCTCTTTCTCTTCTGAAAGATTTTCTTCCTCATTCTCTGGTTCTGGTATTATATAATTGTGAGATATATCATGTTCAAATCTGACCTTTATGATTCTCACCCCCTGTTTCTTTTAAATATATGATGTCCGATCTTCGCCATCTGGCGTACCTTCTGTATCCTGCCAGACGGACGCTGTGTGGATATCTCACAGCCGCCCTTTATTTTCAACTGATTTTTCTGAAAAAACGTTTCTATCATCCCAGGTATCTGAAACGTTCCACGATAAAAGACTGTTGCCTTATTCTCTGTATTCTGACAGTCTGCGGATAACGCCGATGTGCCAAGCATTCTTCCTTCTGTAAGGCTTCTGGCCGCCCCACTAATCTGATAGCTTTCATCATCTGCCCGCAGACTTGCTGTACAGACCGCCTCATATGCTGCATTTTGCAGGAAATTTCTGTCATGATACCAGAATCCCAGATAAATCACCGAAACCAGAACTGACAGTAAAATTCCCATCAGCAAAGCTGCCTCTACCGTATAACTTCCCTTCTGTCTCATTATTACATCCTCCTATTTACACCTATATCTGCATCAGCCAGAATAGATAGGACGCCAGCAGAAACGGTGCAAATGGCAGTTCTGCTCTGCGATCTGTATGCCCTGACAATAACAGTACCAACGATATCGGGAACATCAGAAACAAACCGGACACGAATAAAAATATTGTCTCTTTTCCGCCAAGACACAGTCCACATACCAACAGCAATATTCCGTCCCCATACCCTACCTCCTGTCTGGTTATTTGTCCAATCAGCAGTAATACGCCACCAGGAAGTATGGCTGTCAGGAGAAACTGTACAGTACCTGCCTGCAGTCCTGACATTCCCATACCTGTTCGCAATAAAAAGGCAATAACTCCACAAAGGACAGATCTGGTGACCGATATTTCTTTTTTTCTGATGTCACTGCCAGTTTCCACGCTCAGATATCCCAGCAGGCACACATACAATTTCCACATTTCTCTTTCCTGTCACTTTCCGCATTTGCTGCATGGTCTTAGTTTCTCTGCTTCCGATAATGACACCTTATTCACAGTTCTTTTCAGTCCGCTGCAATTCAGAGAAGAATGATACTTATCACCATAAGGGGACACATACACTTTGTCACCGCTTCCTCCCCTGCACCGCTCACAGGCATGATATTTTCCACCGTTTACGTTACGAATTCCTTTTAATTGATTCTTCGATACACTGCGAATGGACAGCCGGATATGCGTACAGTTCGGATCCTTGTGATAGACTGTTCCTGTCTCCGTCACATATACCTCTTCTTCCTCTTCATCGGTTTCCTCCTCTGCGTCCTCTCCTTCTCCGGCTCCACCACCGGTTCTTCCTGTCCACGCCCGCACTCTTGCCCGGAAAATGCTTTTCACCTTTTTCACCGGAAGTATCGTCCAGGTATGTGTCGGCTGGAATGTTCCTGCCAGATCCAGAATCTCACTACCTGTAAATCTGGACTGTAGGAGACTAAAGGTTCCTGTATCTTTTCCGATCCCCGACTTTTGCCTTATCTGACTTCTCGCATATCCTGCTGACAGGCCGCCTTTTAACAGTTCCGACGAAACACCTGCTTTATCTGCAGTTCCCATACTCTGTATGTAAGCATATGCTGCCATCTCCTTTGCTGTATCCTGTGCACCTGCCAGCAATGCGGAAGATGCATTTTCTATCGTAGCAAACTGCAGTATGGCAAGCATTGCAAACAGAAACAACGGTAAAACGATTGCCATTTCCAACGTAAGACTCCCCTTTTGCAAAAAATGGATCATACTGGATACAGCCAGCTTTTTCTTCCGATTCACATTCTTCTTATCATTAAATTTGTGAAATGAGATAAATTGAAATATTCCTTCCAGGTCAGACTGCTCCTGATATCTCTCCGCCGGGAATAACATCCTTCCTTTCTTCGCTAATATATATGTTTTTTGAATAACTCTTTTATAAGTCTGAATGACAAAGCGGTCTGTTCCAGGAAAGAACATTTCACGCCACCTCCTTATTGTCTGTCCTAATATGCAAACGTTCCTTTTGTTTCGTAATTTATCTTCACCCTTCCTGTTTTCAGGAAAGCTCCTGTCACTTTCAGAAAAACAGGTGGAATCAGATATTCTGCTTTTGCTGCCATTTTGACAATCGCATGATCCACACGAAATTTTACGTTATCTGTTGTTTTCCGTATATCTCCTTCTATCAGATCCAGTGCCCTCATAGAATAGGACGACATATTCCCCATAGTGAACAGAATCTGGAGATATCCCTGATAATCCAATCCTTCTGTCGCTGCTGTGTCGGGAGATTCCAGCATCTCCAGAAGTGAAGGAATCTTTTTCAGATCCAGTTTCCATGTTGTCTGTGACTTCCATACCGGTACCTTTCCACCTGCCAGGAGACTGCGCAAATCCAGAAGACTCTCTCCATATGCCCATATTAGAAGCAGTGCATAGGAGGTCGCCACCTGTAAACCCGGAACCGGTATTGCACCGGTAATCAGTGCTGCCAGGCTGTCTGCCTCTGCTTTTTTCGCCGGGTCACTGGCAAGGTATAGAAAATTGGCACCTTCCCGCAATGCCAGAAGCCGTTTTACCACACTTTTCAGATTCTTTATATCTGAATTCTTGCCGCAGAGAATGTATTCCAGCCCATAATTCAGCACCTGATCTTTTACCTCACTGTCCGTATAACACGGAAATCTTTCAAACAGATATTCCTGAAACAAAAGATTGTCTGTCAATCCTGCATATTTCTTTTTGATTTCCAGATTTCCTTTACGACAGTTTCTCCTGGATGGTACATCGGAAGAAAGTACTTTATCTGACGCTTTCTTTTCACCGAGTACCAGCCCCAGCAGACCTTTTTTCTTAATTGTTTTGATGGTCTCCAACGGATTCTTCTCTGCCGGATACTCCTTTTTCTCAGGCTGCACCTCCATCGGGAGGTTTCCTGATTCCTCTGCCGTTTTTTCCTGTTCTTTTCGTTTTTCTTCTTCCTGTTTTTTTAATGTTTTCTGCTGTTGCTGCAGAGATTTCAGATTCGCTGCATTGCTGCTCTGACGGTTCTGATAATCCTGTCCGGCACTATCCAGCTTCTGAGCATCTTCCTTTCTTTTCAACCATGCTGATACCGCTTCCGTTGCCAGATTGTCATGCATAAATCCAACCGCCTGCTGGTAAAATGCATTTCCTTTCTGATCGGTTGCCAGCGCGACGCCAGTAATCCCGGCTTTCTGCAAAGTAAGAGGGTATGGATCAAATCCTTTCAGCAGAATTCCTTTATTTGGGGAAACATTATATTCCATATAGGTCTGCAGTTTCTCTTCCAGTGTCTTCTGACTGTAGCTGCCTGTTCCACAGGCTCCATCCAGAAAAAACACATCGTATTGTTCTAACACACGATTTTCAAACTCCCCAAATACCGAAAACAGTCCCATATCCAGTGCTGCTGCTGCTTTTGCCCTTGCCCCCTGTATTCTGGCTGATTCCACGGTTGTACAGAGAAGGGACAGAAACAGAACGCTGATCAGGCTTAAGAACACTGTAATTGTCCCTTTGCATCTGTACGTTTTCATGTTGTCTCCTTTAAATACTGTTACTCTGACTTACAATTTTCTTGAAGATTTTATTGACCAGACTGGTCAGCTGACTTTTAAAGATGATAACCAGACCAATCAGAACTACCAGAATCAATATGATTTCCACTGTTCCAATGCCGTCTTCTTCTTCGTACAGCCGTCTCAGAAACTTTCGCATTTTCCTCACCTCCTTTCAAATGCCCACCGGTTCTCCGTCAAATCAGTCTGATTTTCCTGATCACCTAAAATGACAGTACCGCCGGCACAATCAGAATGACCAGCACAACCAGAAGCATCAGAATCATTGGAAACAACAATCTTGTTCCCGCCTCTTCTCCCATCTTTCTGGCAAGTTGCCTGCGGTCTTCCATGGCTTCTTCTGCTTCATTCAGCAAAAGTTCCGTCATACCTTCCGAGCTTTTCTGCAATCCGCCGGACAGAATCGTACCAAGACGTACATAACAGGTCTGTTCACATCTTCTGCCGAATCTCTCATAGGCACGCGCCTCCGCAATTCCACTCTTCATTTCATTACAGGCTGCCATCATTTCTTCATATGCCCACCGGAGCCCGCTCTGTGCCTTCATCTCCTGATATTCTCCTGCAATCCTGACAAAAGCATTCTGTATCGTCAGTCCTGCATTTAACAGCATCCCCAGTTTAAATACCACATCCGGGTAATCCAGAATTAATTGTCTCTGTCGCTGTTCTTCCGCTTTTTTATGTTCCTGTGCCTTCCCAAAATACCCCACTGCCGCCAGCAGAAAGATCCCTGCCAGACAGATCCCTGTCATAGATTCCTGTCTCTGTGTCCATACCACATTTCTGCCATCTACTTTCTGTGGAAGCTCCATCGTTTTTTTCTCTCTGCTTTCTTCCTGAGCAGCTGTCAATGCCTGGTTCAGATCATACTTCAGTTGTTCTTCTTCCGTACGGATCTGCGGAAATAAGTGCAGTGCCCTCTCATAGACCTGTTCCCGCTCCCCACAGGACAGCATTGCCGTCAATGTCAGTATCTGCCCTTTCTCCGGAAGATCTGCCACAATATTTCCGTCTCCATCCAAATACCCCTGTGGATTCTGTATCCACTGAACCGTTACCTCACCATTTTGCAGTTCCGAAGGCAGTTCTACTCTTCCTCTCACTTCATCTGCGGAAGTATTTTCTCCCAGTATGACCTGATCAATCTCTTCCTCCGCCTGCTTTAGCAGCTGTAATTCCTCCTGCTCTGTATACTGCCGTTCCTGAAGTTCCAGCTTCACCTGCTCTGCATCCTCCTGATTCTGTATCTCTGCCTGCAATGCATAAGAACTGTTTCCTTCTCCCTTTTCCGGACGTTCCAGTCTGTGTATTGCCGTCAGTTGTTCCTCCCCGCTCAAAACGCTTTCTGCAATAGGGAATAACAACAGACCCAGTGCAAAACACAGAAGCATGGTTTCCAGTTTCTCTTTTTCTTTTTTATTTTCTTTTTTATTCTCTTTCCTGTCCCTGTTTTTTCTCCATCTGGAACTCATTATCAGCAGATATTCTGCTCCCCTGCAAAATGGTTTCTGATACCACTTCACTTCCGGGTCCATCTCTGTTCCCGCTGAGAAAATCATCAATATTCCAAATACTGCCACCAGTCCCCAGTATATCCACATCTCTACACCTCAATATCTACAATTTTTCTGCCCCAGAATACTGCACCTGCATACACTGCCAGTGCCGCTGTCATAATTGCTATGCCCGTAGGATTGTGATACATTCCATCCAGGAATCCCGGTGATACGGTCTGGACATAAAATAAAATCAGACATGGAATGATGCTCATCATATTCTGCTCCATCTTCTTGGCTGCCAGTACCACCTGTATTTCTTTTCTGGTCTCATTTTTCTGCCCTATGCTCTGTATGGTATTCCTTATAATTGCAATGAGATTCCCTCCCGAACGTTTCGCTATGGCAAAGATCTCTGCGAAATTCCTTACATCCTCGATTCCACTGCGCACGGCAAGCGACTGCAATAGTTCTTCCAGATTCTGATTCATCCGAAGCTTACTCACTATGCTCCGAAATTCCTGAACTATCATGTCATCTTCCCGATAGATCAGCGGCAGCTCTTTCAGTGTATCCTCAAAAGCAGTCTCCACCGAATACCCTGCAGTCAGAGACGTGGTTACAGTCTGCATTGCCATAAGAAATTGTTCTTCCAGTTCCTGTTTTCTCTTCCGACACAGTGACTGCTTCCTCATCTTCAGAAACCTCCTCAATAACAGAAGTCCCAGGAAAAATACCGGCACTGATCTGTAAAACAGATAGCTGATCATGGCATCACCCAGAAGAAACAGCAGACAGTTTTCCACATATTCTTTTCCGGAAAAACGATATTCTCTGTAATCCATTTACAACAATCCTGCCCTTTCCAGTTTTCTGGTCTGCATAAGATCGCCCTTACGCACCAGTGTGCCAACCACCTTCTCTCCCCCTTTCCCATTCTCTTCAAATTCATAGAGCGTATGGGTCTGAATCTCCTCCTTCTCATAGCTGTACCCGGTAATCTCCAGAATCTCCAGCACTTTTCTGGATCGGTCACGCATTCTGCCAAGATGCACCATGATATCGATTCCGGAAGCAATCTGTCTGCGGACTGCTGACACCGGCAGTTCCATTCCCATAAGTACCATGGTCTCAAGTCTTGCCAGCATATCCCTTGGACTGTTCCCATGACCGGTAGAGAGACTTCCGTCATGACCATTATTCATGGCCTGTATCATATCAATGGTCTCTTCCCCCCGGACTTCCCCTACAATTACTCTGTCTGGCCGCATTCGAAGACTCGCCCGGATCAGGTCACGAATGGTGATCTCATGGTCTCCCTGTGTATTTCCTTTTCTGGCTTCCAGCCGCACCAGATTGGCAACCCCCCGGATCTGCAATTCTGCATTGTCTTCAATGGTTATGATCCTCTCGTCCTTGGGGATATAATTGGACAAAGCATTTAAAAATGTAGTCTTCCCTGACCCGGTACCGCCGCTGATAAAAATGTTATATCCGGCAATTACCAGCTTTTTCAGAAACTGTACTGCTTCTTCCGTCACTGCTCCCCATTCTATGAGCTGCTGCATCTCTATGGGATGTACTGGGAACTGCCTTATGGTAATAATCGGTCCATTTAAGGCAATCGGTGGCAGAACCATGCTGACTCTGGCGCCATTTTCCAGTCTGGCATCCACAATCGGAACCGTAGCATTGACAATCCGGTTACTTTTCGCTGCAATCCCCTGCACCAGATCTTCAATTTTATCTCTGCTGTGAAAGCCTTTCTCCCACTTCCGTATCCGCCCGTTTTCTTCTATGAAGATGCCATCCAGACCATTCACCATAATCTCTGTTACCTGATCGTCATCTACAAGTTCCTGCAGGATATCCAGTTTTCTTACGGAATTGAACAGTTCTGTCCGAAGCTGTGCCCGCCTTCTCAGACTGTAATAATGCCCGCTGTTCTTCTCCATCAGCAGCTTATCAATCTGTTCACAGATTACCTCATCCGGTAATTCCCGCGAGGTGTCCAGCCGGTCCATTAGTTTTCTCTGTAACTCTAAAAATTCATTCTGTTCCCTGTTCATTTCTTCCATTCCTCACTGCACAGTAATGTACGCACGAAGTTCCCCATCTCACTGTTTACCAGCTGCTCCAGCGCATATTCCCCCACTGCGGCAGGCTCTGCATAAGGAAGGTGCAGACAGGATGTTTCTTTCAAAATCTCTTCCGCATCCAACTCCTTCAGAAGTTTTTCATACTGCTCCATCCGGGCTTTGGCGATAACCCCATCACAGACTGGGGTATAGACATGCGTACACGCTGCCAGCAGCCCCAGTTGTTCTTCCACCGTTCCCTCCAGATCCAGAATCACCGTTTCATATCCTCCGATGGAAGTCACTGCATCCAGAAGCTTCATCCATTCTTCCTGGGTCACTTCCCTTAAATCTGCTGCAGAATACGCCGGCGGTATGTATGCCATCTCTCCCAGATGCTGCACAATTGCCTGCACCTTAAAGATCACATTTCCTTTATTCTGCCGGACAAAGTACATCACATCCGAGATATCTGCACTGTATGTTTTCCCGGTCAGCGTACTAAATCCGGCACATTCTTCCAGATTCAGGTATAATACTGACTGCTGCTTCGCCAGAATCTGTCCCAGTGTCAGTGCAAAACATGTTTTTCCACAGCGCTTTACCGGCGAATATACTCCGATAACATTTGCCTTCTGCTTCATAAAATATGGCGTATGTTCACTCATATCTGCTGCATAATAATTCATGACTTCTGCTACCAGATGATCTGAAGACTGGTACTTATATACCGTGGGATACTCCACGTATTCTGGTCTTACTTCCCCCTCTGACAGAATCACGGTTCGGTTAATGTCCATCATGCGGACTTCCTCGCACATCATCCGTGCTGAAATCAACAGCAGTTCAATCCGATGTTCCCTGGTAAATTCTCTCAGGCTTTCCACTCCTGAAAATACCAGTATCTCAAAGGGAATTCGCTGTTTTTCGGTAATATAATTCATCAGTCTGCAGGCATAGACTGTCTCCAGATCGCATATTGCAAAATTAAGTTTTTTCATATCCAACCTCCTGTAATCAGCATACTTCCCAGAAATATCGGCAACGACAGGTGCAGATAGGCAGGGTTATCCTCCTGCACAATATAAGGGCACCATATTCCTGTGCTGAAAAATTCTTTTAAATACTGTATGAATAGAATCAGACGTTTCCATAAAATGTGATATTTGATAACTACTGCCAGTGAAAATATCGCAGCAATCAGAAATGAATAACAGATACACTTCAGACTCAGTGACGGTCCGAAAAATCCTCCCACCACCATAAAATACTTCAGATCCCCGGCTCCCATCATCTTAAAATAATGAAGGATGCCAAGCACCAGAAGCGGCAGTAATGCTCCTGCCAGGAAATTCCCTGTTCCGGGTGGTCCATTGGCACTCCACTGCCATCCCAGTGCTGCCAAAAGTCCTGCTCCAATCAGTACATTGGGGATCCTTCCGGAATAAAAATCCCAGAAGACCGCCAGTACTCCTATACTGAACAAAAATAAAAATCTCATATTCTCTATCCTCTTTTTAAAAACAGATGCCAGGTGCAAATCACCTATCACACGGATAGGAATCGTCTGTTACCCCTGTCACCCTATACACTTGTTATCTTTGAAATAGATGTCGATACGACCGATGCTTATCAGAATTGGTAAGTGATGTTATTATATATAATATGTTTCTGTTTGTCAATAGTATATTGCATAATTCTTCTTGCAATATTTATACCCTATATTTTATCAGAAATAACTGTTGCTTTTCTGATAAAATACAGGATATAATAAAAAGAAGAACATCCAATGTTCGACAAAATGGAGAGAGAAGGAGTAAGTGAAATGCCGGAATATCTAAAAAAAATTAATAGATCATCTGTGGTACAGCGTGTTATTGACCGGCTGACAGAAGCAATGCTGAATGGGGAACTCAAACCAGGAGATAAGATTCCCACAGAAATGGAATTGTCAGAACAGCTCGGAGTCGCGCGCAATTCCATAAGAGAAGCAATTAAGATCCTGGTATATATTGGAGTGTTGGAGATTAAGCGTGCAGACGGAACCTTTGTCTGCAACGGATTTTCAGAGAGTCTTATTGATCCTATGATATATGGTATCATTCTGAACCAGCAGAATTCACAGGATCTGAACGAACTAAGAGCTATGGTGGAGACTGGCGTAATGCGTCTTGCTGTGGAAAAAAGCAGCGAAGAAGAGATCCGGCAGTTACACGAAAAAATGCTGGTTTTAAAAGACGCCATTTTTGCACAGACACCCGATGTGGATCAGGTTTTTGAAGCAGATAATGCATTCCATGACTGTATTACAGAGATGGGACATAATGCCATGGTGTCCAAGATCAATGCCATTACCAGAGTACTGACCTATTCCACCCGTTACGATTCCGTAAAAGGAATGCTGGAGACCGGTCGTGGAGAAGAACTATATAGTGCACATGAAAGAGTCTATCAGCTCATTGCCAGCCGTCAGCTGGAAGGACTGCACGAATCCGTAGAAGGCACCTATTTCCTGAATGTAGGGAAAAAATTCTGAGAATATCATCATATAAGAAAGACGCTGTTGCGACATACTTCCATACTGCCGCAAAGCGTCTTTCTCTTTAATAAAATCTAATAATTCTGATACTCTTCCATAATGTTCAGATAACGTTTTACATTCTCTGCCGATTCACCCTTGAATACCGCAGAGCCTGCCACCAAAATGTTGGCACCTGCATCCAAAACAGTGTGAATGGTCTGGTCATTTACGCCTCCATCCACCTGAATATCAATATTTCTTCCAGATTTTTGAATTATTTTTCTTAATTCATGTATTTTTTCTGTCATCTGCGGAATATAACTCTGACCGCCAAATCCCGGATTTACCGTCATAATCAGAACCATGTCCAGATCATCCAGAACATAATCCAGAACATTCAATGGGGTAGATGGATTCAGTGCCACAGCCGCGCGGACACCCTTTGCTTTGATACTCTGCACAACACGGTGAAGATGAGTACATGCCTCGGCATGAACTGTAATACTGTCAGCTCCACAGGAAACAAAATCATCGATATAACGTCCCGGATCCTGAACCATCAGATGCACATCAAAAAAGCAGTTCTGTTCTTTTCGAATAGACTTAATCACCGGCATACCAAACGAAATACTTGGTACAAACATTCCATCCATGACATCAATATGCAGGTACTCAGCTCCTGCAGATATAACTGTCTGGATATCCTCCCCTAGATGATTAAAATTAGCAGACAAAATAGATGGTGCAAGTATATTATGTCTTGACATGGCAATCTCCTTTCATGTTATTTCGTATCTGTGAAGATACTGAACAGTTACTTTATTTCGGCATCCGAGTATCCGTAATCTTCCTCAATTTTACTAATCAGATCCACGCGTCTCTGATGACGTCCACCCTGAAATTCTGCATCAAAGAACGCATCACAGATCATTTTAGCCAATTCTTCTCCTACTACACGAGCGCCCATGGCAACGATCTGACAATTGTTATGTTCTGCAATCATTTTAGCAGTAAATGGTTCGCTGCACACACCTGCACGGATTCCAGGTACTTTATTCGCTGCAAGAGAGATACCAACACCCGTCCCACATACCAGAACCCCTTTATCGATATCGCCTCTGCGGATTGCTTCTGCAACCGTACGTCACGGTATCGGGTAATCTACCTTCTCATCTAGACTGTATGCACCGTAATCTACACATTCAAATCCGCGTGCTTCCATATGTTCAAAAAGGCAGCGTTTTAATTCAATCGCTGCATGGTCACTTCCAAAACCGATTTTCATGATCATTTTCCTTTCTATATTCTAACAAATATTTCTTTTTCTTTCAATTGTAAAAAGAACCGGTTCACCAGGTTCTTTTACAAGTTCTGATGAACCGACTCTTCCGATGCAATGGCAGCTGCATCAATGGATATTGAGAGAGATCTGAGGATCGCAAACAATACGCATGGAGGGGGCTTAGTCCATGTGGGATCCTCCGTTAATATCAATTTCTTCTCCTGTAATATAGGAGGCTTCTTTGGATGCCAGGAATACGATTGCATTGGCAACTTCCTGTGTTTCTCCAGGACGTCCCATCGGGATACCTGCGATAACAGCATCTGCCTGTTCCTTCGGCATAGATTTCCAGATTTCTGTATTAATCAGTCCAGGGCATACACAGTTTGTTGTGATACCATACTGAGATACTTCACGGGCAAGGTTCTTGGAGAAGCCCAGAACTGCTGCTTTGGATGCGGAATAATGAGCACCACCGAATACTCCGCCGCCACGTTTTCCGGAAACAGAAGACAGATGTACAATACGTCCGTATTTCTGTTTCTTCATGACTTCGCAGACTGCCTGAGTAATCAGGAACAGACCAAACATATTTACGCTGAAGATGCGCTTGATATCATCCAGAGTCATATCTGCTACCGTTACTTTCTGAGAAATTCCGGCATTGTTTACCAGAACATCGATGCGTCCATATTTTTCTACAATTTTATTTACCAGTTCTTTTACTGCATCTGGGTCTGTCAGGTTCGCTGCATATCCTGCTGCTTCAATTCCCATCTTTTTCATTTCTTCCACATTTGCATCACAGCCTGCCTGATTGATATCACAGATCACAACCTTTGCGCCCTGTTTTCCAAATGTCTGAGCGATGGTACGTCCGATTCCTTTTGGTGAACCTGCTCCTGTTACGAGAACTACCTGATTTGTAAAATCTAACATGATATTTTCCTCCTGAACAATATATTTTATTATTTCTGCATTTCCTCTGCAGTTTTTACGATTTCTTCTACTGTTACACCATTGATTTCCAACAGTCTTTCATACGGAGCTGACTGTCCGAACTGATCCTGGATACCGATACGTTTTACAATACCTTTTCCAAGTTCTGCTGCTACTTCGCAGACTGCAGAACCAAGTCCGTTGAGAATATTGTGGTCTTCTACTGTAATGATTTTGCCGATATCATTCACACATGCAGTAACTGCTTCCACATCCAGTGGCTTAATTGTATGCATATCCAGTACACGGGCTGAGATACCTTTCTCTTCCAGAACCTTTGCAGCTTCTACTGCCAGGCGTACTGTATCTCCATTGGCAATGATAGCCACATCTTTTCCATCCTGAATCTGATGTGCTTTTCCGATTACAAATTCCACATTTTCATCATAGATCTGAGGCACCGCATCTCTTGTAAAACGCAGATACATCGGACCATAGGTTTCTGCTGCTGCTTTCGTCAGTTTCTTTGCAGAATTGTAATCTGCCGGCATCACAACTGTCATGTTCGGGATGGTACGGAGTACTCCCATGTCTTCAATTGCCTGGTGGGAGGCACCGTCATTTGCCGGTGTCACACCACCATGGGAGCAGGCAATCTTGACATTCAGATTAGGATAACAGATCTGCTGGCGAATCATTTCACACATACGCAGAGATCCGAACACTGCATAAGTAACTACAAATGGAATCTTTCCACAGGTTGCCAGTCCTGCTGCCACACCTGCTGCATTCTGTTCTGCAATTCCCACATTCACATACTGATTTTTGTCATCATGGTATTCCGCTGACAGTTCTTTACGGAATGCTCCTGTCTTACAGCTCTTTCCGATATCAGCATCTACGATTAAGATTTCCGGATTTTCCAGACCAAGTTTTAAAATTTCTTCACCAAAACCATCACGAGTTGCAATTTTCTTTAATTCACTCATTTTCTTATCCTCCTATATGCCCTGTCTTAAACTAACTGCGCTGTCAGTTCTTCCATTGCCTGATCACGTTCTTCTTTATTTGGTGCTACTCCATGCCATGCACAGGAATTTTCCATATAAGAAACACCTTTTCCTTTTATGGTGTGAGCATAAATACATTTTGGTTTACCATTTTTAGAAGCATAACATTTATCCAGTGTCGCGCAAATTTCTTCCATATCATGTCCGTCAATTTCTATGACTTCCCATCCGAAGGATTTGAATTTTTCACCCAGATCTCCGTTTGGCATTACCTGGTCACAGGTTCCGTCAATCTGAAGGTTATTAAAATCTACAAATACAATCAGATTATCCAGTTCATATTTGTGAGCAGTGTTGGCTGCTTCCCAGATTTCCCCTTCCTGGGCTTCTCCGTCACCTACTACACAGAATACTTTATAATTCTTTTTGTTCATTTTGCCTGCAAGTGCCATACCTGCTGCACAGGCGAGCCCCTGTCCCAGAGAACCCGTGGAAATATCGATTCCAGGGCATTTGTTCATCGACGGATGACCCTGAAGCATGGAACCTTCTTTTCGAAGTGTATCCAGCTCTGATTCCGGAAAATACCCTAATGTGGCAAGGCATGCATACTGAATCGGGCATACATGTCCTTTGGAGAGAACCATGCGGTCTCGGTCTTCCCAGCGTGGGTTCTTTGGATCAATATTCATATATTTGAAATAGCATGCAGTTACAAAATCTGCTGCTGACAGGGATCCCCCCGGATGACCGGACTGTGCTTTGTAAATCATATCCACAACCTTCATCCTCATCTGTGTTGCTGTATTCTTTAATTCTTTTACAGATACCTCTCTCATTTTCTTTACCTCTCTTTTTTATTATATGTTGATGGTTCAACGTAGGATATTATATTGTTTTTTATAAGATCGACCTTTCATCGATCCATAAAAATAATTCTTTATACAAACATCAGTGATATTGCCGGTATGTAGGTAACAAGCAGTAAAACAATCAGCATTGCCACCAGACAAGGAATAATACCCTTGGAAATATCCTCGATGGATATCTTTCCGATACCACAGGCAACGTACGGGTTTACTCCAACCGGCGGTGTAAACAAACCAATTGCCAGGTTTACAATCATAACTACTCCAAGATGAATCGGATCAATTCCCAGTTCCAGTGCTACCGGTGCAAACAGTGGTGTGAAAATGTACAGTGCTGATGTGGAATCCAGGAAACATCCTGCAATCAGAAGCACAATATTCACGATAATGAAGAAGATAATCCAGTTACCGCCTGTCACTGCAAGCATCATATCTTTGATCGCCAGATCCAGTCTTGCACGAGTCAGTACATAGGCAAACAGGGAAGCTCCCATGGTAATGAACATTACCGTTGCAGTTGTGGAACAGGAATCTACCATAATATCAATCATTTTCTTTACATTGATTTCACGATAGATGAAAATTCCTACAAACAATCCATAGAATACAGATACTGCAGCTGCTTCGGTTGGTGTGAAGATACCGCCGTAGATACCACCCAGGATAATAACCGGCATCATCAGTCCAAAAAATGCATCTTTTAAAGCTTTTAACCGTTCTGCACCGCTTGCCTTCGGTAATACTTTCAGATCACATTTTCTTCCCAGAATCAGTGCTACAATAATTAGTCCGGCACCCATTGCAAGACCAGGAACCATACCTGCCTTAAACAGATTCGTGATAGATGCATCTGCGATGGATCCATATACTACAAAGGTAATGGATGGCGGGATGACTACACCGATTGCTCCGCCTGCTGCCATAAGTGCGCAGGAGAATGCTGCCGGGTAACCTGCTTTTACCAGAGCCGGAATCATGATCAGACCCAGGGCTGCTACCGTTGCCGGACCGGATCCGGAAATAGCTGCAAAGAAACAGGATACTACCACACATACAATTGCCATACCGCCTTTGATATGTCCCAGACACTTCTCTGCCAGGTTAATCAGGCGGCCTGAGATACCGGCCTTTTCCATAACGTTACCGGAGATAATGAAAAACGGGATTGCCAGTAACACGAATTTACTGCTGGATGCGGAACAGATACGAGGCAGTACCGACATGACTGCTACGATCGGTTTTCCGGCTCCCTGCACCAGCATTGCTGCCACACTGGACATACCCAGACAGACTGCAATCGGTGCTCCAAATGCTAACAGGAGGACAAACACTCCAAGTAATACTATTCCAACCATCTTACTCCTCCCCCTTTGCTGTTTTTACTGCCACACTGAGGAATGCAAGCAGTGCAAATGCTGCTCCTACAGGTACAAATAATCCGTAGATCCATTCCGGCCACTGCATGGTTGCTGTTTCCTGACCAAGTGTGTACTGGCTCATAACCATTTCAATACCGAAAACCACAATCAGCAGACAGAACACTGCTGCGATGAGATACATCAGTACCTGTACTTTTCTTGCCGCTGACGGAGAAAGCTTATCTGTTACAATCGTCAGTCCCAGATGGGCTTTTCTGCGGGCTGCAATGGCAGTTCCCATGAAACTCATCAGTACAAACAGATAACAGGACATCTCGTCTGCCACAGCCAGAGGACTGTTAAATATGAATCTTGCAATTACGTTTACGAATACCAGAATTGCCATCACAGAAACACTGGCACAGGCAACGAATTTTTCAAATTTTTCTATAAATTTCATGCTCTATACCTCCTACTCTTCTGTGAATTCCACGCCTTCTGTATCGATGTTAAATGCTTCGCATGCTGCTTTTCCATACTCTGATTTCAGACCCTTCATGGCATCTTTAATCAGTTCCTGGAATGGTACCAGCTGTTCTTCTGTCAGCCTGTCTACCTGCATTCCGCCTTTGATAAATTCATTAATAATATCTTCTTCTTCTTTTTCGATCTTGTATCTTCCCCAGTCACAGGATTCTGTGATACATTCCTGAAGAAGTGCCTGAGTTGCTTCATCCAGATTGTTCCATACCTTGCTGTTGCAGATAATCAGGTCACAGTCATATGCGTAATTCCAGATGGTCATATAATCCTGCACTTCATACATCTTCGCTGACTTAGTGATCGGTGCCCCGTTCTCCTGTCCGTCGATGGTTCCCTGCTGTATCGCCGTAAATACCTCTGACCAGCTCATAGCTGTCGGACTTGCTCCGATGGCTTCCCAGAATGTCATGTAGATCTTGGAACCCGGAATACGGATCTTCAGTCCCTTCAGATCCTCCGGCTTGGTTACCGGATGCTTACTGTTGGTCAGCTGACGGAATCCATTGTGGAATGCACCCAGGTAGGTCAGCCCCTTCTGGGATAACCGCTCCGCATAATACTCACCACCTGTGCTATCAATCACTTCCTTTGACTGGTCATACGATGTAAATGTCCATGGCATTGTTGCAATGTTCAGCTTTGAATCAATTGCTGATAATGTACTGGTTGCATATGCTGCCAGATCAGTTGATCCTGCACAGACATATTCAATTCCCTTTGTTGCATTACCTCCTGCCAGTGTATCATTTGGAAAAACATCGATCGTGATGTTCCCGCCTGATCTCTGTGAAACCAGTGTTGCCAGATACTGACCAACCTGTGTATCGATCTGGGTATCTGTCCCGTTCACTGCAAATGACAGGTTCAGTTTCGGATAGGTAACCGCAACCCCCTCTGCGGCTTCTCCATCTGCGTATACTGCAAGTCCCGATGTCAGCACTGCTGCCCCTGCCAGACCTGCCAGTATTCGTTTCCATTGTTTCAACAACCACACCTCCTTTTGAAATAAATACCTTCTTTTCTAACTTCCAATGTAGAATGTTCTGCATTGCTTGTTTGTATCTTTATCTTATCACTTTTCACAGAAATGTCAATATAATCAAATTTTTAACAAGTGTTTTCAGCACATCGCACAAAATCACTTGTGCTTATTTGGATATAATAGACTACGTTCAACATCCTACATATCGTTTTTGACTTATAATACTGTTCATACCTGTTTTTTAACCTGTCAGGAAAAGCATATCAAATCAGTTTTCCTGATCCAATATGCTTTTCCCATTTCAGTTCAAACATGTTTGTCCACTGTCTATTTTAAAAATTCTTCAATCTCTTTTCTCGTTGCATTTACGCTTCCCTGGGCGAAGAATGGTTTGCCGCCGCCACGTCCGTTCAGGGTACTGTTAAATTCTTTTACCAGTGCACGAAGATCTCCGTCTTTTTCTCCCATGGCATATTTATAACCGCTCTCATCGTCTCCGGAGCATACCACGCAGCGTCCCTCGCAAGTCTCCATGATCTCCGCTGCCAGCTTACGCACGCTGTCTGCTGCCAGTCCTTCCTCGAATATCAGCACACTTCCGCTGCCTTCATACTGCTTTGCCATATTCTGAAACAGTTTCTGCTCCAGCGCCCCCATGTGGAACTGTTGATCCATCTGGGTTTTCTTCAGATGCTCCACTGCCTGTGCTGTCTCCAGTGGTTTTGCGGACAATGCCACCGAAATCTGCTGATTCTGTCTGCAAATCTCTTCCACATATTCCATGGCTTTCCGTCCGGAGAGCATCTCCATTCTCATGCCGCCTTTGAACTTCTGAAGAGAAATCAACTTAATCAGACCGATTTCTCCCGTATAGCTGACATGGGTTCCGCAGCATGCACACACATCTGCATTTGGGAACGTCACCACACGCACCATTCCGTGCAGTTCTTTTTTACTGCGGTATTCTACTGACTTTGCCTCTTCCTCTGTATAACTGGTGATCTCCACCTTTTCATTTGCCCAGACTCTCTCATTGGCAGCCTTCTCAAATTCCCACATATCTTCCACTGTGAATTCACCGTTAAAATCAATGGTCACGGTGTCTTTTCCCATATGGAATCCCACATTGTCATAGCCGAATTTACTGTGCACCAGTCCGCTGACGATGTGCTCTCCGGAATGATTCTGCATCAGGCCAAATCTCCGGTTCCAGTCTATGGTTCCGGTTACATTGCTTCCAACTTCCAAAGGTTGTCCACAAAAATGAAGAATTTCCCCATCTTTTTCGTGGGTATCTGTGATCTCCACCTTCTGGTCACCGATTTGCAGGTAGCCGGTATCCCCAGGCTGTCCGCCTCCCTCCGGGTAAAAGGCCGTTCGGTCCAGAATGATCTCATATCCATTTTTTCCTTCCCGGCATTCTGTTACCGTTGCTTCAAATGTCTTCTGATATACATCTTCATAAAATAATTTTTCTGTCATGTTGTTCCTCCAATTTACCTACATCTGGTATATGCGTATCTGGTCAATCTCCAGTCCGTTTGCACCATAATAGAACTTTATGTAATGGTTTCCTGCCATCATGTGATCCAGTTCCCGGTCAGTCTCCAGCCATTTCCCTTCGCTGCCCTGTATGGATATCATCGTCTTCAGAGTATTATTACAATATACCGACACTGGTATCTGTGCCAGCCCTCCAAGCTGAGTACGCATCTTCATACAGATCCGGTAGTCACCCTCTTTTTTCAGATGAATACCTAATACATCCGCATGGCCGGACTTTGGACTAAGCATCTCTCCGCGAATCAGTATACATCCATTTGCATTATCGTCAAGGTATTTCAGGTCAGATGCCAGCACATCCCCCTCTTCTTTCCTATTCATGGCATCCAACTCTTCCTGACAGATTCTTCCGTTCAGATGAAGAAGCGCCGGACTTTTAAGCAAGAATCCCAGAATATTTTCCGCATTACGCTGTAATTCCCCGCGAGTCAGCCAGCCTGCTTCCAACTGTTTCTGCATATCATCTTCCTGCACACTGTCTATGGCATCTGCTGTTACCATGAACAGATCATTCTGTGCTGCTGCCATAGGTGCTTTTGTGTATTTGTCTCCACTTTGTCCTTCATAGTTTGCCACTGCCCACCAGTCAGTCATGACAATTCCGTCAAATCCCCATTCCTTACGCAAAATGGTAGTACACAAATCATAACTGCCAGATGTCCACAAACCATTGACTGGTCCATAAGTCGTCATCACAGACCTTGCTCCGCCTTCTTTTATGGCAATCTCAAATCCCTTAAGGTAGATCTCTCTCAAAGCACGTTCAGAAACCTGACTGTTCGCCCTGCTTCTTGCTTTTTCCTGATTATTGGCACAGAAATGCTTAATAGTTCCTGCAATACCGTGCCGGTTCATCCCTCGCACCTGCGCTGCTGCAATCTTACCGGTAAGATAAGGATCTTCTGAAATATATTCAAAGTTTCTTCCATTCAATGGGTGGCGGTGAATATTCATTCCCGGTCCCAGAAGGGAATCAATCTTATTTAACCGGATCTCCTGCCCGGTCATTGTATAAAGTTCTTCCACCAGTTCCTGATCAAAGGTGCATCCCAGCGCAGTTCCGTTTGGAAGGGAAAATGCTCTGGTTCCACAATCCATACGAATACCGGATGGTCCATCTGCACAGCAGGCTGCCGGAATTCCATAATTTCTCAGACTTTCTGTCAATCCACCAAAGGCTGCTGCTGTTCCCGCCGTTACCTTCGGGCTGCACATGCCCTCCCCACGGAATATTTCAATCAGATCCTCGTCAGAAAGCTGTGCTGTAAAGGTATCTAAGTCTATCGTTCCATCCAGTACATCCACCAGTTTCCATCCCTGATCTTTGGTCTGTACCAGTTCTTTCGGTAGTTCTGCCCCTCTTCTCACCTGCGGATCCACCGTTCTGACCGGAACTTTTTCCCAGGATATTTCCATATGGTCTTTGCTCTGTACCGGGTGTATTCTCCGAAACTCTTTTGTCGGTGCCAGTGCTTCCTGAAGCTGCTCCACAATCTTGATATTCCTGTAGCATTCCCCCGCCTTCACTGCATCTCTCACATTGCCACCCACATAGAAGGCATACTGTCCTTCTTCCAGGATATAAGCTGATCTGTAACCAGTCACACCGCTGTCATCATAGGACGCCAGATCTCTGTCTGCAACCTGTATCCTTCTGACTTCAGATTCTCCCGGCTGTAACAATTCTGTTTTATAAAATGCTGTCAGACGTCGCAGTGGCTGTCCCAGTCTGCCCTGCGGAAGCTGCACATACACCTGGACTACTTCTCTTCCCGCAGTGTCTCCGGTATTGCAGACCCGGATCTCCAGTTCTGTATGATTCGATTTTTCTGATTCCGGTACTATTTTTCCTTCTATAGAAAAAGTGGTATAGGAAAGCCCATATCCAAAAGGATACTGTACTTTATCTCTGGCAAAGGTCTCAAAATACCGGTATCCCACGTAGATATCTTCCCGGTATTCATTCTCGATCTCACTGCCAAAGCAGGCATCAGAGGGATAGTCACTGATTTTTCCGGCAATTGTATCTGTCAGTCTGCCTGATGGATTCACTCTGCCTGTCAACACATCTACTATGGCATATGCCCCCTCCTGGCCTCCCTGCCATGTATACAGAACTGCATGGGGATGATACTTTTCCACCCAGCTCATATCTATAATGTTACCCACATTCAGCACTACTATCGTACGGGCATTTGTCTGACATACCTGACAGATTAATTGTTCTTCTTCCTCTGTCAGACGGTAACCCCCCGGCGCATCAGTGTTATCCTGATCTTCTCCCGCAGTTCTTCCTATTACAATCACTGCTGCATCGGCATCTGCGGCACAGGTCAGCATCTCATCTGTCACCGGCATCTCTTTCTGTGACCATGGAACCTTTCCCCATCCTGCCCCTTCATCAAATGGATTTTCCTGTATCCATGCTTCATATATGGAAATCAGTTTTTCATCCAGTACCAGATCCTCTGCCTGCAGTGCCTCCAGGATACTGTCTACCTTGCCGGTATTCACCAGCCCTCCTGATCCCAGTCCGCTTTTATAATAAGTAAATGCAATTCTTCCATATACTGCAATTCGTTCTTTCTTTTTGAAAGGCAGTGCCTCTGCCTCGTTTTTTAAAAGTACACAGCCATCTGCTGCCGCCTGTCTTGCCAGCTTCCGGTACTGCTCCATATCTAATTCGAATCTGTTCATTTCTTTTCCCCATCTGCTATATTGTTTCTTAGATGTTGGGGGCAAAAGCCCCCAACTATGATATCTTATCTCAGCCCTGTTCTCCCTGTCAACTTGTGTTTATTTAACAAACATTTTTCTGATCTCCAATTTTTTCATAGTTATTTTCAATAATTCTATTGACTGAAAATAATTTTCATAGTATACTTTTAACAGAAAGGCAAATCGTAGAACGAAGAGATGGACGATTTGCCACAATTCATCTTTAAGGAGGGTTTTAAAATGAAAAAAGTATTAACCGCGGGCGCAGCTATGGCAATGGTTCTGTCAATGGCATCTATGGGAGCCATGGCAGAAGACACAGTAGATGTAAACGTAATTGCTGCTCAGTATGGTCAGAACACCGCAGACTGGTGGGCACAGTTTGTAGAAGACTTTAATGCAGACAATCCTGGTATCAACCTGAACGTAGAAGTTGTATCATGGAACGATATTTACACAGTTGTAAATACACGTATCGCCAACGGCGAGGCTCCTGATGTCCTGAATATCGACGTATTCGCTGACTATCAGGCAGATGATCTGTTACTTCCGATTCAGGATGTTGTATCTGAAGAGACATACAGCAAGATGTATGATGCATTCCTTGATCAGTCTGAAGTAGACGGTACCGTATGGGCTATTCCAGACCTTGCTTCTGCACGTGCTCTGTACTACAACAAAGACATTCTGGAAGCTGCAGGCGTAGAAGTTCCTACTACATGGGACGAGCTGACCGCAGCATGCGAAGCAATCAAGGCTTACGATGAAAGTATTTATCCATGGGGTATTGATATGACAACTGACGAAGGTCAGGCTGCATTTGCTTACTATACATGGAACAACGGCGGCGGATTCGTAGACGATGAAGGTAACTGGACACTAAACAGCCCTGAAAACGTAGAAGCAATCGAATACGCAATCAGCCTTGTAAATGCAGGTTACACCAACAGTGATCCTGCCAACGATACACGTTACGATCTGCAGGATATGTTCGGAGCAGGCAAGATTGCCATGGTTATCGCTCCTAACAGCTTACCTACTTACATCGCAGACGGCGGCAACGAAGTAAACTACGGCGTAGCTTCTATCCCAAGCAACACAGGTGAATCTGTATCCGCAGGTGTTATGGACAGATTTATGTGCTTCGACAATGATTACACAGACGAAGAAAAAGCAGCAATCACAACATTCTTCGATTACTTCTATGATGATGCACGTTACACTGATTGGGTAGCTATGGAAGGTTTCCTGCCTGCAACCAAGACAGGTGGCGAAGCTCTTGCTGCAGCAGATCCTGATATGGCAAGCTGGATTGATATCCTTGCAAGCTGCAAGTTCTATCCAACAGCAAAAGCTGAATGGGCAGACGTAAAACAGGGCGTTATCAGCGCAGAACAGAATGCACTCCTTGGTGAAAGCGTTCAGGAACAGCTGGATAACCTTCAGGCAGAAATCGCAGGTTAAGTCAGAACCATATTTCTAAGAACAGAAAATGGGCCGGGCTATTAAGGTCCGGTCCATTTTTTAAGTCTGATATATTCTTATATGATATTACAGAAATGAGGCATTCTTATGAAGAAAAAATTTCGAGGTATAGAACCATATCTCTGGATTCTTCCAAGTGTACTTCTGATGGCAGTCTTTATCGTCATTCCGATTGGATTTGTATTCCGCATGTCCTTCAGCAAGATCAGTAAAGCTGGTCTGATCAAGGGCTTCTGCGGATTTGACAATTTCCATAAAGTACTGAGCAGTCCGGTATTCTCCATGGTTCTGAAAAATACAATTGTATGGACTGTTGCAGTTGTAGGTTTATCTACTCTGCTTGGATTTATCCTTGCTATCATCTTAAATAATGAATTTAAAGGCCGTAAAATTGCACGTGCCGTTGTGGTATTTCCATGGGCTACCACACTGATCGTACAGGCAAGTATCTGGAAATTCATCATTGATACCGACTATGGTACACTGAATACCCTTCTTATGAAGCTTGGTATCATTGATCATGCCATCAACTGGACGCCGACAGCCGGTGCCTATTTTGCATGGGAGATTGCCTGTGGTATTTTTGTAACGATTCCATTCGTTACCTTTACTGTGCTGTCCGGTCTGCAGAGTATCGACGAAGGCTTCTACGAAGCTGCTACGGTAGACGGCGCCAATTACTGGCAGAAGATGTTCCAGATCACTATTCCTCTGGTTCGTCCTTCCCTGACTGTAAGTACAGTACTGAATATTATCTATGTATTTAACTCATTCCCGATCATCTGGACTATTACCAAGGGTGACCCGGCGAACCGTACCGATACACTGGTGACTTACCTGTACAAGCTTGCATTTTACAACGGCAAACAGGGGGATGCTGCCGCTGTTTCCGTGATCGGATTCCTGATCCTGTTTATCTGTGCAAGTATTTACATGGTTTCTGTGTTAAAGAAAGGAGATGACTGATATGGAACATACAAAATCAAATAAAAAGATCGTATCACGGATATTTTTATATCTGGTTGTTATCATCATCTGCCTGATTACACTGTATCCGTATTTTGTCACCATCTGTACTGCATTAAAGAGCCGTGCGGAGATCTTCTCCACCTCCGGCACCGTTTTCCCGATCCATGCCATCTGGTCTAACCTGATCGATGTATGGTCCAGGGCACCGATGGCCAGCTACATGCGCAACTCCATTCTGATTGCAGGTGGATCCACACTTCTGGCTATGCTCTGTGGTATTCCTGCTGCATATGCATTGTCCAGAATGAAATTCAAAGGACAGACCGCTTTTCTGGGATTTGTCATTGTCTCCCAGATGTTTGCTCCGGTCGTTCTTCTGATCGGTATCTACAAGGTCATGATGTCTCTGCATCTGACCAACAGTATCGTAGGTCTGATCTTTATCAATGCAGCATTTAACCAGGCATTTGCCATCTGGCTGCTGCGTGGTACTTTTATGAGTATCTCTTCTGAAATGGAACAGGCCGCAACCATCGACGGTTGCAACCGTATACAGGCTCTGATCAAGATCCTGCTTCCTGTTGCCGCACCTGGTATTGTAACTGCACTGATTTTTGTATTTATCAATGCATGGAATGAATATACCGTAGCACTGACACTGATCTCCACAGATACCTTTAAGCCTCTGACCGTTGGCATCAATATCTTCAATGGCTACAATATGATTGAATGGCAGTATCTGTTTGCCGCATCCCTGTATGCTATCGTTCCGGTTGTGATACTGTTTGTCGGTATTGAAAAGAATCTGGTTGGCGGTCTGACATCCGGTGGTGTCAAAGGCTAAGCCTTCTGAAAGGAGTCTCCTTTATGGATACGAGAAAACCAACAGCCGGATTATCCCAGGCCTGCTATGGCTTTGCGATTGAAGGCACTTATAAAGACTGTGTTCCTTATGGAAACGGTCATATCAACGATACTTATCTTCTGACCTATCAGCAGAATGGTCAGGAACATGCTTACATATTACAGCATATGAATAAAACCATCTTCACTGATCCGGAATCACTGATGGAAAACATCATCGGTGTGACCGGATTCCTGAAGGAAAAGATCAAGGCTGCCGGTGGTAATCCACAGAGAGAAACTCTGGATTTTGTCTTTACCGCCGATGGTAAGCCCTATTATAAGGACGGTTTCGGAGAATACTGGCGCACCTACCATTACATTGACCATGTATATGCACTGGATCAGGTAAAGGATCCGGAGGATTTTTACCAGAGTGCTTTGTCATTCGGACGTTTCCAGCAGATGCTGGCTGACTTTCCTGCGGAGACTTTGCATGAAACTATACCGAATTTCCACAATACAGCAGTCCGGTTTGGGAATTTCGAAAAAGCTGTTGCGGAAGATATCTGTGGCCGTGCTGCCGGCATTCAGGATGAAATCCAGTTCGTAAAGCAGCGTTTTGATCTTGCCTGTGCACTGGGTAACCTGCAGGATCAGGGAAAAATTCCTCTGCGCGTTACACACAACGACACCAAGTCCAATAATGTTCTGATTGATGAGGCAACCGGAAAAGGCTTATGCGTCATTGATCTGGATACGGTTATGCCGGGACTATCTGTCAATGATTTTGGTGATTCCATCCGTTTTGGTGCCAGTACCGCTGCAGAAGATGAAAAAGATCTTTCCAAAGTAAGCTGCAGCATGGAATTATATGAAGCTTATGTGAAAGGTTTTCTGGAAGGATGCGGTGGACGCCTGACGGAAAAAGAGATCCTTTCACTTCCACTTGGTGCCAAAGTCATGACTTATGAATGTGGCATGCGTTTCCTGACGGATTATCTTTCCGGTGATACTTATTTTAAGATTCACCGCCCGGAACACAATCTGGACCGCGCCCGCACCCAGTTCAAACTGGTTGCAGATATGGAAAGCAAATGGGAGCAGATGCAGGCAATTGTACAAAAATACATCGGCCAATAATTTATACAAAAGTGAACCCGGCAGAAAATGTCCTGTGGTTCACTTTTTGTTACTGTTCTGGACAAAGAACAGCTACAGTGTTAGAATAAAAAAGATTGTAAAGATATTAAAGGAGATTATTATGAACAAGCCTACTTTAATTATTATGGCAGCCGGTATGGGCAGCCGATATGGTGGATTAAAACAGATCGATCCTGTAGATGAACAGGGACATATTATCATGGATTTTTCCATTTATGATGCTGTCCGTGCAGGATTTCGAAAGGTCATTTTTGTTATTAAGAAAGAAATCGAAGCTGACTTTAAAGAACGCATTGGAAATCGTATTTCCAAACTGATTGATGTAGAATATGTTTATCAGAATCTGGAGCTTCCGGAAGGATTTACTGTACCGGAGGGACGTGTAAAACCTTTTGGTACTGCACACGCAGTGCTGTGTGCCCTTCCTTATGTGGATGGACCATTCGCCGTTATCAATGCGGATGACTACTATGGAAGCAAGGCTTATCAGTTAATCTATGATTATCTGACCACGCATCCAGATGATGAAACTTACCGTTATGCCATGGTAGGTTACATTCTGGAAAATACGCTGACAGAGAACGGCCATGTTGCCAGAGGTGTCTGTGTAACAGATGACAACGGAGTACTTCAGACGATTCATGAAAGAACACACATTGAAAAACGCGGTAACATTACTGCTTATACAGAAGATGACGGAGCTACCTGGAATGAGATTCCGGAAGGCAGCATTGTATCCATGAACATGTGGGGCTTCCAGAAGAGTCTGATGGAAGAACTGAAAAAAGGATTCCCTGAATTCTTAAAAGAGAATCTGGAAAAGAATCCTCTGAAATGTGAATATTTCCTTCCTTTTGCAGTGGATGACTTGATCCAGGAAGGTAAAGCCACTGTTCAGGTATTAAAAACCGAAGATAAATGGTACGGAGTTACATACAAAGAAGACAAAGCTTTTGTTGTAAAAGCCATCCAGTCCCTGAAGGATTCCGGACTTTATCCTCAGAAACTCTGGGAGGAGCAGTAAATGAATCAGGAAACCTTAGCCGCAGGCAGACAGGAAGCTATCTCCGGTTTTTCCATCGAAGGAAGCTTTGTAAGCTGTAAGCCATGCGGTCATGGACATATTAACGATACCTATATGATAGAATTTGAGCAGGATGGCGTCATCTGCCACTACTCTCTTCAGCATATGAACCGGGCCGTTTTTACTGACCCGGTTTCCCTTATGGAAAATATTCTTCATGTAACCGACTATCTGAAGAAGCAGATTCTGGCACAGGGCGGAGATCCTCAGAGGGAGACTCTTGATTTTGTACACGCAAAAACAGGAGAACCTTACTTCATTGACAGTTACGGGGAATACTGGAGAGCTTATCATTTTATTGAAGATGCCTATGCTCTGGAAGAACTCAGTGGTCCGGAAGACTTTTATGAAAGTGCGGTAGCTTTTGGTCATTTTCAGAAAATGCTCGCAGATTTTCCTGCCGACACACTGCATGAAACCATTGCCGGTTTCCACGATACCAAGACACGTTTCACTGCTTTTGAAAAGGCAGTGGAATCTGATGTCTGCGGACGTGCATCCGATGTGCAGAAAGAAATTCAGTTTGTAAAAGACCGCTATGATGTGGCATGTATCCTGGGTGATCTTCTGGCTGACGGGACACTGCCCCTTCGAGTTACCCACAATGATACCAAGTCCAACAATGTCCTAATTGATGAGGCTACCAAAAAAGGCTTATGCGTCATTGATCTGGATACTGTTATGCCTGGTCTTGCCGTCAACGATTTCGGTGATTCCATCCGCTTCGGTGCCAGCACAGGTGCCGAGGATGAAAAGGATCTGTCAAAGATTTCCTGTGATCTGAATCTGTATGATGTGTATGCAAAGGGCTTCATTGAAGGATGTGAAGGGATCCTGACCGATGATGAGATTCGCTGCCTCCCTCTTGGTGCCAAAGTCATGACCTATGAATGTGGTATGCGTTTCCTGACCGATTATCTCTCCGGAGACACCTATTTTAAAATCGATTATCCAACCCATAATCTGGACCGTGCCCGCACACAGTTCAAACTGGTTGCAGATATGGAAAACAAGTGGGATGAGATGCAGCGGATTGTACGGAAGTATATCTGATTCTTTATAAATTTTTTCTTTTTATTTAATGGGCTGTTTATGCCCGAATATTGACATTTAATTGCTTTTCACGGTACTATAAATAAAGCAATTACAATTATTTATATAGTATGGAGAAGCTAATATGTCAAAACTTATTGGAATTGATTTAGGCACTACCAACTCCTGCGTCGCAGTCATGGAGGGTGGAGAAAGTGTCATTATCCCTAATGAAAGCGGCAGCAGAACCACTCCTTCTGTTGTCGCTTTTACAAAAACCGGAGAACGTCTGATTGGACAGACCGCTAAAAGACAGGCTGTTGTGAACCCAAATCGTACCATCAGCTCGATCAAGCGTCACATGGGCAGTGACTATCACGTAAACATCGATGGGAAGTCCTATTCCCCTCAGGAGATCTCAGCCATGATTCTTCAACAGTTGAAGAACGATGCCTGTGATTATCTTGGTGAAGAAGTCACCGATGCCGTGATTACCGTTCCTGCCTATTTTACAGATGCACAGCGTCAGGCAACCAAAGATGCCGGCACCATTGCAGGGTTGAATGTACAGCGTATTATCAACGAACCGACAGCAGCAGCTCTTGCCTATGGAATTGACCGTGAGGAACCTCAGAAAATCATGGTCTTTGACCTGGGTGGCGGTACCTTTGATGTCTCTATTCTGGATATCAACAGCGGTGTCATTGAAGTTCTTGCCACTGCCGGCAATAATCATCTGGGTGGTGATGATTTTGACCAGGCTCTGGTGGATCATTTTGTTGCAGATCTGAAACGGGAATATAAATGCGATGTCCGTAAGGATATTGCTGTACTGGCGCGTCTGAAGGAAGCTGCCGAGACTGCAAAGATTGATTTAAGCTCCATGACAGAGACATCCGTCAATCTTCCGTTCCTGACCCAGAACAAGAATGGTCCTGTCAATTATGAAACAACCATAACACGCGGACTGTTCGATTATCTGACCTCCCATCTGGTTGCACAGACCATGGATCCGGTGCGCCAGGCACTGTCAGATGCCGGTCTGGCTTCCACAGATATCTCCAAAGTACTTCTGGTGGGCGGTTCCAGCCGTATCCCGGCCGTTCAGGAAGCCATTCGCAAGTTCATGGGAAAAGAGCCATTTAAGGGCATCAACCCGGATGAATGTGTTGCTATGGGTGCATCCCTTCAGGGCGGAGTACTTGCCGGTGAAGTAACCGGTCTCCTGCTTCTGGATGTGACACCACTTTCCCTTGGTATTGAGACGGTGGGCGGCGTATATTCAAAAATTATTGACCGCAATACTACCATTCCGATTACAAAGAGCCAGATCTACACGACTGCCGCCAGTTTTCAAACTACTGTGGACATCAAGGTATTTCAAGGTGAACGCCAGATGACTCGAGATAATAAGCTGATCGGCGAATTCCATCTGAAGGGCATCAAACGTGCCATGCGTGGCGTTCCGCAGATTGAAGTCACTTTTGCTATCGATGCCAACGGTATTGTCAATGTATCAGCCAGGGATCTGGGAACCGGTAAGAGTCAGGAGATCACGATTACTGCTTCTTCCAATTTAAGCAAAGAAGAAATCGACCGCGCCGTCTATGAGGCTCAGATGTATGAAGAGGAAGATCAGAAGCGCCGGGAAGCAGCCGGGAAGAAAAAGCGTCCATGGCGCAAAAAGAAAGAATAGGAGTTCTTATGTTCGGATATATATTAGCTAATATGGAACAATTGTCTCCGGAAGACCGATATCGTTATCAGTCCTATTACTGTGGACTGTGCAGAGCATTGGGAAACAGACACAATTCACTTTGTAGAATGACCCTTACCTACGATATGACTTTCCTTGCTCTATTTCTGTCTGCTGTATATGATGCCCCTGAATCTCTCCACAGTCAAAAATGCCGTGTTCATCCACTGAAAAAGCAGGAATATCTGAAAAGCGAGATTCTGGACTATGCAGCAGACATGAATATCTACCTTGCCTACTATAATATGTTAGATGACTGGAACGATGATAAGAATCTTCTGTCTCTGGGAGAATCCCGTCTCCTTGAAAAAGAATGCAAAAAAGTGGAACAGAGTTTTCCAAGGCAGTGCAGGGTTATTCGTGAGAAGCTGGACGAACTTTCCATGATTGAAAAAAATAATATTCTGATTCCGGATGTCCCGGCAAACTGCTTCGGTGATCTGATGGGCGAACTTTTTGTTCCGTTTGAAGATTCTCTGGACGAACGTCTGCGCACCTTTGGCAAAGTTCTGGGAAAATACATCTATATTCTGGATGCCTGCATGGATTTAAAAAAAGATTTAAAAAAACAGAGCTATAATCCACTTGTCATCTGTCAAAAAAAGGAATTTGATGATATACTGCATATGTTGATGTCTGATGTAGTATCATCTTATCAGGCTCTGAATTTTCAAAAAGACCGTGCAATTATTGAAAACATCCTTTTTTCTGGTGTTCTCATTAAGTACGAATTATACAAAAAGAGGAGTGTAAAGAAAAAATGACACAGGATCCTTATGAGGTACTCGGTGTACCACATGGTGCCTCTGAAGAGGAAGTCACAAAAGCATATCGTAAGCTGGCAAAAAAATACCATCCGGACCTGAATCCGGGCGATGAAGCTGCAGCGCAGAAAATGAGTGAAATCAATGCCGCTTATAATCAGATAAAAAACGGAACAGCCGGCAGTTCTTCTTATGGAAGCAGTTCCTCCTACGGCGGATCTTCTTACGGCGGAAGCTCTTATGGAGGTGGTTCCTATGGCAATGGCAGCGGCTCTTATGGTGATGATCCGTTTGCCAGTTTCTGGGAAGCCTTTGGTGGATTTGGCGGATATCAGCAGCAAAGTAATAACTCCGGCCAGCCTTCTCCATATGACACAGTTCGGCATTATATCCGCAATCACTGTTATGAAGAAGCTCTCCATGTACTGAGTACCATATCCAGTAAGAATGCAGAATGGTATTTCTTAAGTGCCATTGCAAATTATAATACCGGTAATCAGGTTACTGCCCTGTCTCATATCAAGACAGCTGTGCAGATGGAACCTAATAATGCCCAGTACCGTCAGCTTCTGAACCAGATACAGTCCGGTGGACGGGTCTTCACAGAACAGAGCGAGACCTTTGGACGTACCTTCCATTCCACACATAGCTGCTGCTGGTATTACATTGTTATCAACCTGTTCTGTATGCTGTGTGGTGGTGGTGGATGCTGTGGTTTCCGTAACTATGGTTACTATACCACACCGAATAACAGCTACTACTACAATGTTCCAGATAATAGTTCCTCACACTCCGGTGTCGGGGAATCTGCAATGGGCAATCCGGCTCAGATCAATCCGGAAGAATATTTGTAAGGAGGATTCGTTATATCATGAATAAATTAAGAGATGCTTTAAACCGTTTTCTTCAGGGACGTTACGGCATGGATCAGCTCGGCCAGGCATTGTTTTTTGTCTATCTTGCTTTTTTTGTATTAAACCTGGTAACCAGAAGCAGTATTTTCTATACACTGGGGTTGATCGTCGTGCTCTTTTTCCTGTACCGCTGCCTGTCCAGAAACTTTGAGGCCAGACAAAAAGAGAATAACTATTACATGGATCAGTACAACAAAGCAGCCCGCTTCTTCCGTCTTCAGAAAAGAAAATGGCAGGACCGCAACACTCACGTATACCGCAAGTGCCCGTACTGCCATACAACCATCCGTCTTCCAAAAGTAAAAGGAAAACATGTCACCAACTGTCCAAAGTGCCATAAAGACTTTGAAGTGAAGGTGTGATTTAAAATGGATTATAGAACCTGCTTCCATTCCGGAAGGTGAGTATCAGTGCTCCCACGCTGAATACCGCCAGAAAGATTATGACTGCATAATCTGCAGTTTTCAATGGTCTTCCGGAATACCAGGTTCTTTTTTTGTGCAGACCGAACCGTCTCAGTTCCATGGCATTGCTGATGGTATCGATTCGCTCCATACCGGTAAAAATCAGCGGCAGCAAAATAGTTGCCGTATTTTTGATTCTGGAAAGCAGGGATGCCTTACTTGACATCTCGATTCCTCTGGCTGCCTGTGCGTTTTTAATTCTGGTGAAGTCTTCCTGTACATCAGGAATATAACGTAACGCAATTGCCACAGAATATCCCACATGATACGGTACTCCAATCCGGTTTAACGATGCTGCAAACTCACTTGGATTCGTCGTGCAGATGAACATCAGTACTGCTGGAGCTACAGTAAAATACTTGATCATAATATTGAATTCATAAAATAACTGTTCCTTTGTCACTGCATAATTGCCAAACAAATGGAACAGCTCGCTTCTTGTTCCATAGATCTTACTGCCCTGATAAGGGGAAAAGAAGAAAATCACAACCAGATTCAAACATAAAAACAATAATATGAATTTGAATACCGTTCCCACCTGTTTCCAGCTGATTTTCGACATTCGGAAAATGATAATACTGAACAGCAACATAACCAGAAGCACTCTGGTATCATATGTGATCATGCTGACAATGGACCATAACAGGAAAAACATCAGCTTTGTAACTCCTGTCAGGTCATCAATCCAGGTATTTTTCTGTTCATATTTCAAAATTCTGGACATGTTTCCTCTCCTTCCTGTCATACTGAATAAACCGCTCTACGAATCCCGATACATCTGATATTCCACATTTTACTGCCAGATCATACAGGGATGTTTTTTTCAGATTCGCCTGTTCTGCCAGATGCTTATTGGTCAGTATCGCTGCAGGGGTATCGTCTGCCAGGATCTGTCCATCTGCCAGCACGATCGCCCGATCTGTGTATTCCAGCATCAGGTGCATATCATGGGTAATCATCATAATAGTGATGCCGGATTCCTGATTCAATCTTTTCAGGAATTCCATAATCTCTGTATAATGACGGTAATCCTGTCCTGCCGTCGGCTCATCGAGAATGATTATCTCCGGTTCCATTACCAGAATAGATGCAATGGTTACTCTCTTTTTTTGTCCGAAGCTTAAAGCAGATACCGGCCAGTTCCGCATCTCATACAGTCCACAGATCTTCAGTGCCCGATGTACCCGTTCCTTTATCTCCTCTTCCGATACCTGACGGATCACCAGTCCCAGTGCTACCTCATCAAAAATCATTGCCTTGGAAATCATCTGGTTCGGACTCTGCATCACAAATCCAATCTTCTCGCCCCGCTCTTTGATACTCCAGCCTTTCATATCGTATCCGTGGTAACAGATGCTGCCTTCTGTCGTTGGCAGGAATCCGCAGATCAGACTGGACATGGTAGATTTACCTGCTCCGTTTTTTCCGACAATACTCAGCATCTCGCCTTTTTTCACTTGAAAACTCACATTCTGGAGTACCCGCTGTCCTTCTGTATATCCAAAGCTGACATTTTTTACTTCGAGAAGCTTTTCTAAATCTGTCTGCCGCGGTATCCAGGCAGTCTTCTGATACCACTGCTGAGCCTTTTCTTCCATTCCGGAAAGATTAAAGCTTTCTATATGCTGTGGCTTACGCTCTTCTGTCACAGGTATTCCCATATATTTACATGCAGTCAGATATAACGGCTCACGAATACCTTCCTGCTCCAGCACAGAAGCTGCCAGAAGTGCATCCGGTGTCATATCTGCCACAATTTTTCCATCTCCAACTACTACAATCCGGTCTACATCCCGGTAGAGCACATCTTCCAAACGATGCTCAATGATAACGATTGTTGTATGATCATTTTTCTGAATACGGTCAATCAGATCAATCGTGCGTTTTCCACTGGCAGGATCCAGATTCGCCAGCGGCTCGTCAAATAACAGAATCTCCACCCGGTCAATCATCACTCCTGCCATGGAGACTCTCTGCTTCTGTCCTCCTGACAGTTCTCCCGGGGCATGATCCAGAAGCTTTTCCAGATCCAGTTCTCTTGCGGTCTCATTTACCCGCTGCACCATCTCTTTCTGATCTGTACACTCATTTTCCAGTGAGAACGCAATATCTTCTGCAACTGTCAGCCCAATAAACTGTCCATCTGTATCCTGTAATACCGTTCCCACCAGCTTGGACATTCCGAAAATACCCTCTTCTTTCGGATCTTTTCCTTTGATCTTCAGTGATCCGCTGCTTTCTCCCGGATACGAAAAAGGCACCAGCCCATTGAGACAATGAGCCAGTGTCGATTTCCCGGAACCGGACGGGCCTACAATGAGAACCTTTTCACCCGGATAGATCTTCAGATTGATTTTCTTTAAGGTAGGCTCTTTCTGAGCCCTGTATTTAAATGAATAATCGCAAAATTCTATAATCGGTTCCATATTTTATATTCCTAATCTTCTTTTGACAGGCTGGATGACTTTCCACCAGCCTTTGCATAACCAAACGCCAGCAGTGTTCCCAGAATACCCACTACGATAATGTTGCCAAGGAATGCAAAGAAGCCCTGAACGAACACTTTCTTTGCCGGCTCTGCATAGATTAAAATATCCAACAGTGGTGCTACGACAATCCATGCAAGGGCATTGCCAATGACCTGAATCACATTAAAACGAATTGCTTCTTTCTTGGCAAATCCCCCTTCCTTGATGGAAAAGTAAGCTGCAAATGCTCCAACAATAATTCCAAACAGGGCATCCGGGAATACCCAACTCCACCATACGCTTCCATAAAACAGCGCATCACCAAGCGCATGTCCCAGAAGCCCCATGATACCGCCAACTACCGGTCCGAATACTGCCGCAAAAAATGCCAGAAGCGCGGCTCTTGGCTGCAGTGCGGTGTTCGGAATAAATCCCAGCGGGATCTGCACTGTGGTCAATACCACAAACAACGCAGTTCCAATACCTGTTGCAACTACTTCTTTGATGCCAAACTTTGATTTCATAACAACGATCTCCTCCTTTTTTATACTTTAAATCAATGCTACTATAGCAAATTTTCAGTTAAAATACAACCTTGCCTGTAGCATTCTTGAATTGACTTCTGCTATTTTCCGGTAGTATACTGTTGAAGTAATTTCTCCTGTTTTAAAGGGATATTTTTTTAGAAAGTGTGATAAATATGACTGAAACAAAAAATGATAATTATGTAAAAGGCATCCTGTTTATTCTGCTGGCTGCCCTGGGATTCGGATTCATGAGCTTTTTCGTCCGTCTCTCCGGTGATCTGCCGTCTGTGGAAAAGAGTTTTTTCCGGAATCTGGTTGCCGCCATCTTCGCAGCCGGTGTTCTGATTCGTGACAAAGTTCCTCTGACTGTAAAAAAAGAATGCCGCTTCCCTTTGTTTATTCGCTGTGCGTGCGGAACAACCGGTATTCTGTGTAACTTTTATGCGATAGACCATCTGCTGCTTGCCAATGCAAATATTTTAAACAAACTGTCTCCGTTTTTTGCCATTATCTTTTCTTACTTTATTCTGAAAGAAAAGATCAAACCGATTCAGTTTTTCTGTCTGATTCTGGCATTTTTCGGATGCCTGTGCATTGTAAAGCCGGGATTCCAGAATGTGGAGCTGTTTCCAGCCCTGATGGGTGTCCTTGGTGGCTTAGGAGCCGGCATTGCCTATACTATGGTGCGCAAAATGGGTATGTATGATATGAAAGGACCTGTGATTGTATTTTACTTCTCAGCATTTTCCACATTGATTGTTATTCCGTGGATTGCCACTCATTTTGTAATGCCAACACCAAAGCAGGCACTGATCCTGATCGGTGCAGGACTGGGTGCTGCCTGCGGTCAGTTCTCCATCACTGCCGCATACAAATGCGCTCCGGCAAGGGAAATCTCCATCTACGACTACAGCCAGATCATCTTCACAGCAATCCTTGGATTCCTGTTCTTTGGAGAAATTCCTGATATACTGAGTTTTCTGGGCTATGTCCTGATTATCGGAGCCTCCCTGTTCATGTTCCTGTATAACAAACGCCATGCCACACTGGGATAGACAAATGCAAAAATCAAATATGAATAATCGTATGAAATGTGTTATAATTATTACACAGATCCTCACAGTGTACTCTTCTGAAGAAGATCTGTAAGATAAACCGCAGTGTGGGAGGGATGTATATGGCAAACAGAATTATCACGATCAGTCGTCAGTTTGGAAGTGGCGGAAGAACCATCGGAAGAAATGTAGCAGATAAACTTGGCATTAAATGCTATGATCAGGAACTGATTATTAAGATGGCAGAGCAAAGCGGATTCTGCCATGATTATATTAAAGAAGGCAGTGAATATGCGGTGCCTGGAGGCTGGCTTGCCAATGCCTTTGTTGCCCGTTATGCTAATGGCATGAGTAATCAGGACAGGCTGTGGATCATTCAGACTAATATTATCCGGGAGATTGCACAAAAAGAAAGCTGTGTCATCGTAGGCCGCTGTGCCGATGCAATTCTGGAAAAAGAAGAATATGCCGACAGTCTGAAGGTCTTCATTCATGCAAACTTTGAAAAACGCGCAGAACGTATCGTAAAAGTATACGGGGAAACCGACGTTCCTTCAGAAAAACGTCTGAAAGACAAAGACAAACGAAGATCGGCTTATTATCAGTTCTACACCGACCGTAAATGGGGTGATGCAGCACATTACGATGTATGTTTGGACAGCGGCACACTGGGAATTGATAAATGCGTGGATATTATTTCTCAGCTGTATTAATAGTAGGGAAACAGAATTTTTAAACCTAGATATATCGAGGGGGAGCATAACTGCTCCCCCTCAAAATTATTACATATAATCTTTCATTACATTGTGATCTCTTAAAACTTTTTCTATTACTGTTCCTTTCACTGCTTTCAGCAATGGTTTTTTCAGCAAATTCAATGGACCAGGCAATGGGA
Organism: uncultured Lachnospiraceae bacterium; assembly: GCA_900544685.1. Taxonomy (GTDB): domain Bacteria; phylum Bacillota; class Clostridia; order Lachnospirales; family Lachnospiraceae; genus Marvinbryantia. Next base: position 24,234 of record UQWA01000015.1, on the reverse strand, counting down.
TTTCAAGTGGTGATACTCCATCCATCAGTTTTACACTGGCATCTAAGAGTTCTCTGACATCATATACGCTGCCCCATACTTCCGGCACGCCCCGGTCTACACCCAGCAGTCCATATACGGCTTCCATAGCGGTGCGTACAGAATATTCTGTGGTGAAGATGGTATCTCTCGGTGTCTCAGCGAACTGTCCCAGGAATGCAAAATTCACACATCCATCCGGAATAACGTCAGGTCTGTCACCTTTTGCTCTTGGCATGAAAAATGCAGTAATATATGGCATCATGGTTGGTACACAAACTGCACTGTGCTCTGCCAGTTCTTCAATCTGGTCTGTCGGAACGCCCAGATGATACAGCCATTCTTCTGTGATTTCCTTGCCGGTACAGTCTTTCATTGGTTTCTTGATATAATCACCTAGTACATCGGTAAACAAACTATATACCCATACACAAACCTTATCTTTGTCCTGATCTTTGAACTGCCCCTGACGGTTAATGGTCCAGCTCAGCAGCCACTTAGAATCCTGACAGCTTACAATACCGCCGGTCACTACCTTGCCACTCTTCGGATCACGTTTGCAGATATTGGTGATATAAGGAATGATCTTGTCATCCAGTGTGGTAATCGTTGCAGATTCCCAGTTTGTTTTCTGAATATCAGAACAGAATTTTTCAGGATGTCCAAAAGACGGATCCTGCTTTGCAATGTTTTTCCACAGGCTCCAGCATCCACTGGTACGGACTTCTGCATCCCCGTTTGGTGCATGATTCTGATCACCGTAAATGGTACCTTCGGTACAGCTTCCATTGGTGACAAATACCAGATCGTTTTCTGTCAGCATGATTCTTTCTTTCTGACCTTTTACCTTGCACTCAATCTCAGTTGCTACTTTCTTGTCATTCCTGATATCAAACAGCACATTCGTTACTTCCGTATTGAAACGGAATTCCACACCGGCATCTTCCAGATAATTCTTCATCGGAAGAATCAAGGATTCATACTGGTTGTATTTTGTAAACTTCAGTGCACTGAAATCCGGAAGTCCACCGATATGATGGATGAATCGCTGGATATATAGCTTCATCTCCAGAGCACTGTGCCAGTTCTCGAAAGCAAACATGGTACGCCAGTATAACCAGAATGTGGAATTCAGCACTTCTTCATCAAATACATCTTCAATGGTCTTGTCGTACAGGTCTTCATCTTTGGTGAAGAATAACTTCATGATTTCCATGCAGCCCTTCTGGCTTAAGTTAAATTTGCCATCGGTATGTGCATCCTGTCCCTGTTTTACAGTTGCACGGCACAGAGAGTAGTTCGGATCATGCTTATTCAGCCAGTAATATTCATCCAGTACGGATGCACCTGGTTTTTCCAGAGATGGAATACTGTGGAACAGATCCCACAGACATTCAAAATGGTTTTCCATCTCTCGGCCACCTCTCATGATATAGCCTCTGGTCGGATCAAAAATACCGTCGCAGGCACCGCCTGCAATATCCATTGCTTCCAGAATATGAATATGGTCACCCGGCATCTGTGCATCTCTTACTAAGAAGCAGGCTGCTGCCAGAGAAGCCAGACCACTTCCTACCAGATAGGCATGCTTATCATCCACGCCTTCTGGCTTCTCCGGACGGGCAAATGCCTCATAATTTCCGTTTGTATAATAAATACCCTTGCTGTTTTTCTCCTGTTTACCACGTTCTGTATTGCGGTAATTCGGATCCACATGGGACTTTACAGTTTCTTTTTCCTTACGATTCTTCGATGCAAGAACGGCTGCACCTGCTGCCGCTGCTACTGCTACGCCTAATGCAGAATATTTTTTCTTTGCCATAATATTGTCCACCTTTCCTGTGAATCGTATCTGTTCAGTACCTTCACTTCGCGGGACAGTGGGTTCTGAACAGTTACTTCATTTCTACTATTCCCGATTTATGTCTATATCTTACCTGCTATTTTTTCTTTTCACAATGCACAAAACCGGAAGGATGTCCGATTTTCGAACACTTTCCCGGTTTTGTCTGAGTTATTGTAAGATCACACACTGACCTCCACGCTCGGCAAAGATCTTTTCAAACTGATCCCTGCTGACAGTGATGCGGCTGTAGATAGGATCTGCTACTGTTACCGTATCTTCATCATACCCGATCAGCACAGCTCCATGGTCATTGGTACTCCATTCCATGTAGGTGCCGTCTTCCCGGTACCATCCGTCTGTCTCTGCACGGTCTTCCATATTAATCGTGCACCAGATCACCACCGCTAAGATAATTGCTGTAATCTTCTTCATTCCCACTCCTCATATTGTTTCCGTTCAAACTGATACCCTGTTATGCTACCATGCCACCCTAAAAACAGCCTAAATCAAATCTGAAGATTTTGTGAAAGTTCCCTTTTTGCTTTATTCCCACTTTTATTCCATGTTATACTGTAGCCGATAAATTTTATTTGGCAGATACGCCACACCGACGAAATGCGCAGCATTTTGGAGGTTGGCTCTGAACAGTTACGAAACAGATACGAAAAGGAGATTTTTATGCGACTGTTAATTGCAGAAGATTGATTTTGAACCTTTTAGCCTCTCTGATGCACTGTATGATGTGATGCTGCCTTTCGAACAGGTACTGACCCGCCAGAAGAAACAGCTAACTTACGACATCACCGATGACATCACATTAAAGGGAAATGAATCCTCTATCCGGGAACTGATCTCGATTCTGATCGATAATGCTGCCAAGTATTGTGAAGAATCGGGTACAGTCCATGTGGAATTGCATACTGTAAACAGCAAGATTCGTCTGGCCATCACGAACGATTTCCCGGATGCAGAGAACTGCGATTTTTCTGCTATCTTCGACCGATTCTACCGGGCTGACAAGTCCCGGAAGTCTGACGGCAGCTATGGACTGGGACTGTCCATTGCCAAAAATATCGTAGAAATACATCATGGCACCATCGCAGCCAGAGCTGCAGGTGCCACGAAAGTAATATTTGAAGTGGTTTTTAAAAATTAATATTCCTTACCCAGTAGAAAGTCTGCATGAGTCAGTCCTGTCAGACATATTGTGTACGGTACATAAGATATGCCGAAGTGATGAATTGCGTTCACAATATAATCTTTATTTTTTTCGATATTCAGTCGGTGTAAGATGATAGTGCTTTTTGAATAATTTGCAAAAATAATCAACATTATTAAATCCGGTTTCATTTGAAACTGTAATAATTTTCTTTTCTGTTTTCCTGAGCAGTACTGCTGCCTCATTTAGTCGATAGTTTATCAAATAATTTATCGGCGTCGTATGTAAATATTTCCGAAAATAATTCAGGACTGTACTTTTGCTCAACATTGCATAATCTGCAATATTATCTAATGAAATATTACTACGATAATTTTGTTGAATATACTGCATCATCAATTGTAATCTTGCCTGCGAAGAAGCCGACGCGTATGAATAATTATCCTCATTTTTGATATTTACATGTTTGCATAAATTCAGCCATATTTCTTGCATCAGAGCCGATGTTGCCAGTTCACGAACATTCTTCTCATCTTGAACAGAAATAATTTTTTTTATAATTTCCAATATCTCTGCCTGCCAGACAATTTCTTTATAAAAAACTTGAAAAGTGAGTGAAGACGAAATAACCGGTTGGATATATTTTGAATAAATCAGACTGTCTTCAGGAGAAATGAAACAAGGCATGCATAAAAAATTGGGAATAATTGCCCCATCAGGAGAATGAAATCGATGCAAAATTTTCGAGTTAATGAACACTCCATTTCCTTCTGAAAGGACAAAATGTTTCTCTCCACTCCAAAAAGTTACAGTTCCAGATTCAACATATACAAACTCCAATTCTGTGTGCCAGTGCCATTCAATACAATTAAAATCAAATAATGCCAGATCATCATAGAAAAAATCAAATGGATATCTGTTTGTGCCGTGAGTAATCGATTCCATCAGATTTTCATCTGTCAGGATCTTGTTATAGGCTTGCTCTATTGTTTCCATTCTTGACTCCTTTGTATGTAATTTACGATATTATACAATAAAAATCAGATATAAAGCAATGAAAATACATTGTTTATACTTTATAATTCAATAAAAGTTACAGATCACCATCTTTTTGTATGATGACAAAAATGTAATAACGACCTGTTACAAATCCCAGGAAAGGACTTTTGAATCATCATGACAACGCCAAACTATCAAAAAACAAAAATTGCATGTTATCTTGGGTTTATCACTCAGGCTATTGCAGCTAATTTTGCACCCCTGTTATTTTTAAAATTTCATCATGATTATCAGATTTCGCTGGGAAATATTGCGTGGATATCTACCTGTTTCTTTTTTACCCAGCTTCTGATCGATCTGTTCTGTGCTAAATTTGTTGACAAAATCGGATACCGTGTCTGTGTTGTAGCTTCTGAAGTGTGTTCTGCTGCTGGATTAATCGGACTGGCATTTTTGCCGGAGATTCTCCCGAATCCTTTTGCCGGAATCCTGTGCAGCGTTATTTTATATGCAATGGGGAGCGGATTGATTGAAGTGCTTTGCAGTCCTATTATAGAAGCATGCCCATTTGATAACAAAGAAGCAACCATGAGCCTTCTTCATTCTTTTTATTGCTGGGGAGCTGTAGGAACCATATTGATCTCAACCATATTTTTCCTAATATTGGGAATCGAAAATTGGAAATGGCTTGCTGTATTATGGGCACTTATTCCAATTGTAAATATCTATAATTTTGCGACCTGTCCCATTGAATATCTGGTAGATGAAGAAAGCGGAATGAAAGTAACTGAACTATTTAGAAAACCTTTATTCTGGCTTGCCATTTGTCTGATGATCTGTTCCGGTGCATCAGAACTTGCAATGGCACAATGGGCTTCTGCCTATGCCGAAGCAGCACTTGGGTTATCAAAAACAATAGGTGATCTGGCTGGTCCATGCATGTTTGCTATCGCAATGGGTATAAGTCGTGTAATTTTCGGGAAATATGGAGAACAAATAGATTTAATGAAATTTATGGCAAGTTCCGGAATCTTATGTGTAATCTGTTACTTGCTTACTGCATTATCATTGAATCCAATACTTGGTTTGATTGGTTGTATTGTATGTGGGTTTTCTGTAGGAATTATGTGGCCTGGAACAATAAGCATCTCATCTAAAGAATTTCCTATGGGAGGAACAGCAATGTTTGCATTGCTTGCTATGGCTGGAGATTTGGGCGGTAGTATTGGACCAGGTATTGTAGGTCATATCACTCAGAGTGCTGGTAATAATATTCAGGTCGGAATGGGAATTGGTCTTATTTTTCCAGCTATTTTATTAATTATGTTATTCATTTTACATACAAAGAAAAAATATTAGGAGGACTATTTTTATTTTAAAGGAAACTGTGAGTACAACATTCAGGATGCAGAGTCACAGGCTCTGCATCCGATTGAAGATTCATTTGGGAATCCCAAAGCACTGCGGGCTTTCCTCAGTACCAATGTATCCTTATCAACTTTATGAAACACGTAACATCGTTTTCTGTGATTTTTCAAATTTGCTCATTTATAGTTACCTGACTAAGTTTACTTACACATAATACATTCCTGTGCATTATGCTTGATCTCATTGTCTTCGCTGACCAGTTTGTTATAGTCTGGTCTGGAGAATCGGTGATAGGTAATTCCGAAATCATCCTGCTCCATGCAGTATACATATGGATCTGTTTCTTCGGATGTGTAGTAGAATACCAGTCCCAGTCCTTCACTTTCATGGTCTTCTTCCACACAGATTCCCTGATGCTCTGTGGCATAGTCTTGGAATACCTTGCGTACCTGATCCATGTCATTTTCCCGCCGGTCCAAGACTACCAGAAGATTCTTTAACAGCTCTGAATCCGGTATTTTTTCTGAAATGTACTTGCAGCCTTCTGGCGGAACATTCAGACAGTAGCGCTCTCCCACATTGGAGATCTCGATCTGGCCAAGACGTTCACTGACGATCTCTGCAAAAACAGCCAGATTCTTTTTCAGTTCTTTTTCCGTTGTGCCATCCGGCAGCTCCAGCATCCCAATCAGGGATACATCCGGGTAATACAGCCGCATATTTTCTTCTTTATAACCAATCTTCATTTGCCATTCTTTGATGGTGTCAATAATATGACGTTCCAGCTGTTCTGTATGCATAAATAATAACCTCACTTCCAGTTGTGTTAGTATTTGCTAACCATTATACCATATTTTATCTGCAGGTCAATGCATCCTTATAAAACGCTGCCATCTGTTTTTCTGTGGAAAATGTGGCAATGTACATACGATTTCCCATGGCTCCGGAAAGTGCGTCCGGCATACGATCTTCCATGCAGATCTGTTTGGAATATTTTCCGCTGAGTGCAGCATCATCCAGCACATAATCTTTTCCGTCACGGCGTCCCACAAATGCACAGTAAGCACTTGCTCCTGCCGGCATTGTGGTCTCATCAAAAGCAATCATGTCTGCCCAGATTTTGTATACATCCGTGCTGTGTGCAAAATTAATCATATCTGGAGTAAAGCCGCCGCTTGGGCGCATGTTGACTTCCAGTGCCACCAGATCACCTGCTTTTCCCAGACCCTCCTGATCTCTCTGGAGACGGAAAAATTCAAAATGTACAAAACGGCTTTTGACACCGAATGCTTTTACCGTAGCCCGTCCTGCTTTCCGGGTATCTGAAGGCAGTTTTTTCAGAATATAGAACAAAGAACTCTGCTGTTCATTCACGATATCCATAATAGAAACCGGGGAAACATTACCGGTTTCAAACATCGGCTTCCCATTGGAATCAATGATGGCGTCGTAAGAATTTACCTCGCCCCAGATATATTCCTCCATAATGTATACCGTATCCGGCCATTTGTCTTCAAAAAAGGTCTTCATCTCTTCATCAGACGTAATCTTAAAAGTATGAGATGCACCTACCCCATTATCTGGCTTGGCAACTACCGGATATCCCACTTCTTTTGCAAAAGCCAGACAATTCTCTTCCGTATCTACCATGTGGAAATGTGCTGTCGGAATTCCCGCTTTTTTATAATAATCTTTCATTTTAGATTTGAACTTGATACGTGGGATATCACTTTCCTGGAATCCACTGGTGATATGGAATTCTGTACGCAGTCTGGCGTCTCTCTCCAGCCAGTACTCATTGTTGGATTCCAGCCAGTCAATGCGGCCATATTTGAAAATCAGAAATGCTACCGCCCGGTACACTTCCTCATAATTCTCCAGAGTGCTGACCTTATAATACTCATTCAGGTTCTCTTTCACATTATAATCCAGCTCATCATAAGGCTGGTCACCGATTCCAAGGACATTCAGCCCATTCTTCTTCAGTTCCCGGCAGAACATCCAGTAATTCGTCGGGAAATTTGGTGAAATAAAGATAAAGTTTTTCATAAATATAATTCTCCTCACTTAATAACGCCTTCCACATATTATTTAATCTATTTTCAGTAGATATGGCACAAAATAGGTGACCTGTTTGTACCACCATGGCCAGTCGTGGGAGCAGTCGTATCCCCAGTAATCTACCCAGGCGTTGATGCCTTTTGCATGCAGAATGCGGTCAAGCTGTCTGGTATATTCCGGTTGTTCCCATGGTCCCTGTCCGGTGCAGATAATAGCTTTTTTCTTGTTGTAAAGCTGGATATACGGATGGTCGTATGGCATGTTTGCCAGATAATGAACAGGTGAGTTCTGGTACACCAGATCATTCATAAAGGTTCCAAATCCGTATTCTGCACTGTATACACCGCTCAGTGCCAGAAGTCCGTCGAACAGATCCGGTCTGCGAAAATACAGATTCGCTGCGTGAGCTGCACCCAGACTGCATCCGAATGCAATGATGCCCGGATAACCGGTCCAGCCATTCATCTCGTTAACCATCTTGCGCATAAACGGTACCATCTCATCGGTGATATAGTGAATCCAGTTTTCGTAGAGCTGACTGCGATACTCAGCATTGCCCCAGGTATCGGACCATGTCTCCCGGTCAATGGTATCAATGGAAAATACACATACTTGACCTGCATCAATCCACGGTGCCCATACATCCGTCATATGAAAATCCTCAAAATCAAAAAATCTGCCGTCCTGACATGGAATATACAGCACCGGGCGTCCCCCATGACCGTATACTTTCCATTCCATTTCCCGCCCAAGGGCAGGACTGTATTCTTTAAAATACTGTGTTCTCATACTTATATTCTTCTTTCTGCGTATAATTCGGGCCGACCGCATATTTGCCTGATAACCACTGCCCGCTCAGATTATTTATCTGGTCTCCGGGTAAAACAGTGCATCCATAAAATATGGAATCTGTTTTTCCCAGCAGGCTTCGCAGTGATCCCCATTTGGCACAATCCGGCTGGTGAGCAGTACATCTCTGGAGAGTAACAGATCTGTTACCTTGCGGAACTGCTTTCTCATCACTGCATGAAAATTGATCTCATTGGCGCCGTAATCCATATAGACTGTAGTATCCGGCGCAAGTTCTGCTTCCCGGATCAGCTTATTAATCCGGGTCATATTCGTCCAGATAGACGGTGACAGGGCTGCTGCCTTCGAAAAAACGCTATTATAGGCCAGCACTGCGTAAAGACTCATCAGTCCCCCCATGGAGCTCCCCGCAATGAATGTATGCTCCCGGTCTGAAAGTGTCCGGTAATCCCGGTCAATCTGTGCTTTTAATGTATGGATCATCCATTCCATAGTCTGCTTGCCCCATGCCGGGATTTTTCCAATATTCGGTGCCGTAAACGGGAACGGAGAATACTCCTTCAGACGTCCGTTGTCCGGATCATGACTGCATTCCACTGCAACAATGATTAACTGCCTGCCGGTACGATCCATATATTCCTTCATGCCCCAGCATTTTCCATAGGTCGCATCCGAATCAAAGAACACATTGTGTCCGTCAAACATATACAATACCGGATATCGTTTTTCCTGTTCGTATGAATAAGATTCCGGAAGGTAAAGATAGACGTTGCGCTTCTCTTCACCGGACAGCTCCGGAATCGTAATCTGCCATTTATTTATCATAATATCATTCTCCTTTTCAACAGGTTTATTATAGAACCTGAATTTTAAATTGTAAACAATGAGAACTGTGTCCCTGCTATTATGCACCGCAAAAAAAACACATCCAAAAACAAAGAGAGACAGAATTTAGAACATTTTATACCACTAAACTCTGCCTCTGTTATCTTTATAATATACCGGTAGTTTTACAGTGATCCGGCTTCCCACGCCTTTAAAGCTGACCACCTCGATCACTGCATGATGACGGTCTGCAATCCATTTGGCAATAGACAGTCCCAGCCCGCTTCCCTGTGTGGTTCCCCGGACTGCATCTCCACGAAAGAACCGTTCAAACATATGGGCGGCTTCTTCTGCCTTCAGTCCGATTCCTTCATCCTGTACACCAAGACCTGCTCTGCCATCCTCGCATAACTCCAGGCGCAGGGTGATTTTCCCTCCTTCCGGGGTATATTTGACTGCATTGTCCACCAGTATCCGGATTGCCTGTTTGATCATTGCCACATCTGCCTGAATGTATCCGTCCCATTTCTGTACCAGTGTATACTGATGACGGTGATCGATCATCTCTGACTCTTCGCAGATCTCTTTCATCAGTTCTTCTGCCTGAATCGGCTCCGGATGGAACTGCTGCCGTCCTCCGTCCCCTCTCGCCAGGAAAAGAAGCTGATCTACCAGTTCTTTCATATGGGCAGATTCTTCGCTGATGGCATGCACTGCCTCTTCCAGCGTGGCACGGTCATCCATTCCCCAGCGTTCCAGCATAGATGCATAGCCCTGGATCACTGCAATCGGAGTACGCAGTTCATGGCTGGCATCATCCACAAAACGGGTCTGCTCCCGGTAACTTGCCTGAAGACGCTTTAACAGGTTGTTGATCGCATTCTCAATTCCCTTCAGATCCGAATCCCCGGTACTGATATTATTTTCTGATGCAGTCAGCTGGTCAATGGCTTCTTCCAGATTCTGAATTCGTTCCTCATCAATGCCCTGCACCGACAATTTCTCCGCCGTCATTGCCAGTTCATCGATAGGACGCATATATTCTCTCAGTCGGTGGTTCTGGGAGGACCAGTCTATCAGCCAGCTTAAAAACTGTATACAAAATACCACGCCTATCACTGCACAGGCAATCACTGCCATCTGTCCAATTTCCACCGTAACGTCCTGGTTTCCAATCTTACACACATACTGCCAGCTTGCCAGTCTCTGCCAGAATGGGAGATATCCTTTCCATGTGGCGCTCCGCTCTCTTGCCAGTTCCAGAGTCCCATACCGGCTCTCTGCCGCTGCACACGCACTCAGAATGGCTCCGATTCCAAATAGTATATCCCATAAAATATAGGTTTTCAGTCTTTTCCACTGAATGGAACGGTTGATTTTCCAGATTACCGACGATGTCTTTGGTTTCTGTTCCATACCGTTCCTCCGTTAGTCTTCCTTGATCACATAGCCGATTCCTCTGACTGTACTGATCAGATGAATCTGAAACCGGTCATCAATCTTATGACGCAAATACCGGATATACACATCTACAATATTGGTTTCCACATAATAATCGTAGCCCCATACCTGATCAATCAGCGTATCTCTGGACATCACGATATTTTTATGTTCCAGAAGTGTCTGCAGCAGGGTAAATTCCCGGATAGTCAGTTCTACTTTTTCTCCGCACACCGTCACTTCGTGGGCATCCGGGCGCAGTTCCACTCCTTTGCAGGAAAGCACAGTTTCCGCTGCTCTGTCCTTCTGTTTTGCTACTTTTCTCAGTGCGACCCGGATTCTTGCCAACAGTTCTTCTATGGCAAATGGCTTTGTCATGTAATCATCTGCTCCCATTTCCAGCCCGCTTACTTTATCCATAACCGCATCTCTGGCAGTCAGCAGAATAACCGGCATGTCTGATGTTTTCCGGAGACGCCTCAGCACCTCCAGCCCATTAATGCCAGGAAGCATAATATCCAGAACCATCAGATCATACTTCCCGCTTTCCGCAAGAGAAAGGCCACTGAGCCCGTCAGTTGCCTTTCCCGTTTCATATCCTTCATGCTGTAATTCCAGTTCCACAAAACGTGCAATTTTCTCTTCATCTTCCACAATTAAAATTGCAGCCATCCCTGTCTCCTTATTCTTTGATTTCGTCTACAATATTCTGTGCAAAATCACTTGCCTTTTCCATTGTATCATTAATGGTATCTTTTCCAAGCTCTTTTCCTTCAAAGGAATATTTCAGTCCGAAAATCAGTCCTACAAATAACACAATTGCTGTGATCCAGAAGGATGCTACCGCACATGCAATCGGTATAATCACCGGCACCCGAATCAGTACTTCCTCATTTCGCTTTACTACGAAACTGTTATCAATGCTCATGCGAAAGATCTGTTTCAGCGTACGTTTGATTTTACCTCTGTTCTTTTTCTCCGCTGTACTTCCCCCTGCTTCCTCTTCAAATGCCTGTCCGGTTACAGTCGGGCTGACTGTCTCATATGCTGCACTGTTCTGATTTTCTGTAGACATCTTCACTCCATCTGTGATTTTTCCCTGACGCTCCAGTTCAATCAGCGCATCCAGCATATCCCAGTTATTCTTTTCCAAAACTGCTTTTGCTTCCTCAATACTGATATTCGCTTTTTCTCTTAATTTTTCAACCATTTCCATATGTTCCATCATCTTATCTCCTCTGTCTTTCCCGTTATTACGGATGATTTCGGATTCACAGTTTTCTCTCTTTTTTGTCCTGTTCTCCGTTTCGATGATGTCAGTATATTCTTTCAATATGAAAGCTTCCGTGGAGAAAGATTAAAATTCCATGAGAAAAAGGTAAAAATAACCGGTGACCGGAGTCCTAAACTCCCTCCCCGACTGGCTGGCGTGCCCGGCTGACAAACGCTCTGATCTTCTCAGGATCTTTTCCGGTACGATCCTTTCCATACTCTACCCCTGAGGATACATCCACTCCGTCAGGGTGTATACAGGAAATCGCTTCTGCTACATTTCCCGGATTCAACCCTCCCGCAAGGAAAAACAGTTTATCATCCTGTGGAATCTCTTTTACCAGATTCCAGTCAAATACCTGGCCGCTTCCAGGCTCCGCGGCATCAAATACATAGCCTGCCACAGCCGGATTTGCTGAGTATTGCGGAAAATCCTTCATATCCCGGATATTAAATGCCTTTAATACGGATAAATGACAGCTTTCTGAATATCCTGCCGGAATCTCACCATGGATTTGAATATAATCAAATCCCGCCTGCTCGATCCTTTGCACCTGCTCCAGTGTCGGTGACACCACAACAGCCACCTTCTGAATGCCAGGATCCAGACAGGCTATAATCTCTTTTGCCCTCTCCAGCGTGATATTCCTCTTACTCTTTGGGAAAAATAATACCATCCCGATAAAGTCCACCTGCTGCTCATTGACATATTCTGCTTCTTTGGGATCTGTCAGCCCACAAATCTTAATCTTCATATTCGCTCCCCATTGGTCCGCCCCAACTGCTCCTTCAGAAATTCTACAAACTCTTCCGCCAGTTCATCCAATAATTCCTGTTTTCTGCACAGGCAATAATATGATGTAATTGTCTGAGATCGGTCATATCTACCTCTTTTTCTTTCCATAAACCAGGAACATCGGAGTCGGATTGTAGAATTCATCTTTTTCTTTATATAACCGATTGCTCAGCTCCGTATCCGCCTGCACATCTTCCATATCAAAATATTTCAGTGCCTGCACATCCCACGCAGGTCTGCGACATTCGCTGATTGACATCAGCTGCTTTATGGTCTCACACTCTTCCATCAGTTCATTTCCCACCATATTATGTACATGGCTCTTCGGAAGGGAAGAAGTGTCTGCAAAATTGTCTGCACCATAGTCCGCATCTGCATTGATCAGACATCCTCCCTTTTTCAGCACACGGATCCACTGCTCATAGGCACGGTCTGCATGTGGCAGCGTCCAGGTCAGATTTCTGGAAATCACCACATCAAAACTTTCATCTGCAAATTCCGGATTCTCCGCATCCATGACTATAAAACGACAACTGCCCTCTGCGATATCCTCACTGATTCCTTCTTCCAGTGCCAGGAATCTCGCACGTTCTACCATATCTGGAGTCAGATCCACACCTGTCACCTGATGCCCTTCTTTTGCCAGCAGAATACTGAAAAATCCGGCGCCACATCCGATATCCAGAATTTTCAGTGATTTGCCCGCCGGCAGGAATCTGTGGATTTCATTCATCCAGCGTTCTGCCTGTACACTGTGCAGCTCTGCACGCTTGTGTTTCATAAAGTCATCACTTCGTTTGCTCCAGTAGCTGGTCACGCGTTTCTTGGTCTCAATCTCCGGTTTCACTGCTTCGATCATAAACATCGGTGTGGAACCATAATTCAGTTTTTCTTCCTCGCTCCATACCTTTTTCCAGATCTCCTGATCAATGGCAATATCTACAAATCCAATACTGCGCAGTACCTTTGCATCCCATACCGGTCTGTGGATGGCAGACAATGGCATCTGCATGGCAATCTGTTCCATACGGTCAATATCCGTACAGGTATAATGATCATCCAGTGCTGCATTTTCCACATTTTTACGGTCAGCTTCGTAAGCCTCTCTCTTGTTGTCATCATACAGATAGCCATACCAGTTGGCATCAAAATTCAGGATCTTTCCGCCTGGCTTTAACACTCGCATCCATTCTGCATAGGCTCTTGCAGGTTCTTCCAGATTCCAGGTCAGGTTTCTGGATATAATAACATCAAAGGTCTCATTTTCGAAATCCAGATTCTGTGCATCCTCTCTCCAGAAACGGACACGATCCACATATTTTCCCACATTTTCTCTGGCCTTCTCCAGCATGCCAGGGGTATAATCTGCCGCATCAATCTCATACCCTGCTTCAGACAGAATCGTCGGGAAAAATCCCGGACCTGTACCAATATCCAGAATACGCAAATCTTTCTTTTCCTTTTTCGGGAAATGTTCTGTCAGCACCTCCAGCCATGCTGCCTTCTGCATTCCCGCAAGCTCCTTCTGGTTTACCTCAGAATATCCGTCTGTACGGGTGGTCCAGTAGGATTCTATTTCCTGTAATAACTCCATATCATACCTCTTTCGTATCTGTTCAGTACCTTCACAGTTACTCTCTTTCATTTTATTCCGCACCGGCCCAGACTTTTCGCTTCTATGCTGAGCCAACTTGTTAATATCTTATCAGAACCTGTATGTCCCCGCAAGCCCCGATGGGGGATGCATTTTGTACACAAAAATAACATTTTATGTTATACTTGATAGATAAAACACAGAAAACGAGGACCTATTATGCTTGGAATTGGAATTGATACTGGTGGCACCTGCACGGATGCTGTCGTTTATGATCTGGATACAAAAGAAATTCTCGGTGCAGGAAAAGCACTGACCACCAAATCTCATCTGGAGACAGGAATTGCCAATGCTCTGGACCGTCTTCCACAGGATCTGGTACAAAAGGCAGAGTTTCTGGCTCTGTCTACTACTCTGGCAACCAATGCCTGTGTGGAAAACAAGGGAGCGCGCGCCAGGCTTCTGATGATCGGATTTGATCCCAATATGATGGAGCACCTGAAAGAAATCTATGCTTCCTATGGCTTCGATGACCTGACTCAGTTCATCATTCTGGATGCCAAAGTGGAAAATCTCTTCCCGGACGCTTTTGATCCGGACTGGAATGACCTACGTCAGAAGGCTCCGCAATACTTTGCAGACTGCGACAGTATCGGTATTGTGCAGAAACATCCCCGTGCCAATGGCGGGCGATTTGAACTGACTGCAAGACAGATTCTGCGGGATACCCTGCCCCTTCCGATTACTATCGCCTATGATATCTCCAATGAAGTGGATATTCTGAAAACCTGCGCCGGAACCATGTTAAATGCCCGGCTGATTCCGCTGATCTCTGAATTCATGGATGCAGTTCACCATGTCATGGAATCCCGGCATCTCCATATTCCACTGTCGATTGTGCGCAGTGACGGTACCCTGATGTCTGAGGAGATGGCTAAAACTTACCCGGTAGAAACACTGCTCTGCGGACCTGCTGCCAGTGTGGTGGGGGGAAGTGAACTTTCCCACACAGACAGTGGCATCATTGTCGATATGGGTGGAACCACTACGGATATTGCCCTGATTCATAAAAAAGAGCCGGTTCTGGCAAATGGCGGTATTCACATCGGTCAGTGGAAAACCATGGTACAGGGACTCTATGTAGACACCTTCGGACTGGGTGGTGACACTGCCGTCCGCTTTAAAAATAATCAACTATTTCTGGATACCATCAGAGTGATTCCCATCTCTGTCCTGGCTTCCCAATATGACGATGTGCTTCCTGACCTTCAGGAACTGGCGTCCAAACACCGCCTTCATTCCCGCTGGATTCATGAATTCTATGTTCTGCAAAAGGATATTTCTGATAAAACTGGCTATACAGAGGACGAACAGCGTCTATGTGCTTTCTTAAAGGAAAAGCCACTGATTACCCTGGATCTTGCCGAAAAAATGGGAATGGATCCGCACTTTCTGCCGGATTCCAGACTGGAACGGGACGGTATCCTGATGAAAAGCGGGCTGACACCAACCGATATGATGGTTCTGAAAGGAGACTTCCCGCAGTATGAATCTGCTGCCGCCAGTACCGCACTGCAGTGTCTGTGTGCAAATATCAGAGAAACACCGGAGCAGATTCCGGATCTGGTCTACGAACTTGTAATGAAACGTATGTATACCAATCTGGGGCGCATTATTTTGCAGCAACAGTATCCGAAGCAGAAATTCTTTTTCCAGAAAGACGCTTTGTCCCCGATGCTGGACTGCTTTTATGAACAGGCAAAAGCCTCTGTCGATCATCCGGATATCGTTCCCGACAATGCACAGCTTTCCTTGTCCACACCACTGCCACTGGTCGGAGTAGGTGCACCGATCCATGTATTTCTGCCAAGAGTTGCCGCCTTGTTACATACCACTGCCATTGTGCCGGAATACGCCGGCGTTGCCAATGCACTGGGTGCTGCCGCCAGCCGTAAGGTTGCTCACTGTGACCTGACTGTTAAAGCAGAATATGAAGGTGGCTCCTGCACCGGCTATACATTTTTTGAAAACGGGAAAAAATATGTTTTTGAAGAACCGGAAGAAGCGGTTGATTTCGGAAAAGAAGTCCTTACCAGAGCTATTAAAAAGCGGGCACTCCTTCAGGGACTGGGCGATACACCTCACATAGAAATCACCATGGAAGAAAACCGAATCGGACACACGAAAGACGGACTGCTGACAGAGATCTTTCTCCACGCCACAGCAATCGAATAAAAAGCGGCCTGATACCATAGAAAACAGTATCAGGCCAAAGCAAAAAAATGAAGAGCTAATTCAGTTACAGGGTCACCTTTCACACATCTGTGCTATCAGATCCACTGCATGTTTTCCAGACCACACTGACATGTCCGGATATTTTTTATAGTTTGGAAGCATCTCGAGCGTCAGGTAATCCTGATACCCAATTTCTTTCAATGCATCGCTTACTTCCTTAAAATCCACATCACCGGCAAAAAGATCGACAAATGCTCCCAGACCTGACTGATCCCTTCGATAATCAGATAAATGAATTTTCTTTATATACTTCTTACCAAGAATCCGGATCCAGTCCTCTGGGTATCCTGTATAAATGACATTTCCAACATCAAAATAGGCACCGACATAATCCGAGTCCACGGTATCCAATAAATTCTTCATCTCTAAAGGTGACAGCAAAAAACGGTTCCACACATTTTCAATACCAATCTGCACTTTGGCTTTCTCGGCCTCCGGTGCCAGACGTCTGAATGCTTCTACACACCTGTCATATGCCACATCATAACGAATTCGTTCTGGCTTCGATGCGAAATCACATCCCACATATCCTGGTACAACCAGAATCGTGTCTGCCTCTAAAAGTGCTGCAATCTCAATCTGTTTCTTTATAATATCTTCCGCTTTCTGACGTATCGCATCACTGTCAGATACCAGATTATTTTCCCACAGCGACCAGACCCCAACACTTGGAATCTCCAGATCTTCTGCATCTGCCATCTGTTTTATAGTGAGGATCTCTTTTTCGGAAGAGCCCTGGTTTAAATATCCCTTTTCACTCATCACAGGTTCTGCTCCATCATAACCGGCCGCCTTTATCAAATGAAACTTCTGGGCAACATCTGCGTCTTCTGTAAAAGAAAACATACTATATCCTTTTTTCATTTTATATGTCCCTTCTCATTCATAAGAAACAATGACTTCTCTTTTTTCTTCCAAAGACTGGTTCAGCGCTCTTATTGTACAAAGCACTTCTCTTACCTGCTGCATATTCAGCACTTCTGATGCTCTGTTCTGGTCAATACAATTTACAAAATGCTGCAGCTCTATGGTATAAGCATCTTCCTCCTGAATTGGAAGCTTTTTGCTTTTTCCATCTCCATACAGATATGCCGCTCTTCCTGCAGAAGCCACATCTTCCAGATTTTTACCTGCTTTCATAATATATTCAAAAGCCTTTTCACTGCCTGCCATACGAAGCTGCATAGTAAATGGATAACCTGCAGGCATTTCCAGTATTCCTTCTATCGTTACACTGAATCCATTGGCAAATGTAAGCATACTGGATACATGATTCCAGCTGCCGTACTTATTCTTTTGACCAATAGCATACACCTTCTCCGGTCTGCCAAACAGATAACATGCATAATCTATATCATGTAAATGAAGATCCAGAAGGCCGCCGCCACTGTTTTCCACTTTACGGTACCATTCACTCCATGCCGGATGTTCACTAAGCCGTGCTGCATAATAAGACTTCAATTCGCCCAGTGTTCCATTCTCCAGCAGTTTCTTTGCTTCTACATATTCTGGCCAAAATCGAACCACCTGTCCTACATACATTGTCACATGATTTCTGTCTACTGCTTCTAACATACGATCCAGAGATTCCACATTTAATGTGACTGGTTTTTCGCAAATAATATGTTTTCCTGCATTTGCTGCCTGAATGACAAACTGTTCATGTAAAAAAGTAGGCAGGCAAATGTCAATCATATCCAGTTCACAGACAGCTATCATCTCATTAAAATCTGCATAATGTGTACAGTGAAATTTTTCTGCCAGTTCTTTTCCTTTTTCTGCATTCTGATCACAGACTGCCACCAGTACTGCATTTTCCATATTCTTGTATGCAGCCGCATGGGTGTCCCCCATAAATCCTGCACCTACAATCGCTATCTTTACCATATTCATTTCCCCTTTTACTTTATGAACGCTTGATATTGTTATAGTTACTAAGTACAACCGCACAAACAATAATAATACCAGTAATTATAGTCTGTACATAAGTCTCTACCTTAAGAATATTCATAGCGTTACTGATTACACCCATCAGAATACATCCAAGGAATGCTCCTGTAATCGTTCCTTTCCCTCCATCAAAGGTTACACCACCAATAATAGCAGCTGTAAGGGCATTGGTTTCATATCCTGAGCCTGCATTTGCTGTAATAGAGTCAATTCTGGAAGAGAATACAATTGCTGCAATGGCGCAGTAAAGTCCTGCTATTCCATACATAATCGTTTTGTATCTGACCACATTAATACCAGAAAGGAACGCTGTCTTTTCGTTTCCACCAATACAAGTAAGTCTTCTTCCAAACTTTGTGTAGTTCATAATAATATAAGAAACAGCAATTACAATGGCCAGAACAAATAACATTACTGGAAAGATCCCGCCAATTTTTGTTTTTCCGATAAAATTGAATGCTCCGTCAAAGCTCATAATTCTTCCACCTGATATTGTCAGAGCCAGACCATAAAATACCTGACTGGTTCCCAGTGTAATAATCAGCGGAATACATTTGCTCCTTGCGATGATCACACCGTTTAACAAGCCCCCGACAATACCAACCGCAATACCAGCAAGTACTGCAACCGGCACACTATATCCAAGAGAAATCAGTTCTGCCATAGATACACCTGCCAGAACCATCAGGTTACCAATCGATAAGTCTACTCCTCCGCCGATTAGCAGAATACTCATCGCCATAGTCAGAATACCTGTTACAGAAATCTGCTGCAGAATGGTAATCATATTCTTTACTGCAATAAATTTCGGATTAATAAAAGATACTACTGCAATAATTGCAATAATGACAATTCCCAGTAATACTCTCTGGTCTTTAAAAATACTCTTTTTTTCTGCACCACTTTGTTTACTCATGTTTTTTTACTCCTAACGCTCTTTTAATTATTTCCTGTTCATTGATGTCTTTTCCTGTCAATTCACCATCAATTGCACCGTCACGTATTACCAGCACTCTGTCACTCATGGAAATCAGTTCTGGCATATCTGAACTAATCATAATGATACACTTTCCCTGTGCTGTCAATTTGGACATCTGTTTATAAAACTCTGCTTTTGCGTTTACATCAATTCCACGTGTAGGTTCATCAAAAATGTAAATATCCTGCTCTGCATATAGCCATTTTCCAAGAACAACTTTCTGCTGATTTCCACCAGACAAATAGACAACCTCTGTCCAGATCGACGGAGTTTTTACATGAAGGTCTTTTATAATTCCTTCCACAAGAGGCGGATGCTTTTTAATATTAATAAACCACCCTTTGATTTTATTTCGTAAACCAATAATCGTTGTATTTTCCAGAACACTGCTACCCAACATCAGACCTAGCTGCTGACGGTCTTCGGTAATATGGGCAAAGCCACATTCAATGCTGTCTGATGGGTTGTGGATCTGTACTTCTTTTCCGTTAATAAGGATTTTTCCTCCATATTTTGGATCTGCTCCGGTAATGGCCCGTACAATTTCCGTACGTCCTGCCCCCACCATTCCGGCAAAGCCCAGAATTTCTCCTTTATGCACCTGAAAACTGACTTTCGGACTGTTTTTGGTCAGCTGTAAATCTTTAATCTCCAGCACCACATCACCGATTTCACATTTTTCCTTTTCATAAAATGTGTCCACCGGACGCCCTACCATATCTTTTGTGATGGTTGCAATAGAAAGATCCCTGTTTTCATTACTATATGTATTGATTACCTGACCATCACGAATAATCGTGATTCGGTCTGCAATCTGCACAACTTCCTTCAAATAGTGAGATATATATATGATTCCGATTCCTTTATCGGCTATTTTCTCTGCCAAAGTCAATACTTTTGCCGCATCTTCCACATTAAACATAGATGTCGGCTCATCCATAATCAAGATCTTCGGTTCGTCAGAAAGTGCTTTTAAAATCTTAACAAACTGTTGATCCGATACAGACAAATTTTCAATCTTTGTATCCGGATTAATGTCAATTCCAAGACTCTCCATCTGGCTCACAGTTTTTGATCTCATCTTTTTAAAATCAACAAATCCGAATCCTTTTCCTTCTTCATTTCCTATATAAATGTTCTCATACACATTCATGGTAGGTACCAGATCATTTTCCTGATAAACAATATTGATCCCCAGTTCCCTTGAAAGTGTCGGAGTTAACGTTTTGTATTCTTTTCCATTCAGACAGATACTACCACTTGTCGGTGTGTATGCTCCACTGAGCACTTTCATCAGGGTAGATTTTCCAGCCCCATTCTCACCAACCAGACAATGAATTTCTCCTTCATAAAGATCAAAAGAAATTCCTGACAGTGCATAGACTCCCGAAAATTCCTTCTGAATATTTTTCATTTCCAGGATTGGTCTGGTATGTTCGTAATCTATTTTCAAAGGATGCACCTCCATTATTTCACAATTCCACTTAAAGCTAAAAATGCCATAGGTGTTCTTATTGTAAGGAGCCGCTTAAGCGACTCCTTACCTGATATCATTTCTGTTAATTAGTTTTTTTCGTATACATAGTTGTAAGCTGCTTCATAATCATCCCATGCAATATAAGAAGATGTATCATCAGCAGATACCGGAATAACTGGCAGAGCTTTGAACTTTTCTTCCGGTTCTTTTCCATCTACTACGAAGTCATATAAGTTCTTGAATGTCTGGATACCCTGAATGGATACAGGCGCTGTCATATTAGCAGCTTCTACACCGCTTTCCAGTAATTTATATCCGTCTGGTGATCCACCTGTAGATACGATTGGAATATCTGTCATATCATTGTCTTCCAGTGCCTGATAGCATCCCTGTGCCATCATATCATTGTTTGCAAAAATATAATCAAATTCTTCTCCTGAAGAAATCAGGTCTGTTGTACAGTCATATGCCTTATCTGTCAGCCAGTCACCATGAAGTGTTGCAACAACTTCTACCTGATCACCTAATTCTTCCAGTGCACGGTCAACACCTTCTTGATATTTTTCATATACACCAGCACCTTCCTGTCCTGCACAGAAGAAAATTTTTGCTCCCGGTTTATTTTCTGCAATATATTTAATTGCATTGTAACCGATTTCATCATACTGGCATGCAACAGATGCAATATAATCACCAGGATCATCAATATCCATGGCAAAGTTTTCAATTGTTACCGGAATACCAGCTTCATTTGCCATTTTTACCAGCTGTGCACCCTGTTCCGTAGAGATAGGGAATACAGAAATACCATCAACCTCCTGCTGAATCAGAGACTCCATAGCTGTTACTGATTCCTCCAGACTGTTCTTGGAATCCAGCACAACGGCATCTACACCAGCCTGTTCTGCTGCATACTCAAATGCATTTGCAGAATATTCATTCCAGATATCTGTCATATCATATGCGATATATCCAAACGTCTTGCTGTCTTCTGCCATTGCTACTGCTCCTACGGACGCTGCCATTGCTACTGCCATAGTAAGTGTAAGTACTTTCTTGTTCATTTTTCTTATTCCTCCTTTTTCTTATCTCAACACACTTTTTGTGTTTGATTCTAAAATAATTTATAAAACGAAACCATGACGGATCAAATATTCAGCTGATGTCTTTACCGCTTTATTTACATTTTCCAGACTTCCTGCACCTTCCGGAGTGAATTCTATCTCAATACTGAATGGACACAGATTTTGTTTTTCTTCCAGTTTCTTAAAAATTACCGGGAAATTCACATTTCCTTCTCCCAGTGCTGGGAAATTCCATTCTTTCTGCTCGCCAGCTTTATCCTTCAGATGAATATATGCCAGATCTTCTCCACAGTTATCCATATCTTTTTCTGGAATTACGCCTCCATAAAAAATAGCATTCGCTGTATCATAATTAATTTTTACCCATTTAGAAGCGACTGTATCTGTAATCTCTTTCAGAATTTTTCCGGTACAGTGATCTCCATGAATTTCCAGTACCAGTGTCATCTGATACTTTTCCAGATATGGCAGTAATGATCTCAAATGTTCACACAGTATCTGATTGCCCGTTGTCTGACGATCTTTTAAATGTGCTTCTCCAACAGAACTCACAATATAATCGCATCCAAAGAAATGTGCCAGCTCGATATTCTGAATGAAGTCTGGAAGCCTTTCCTCATCCATCAGATTGCAATGTCCACTCATAGAAAATGGTTTTATATCCAGTTCTCCCATCTTTTTCTTTAAGCCCAGTAAATAGGCAAATGACTGTGTTGGAAATACATGTTCCGTCCATCCTTTTGTAGCTGTCAGTTCCACATAGTGAAATCCTGCTGCATGAATACCTTCCAATGCATCTTCGATGGAATAGCCATGATAACAATTTGAATTTACCGCAATGATTCTCTTCTCAATACTCATCCTGTTTCCTCCTGTTCTTCCAGTGTAATGAATTCAAAACACTGATCTAAAAAGTAATGTACGGCGCCATCCAAAACTGCATAATAATCTAAATCTGAAAATTTAATTTCCGTATCTTCGATGAACTGCCAAAATCCAATATCCTGGATGTCACGCTTAACACAATCTAAAAAAACTCTTCCAAGTGCACGGCCAGATCCCCCAATCACTATACGTTTCACATGAAGTATGGTTATTAAATTGCCTAGTGCATAACTCATATCCCTGGATATCTCATCCAGCATCTTCTTTGCCGACATATCACCTTTTGCTGCAAGGCTTCCTATATCTTTAAAATAAAGTTTCTCTGGAATATCATCGGTATTTTCCCAGTACTCTTGTCTGATTTTTATAAATCTCTGACGAATTCCTTTTTCACCAATTTCATTTTCCAGACATCTTTTCTTATCTCTTTCTCGAACAGATGACAGGGAAAATGATCCAAACTGAGTAGTCAGTCCAACCGGACCTCCCAGAAGATTTCCATTTAATACAAATGTAGCTCCGATACCATCATTCATATTTATGTATACAAAATCTTCGTTTGAAGTCTGTCCATGCACTTTCTCAGCGTATGCCAGACATGCTGTATCATTAAAGTAAAAATGTCTTATATATGGGAAGCGATGCTCTGCATGTTCAAAAAAATGTATCGTCATTTTTTCTTCTAAAACAGCTGATATCAGACAATCATGCTCCCTGTCAATCATCGCTGGTAAAATCCAGCACACTGCCAGAACGTACATTCCGTCACATTCTTGACGAATATATTGTTCCAGGCAGGAAAATAATTCAATTTGTGGATCCTCTGTTTCTGCAATCGAAATTTCTTTTATGCAGCTAACATCTGTTGCCAGATCTGCTCTCGCCAACTGAACATACTTCTTATCCCAATTTACAATCAACACGGTGTATTTTCTGGTATTTGGGAACAGTGACGTTGGTCTTCGTCCCTGTGTATGTCCGGCATTGGCAGCTGTTCCTCCATCTTCCACATATCCTTCTTTAATCAATTCATCTACTAAAATCGAAACCGTTGTTTTGCTGTAGCTGCATTTCTTTGCCAGCCTAATACGTGAAATTCCAGGATTGGAAAGTATCTCGGAAAATAGTTTCTTTTTATTTTCCTCTTTCATTTCTTGTTGATTCATTCCTATATCCCTTCCCCATATTTAGTTTGTCCAATGGATTAATTTTCTACAATATATCATATTTGTCATTTTATTGCAATATATTTAAAAAGTAAATATTGTTTTTATGCAATATTCACAATTTATGCATCGTTTTGTTGTTAAATAATTATCATAAAAAAGTGTCTTCGACACTTCAACTCCCCTGCCCCTCAATCTTGAGGGGATAG
>UQWA01000014.1 GCA_900544685.1 uncultured Lachnospiraceae bacterium | reverse complement strand
TTTGAAGAAAATAAAAAGAAAAGAAGTTTTAAAAGAAAAATGGTGCTGGGCATAACACCCAACACCAAGTTTGTCTACAGTCTGAGAGTTCCGAAAATTCGGAACTCTTTTACATTCTTATATGGATCTGTAAACAGTCAGATTATTCAGCAGAGATAGCACCTGTTGGGCATTCTGCTTCACATGTTCCACATTCCAGACATGCATCTGCATCGATTACATATTTTCCATCACCTTCGCTGATAGCTTCAGCAGGACATGCTTCTGCACATGTTCCGCAGCTTACACATTCGTCAGAAATTACGTATGCCATAATAAAAATCCTCCTTGTACATTTTGATTAAATTTTCACAGGAACTGGACATTCCTGCTTTTTTCTGCTTTAATTCTAATACAGATAGAGTATTAATACAAGAGTTTTGATTGTACTTTATTTGAGACGGTAAGATCGGAAAGACTAATGAATGTTGCAATAAACTATCAGCTTTTAGCAACACCAAAAAGCATTGTTCATTATTTCGTGTAGCACAGAGAAGAAATTGGAAAACGGAGGCAGACAGACATTGGAAAATAACAAGGGCACATTACAGGAAATACAGGATTTCTTACGGAGCAGGGAAAAATGCAACCTGCTGATGGTAGTGATAAATATTGTGGTATTTATCGTGCTGGAGATTATGGGAAGTACCACAGACACGCTGTTCATGGTACGTCATGGTGCCATGTATGAACCACTGGTAACACAGCAGGGAGAGTACTACCGGCTGTTCACCTGTATGTTCCTGCATTTTGGAGTACAGCACCTGTTTTACAATATGCTGCTGTTGATTTTTGTAGGAGATATGCTGGAAAAAGTGGCAGGAAAGATACGGTATCTGCTTATCTATCTGGGAGGCGGATTACTGGGAAATTTCCTGTCTATGATGGTGGCAGAAAAGACAGGAAATTTTGCTGTTTCTGCAGGTGCATCCGGAGCTATTTTTGCCGTAGTGGGGGCGCTGCTTTATCTGATTGTGCGCAATTCTGACCGGGTTCCGGAAGAACTGAGGCGGAGAATGGTTGTTATGGCACTGCTTTCACTGATACAGGGATTTACACAGACAGGGACAGATAATATGGCGCATCTGGGAGGATTCTTAGGTGGAATTCTGATTTGCATTGTCGTCTGCCACAGAAAGAATAAAAAAATAACATATAAGAGATAGTAAAGAAACCGTAACGGGCCGGACTTTTTTAAAGTCACAGCCATGTTACGGTTTCTTTTATACTGTCTTTACAGAATCGGCAGGCAGATGAGAAATCTGGTTCCGGAATCATCGCTTTGTACGGAAATGGTTCCGTGATGGGCGTGCAGAATACGCTCTGCAATGGAAAGTCCCAGTCCGGAGCCAGTTCTTTTGTAGGAGATAAATGGCTCAAACAGATGCGGAAGCTGTTCGGGTGTTATACCACAGCCATTGTCTGCCACAGAGAGAAATAAAATAGATTCATCCGCTTTTGCAGAGAGCGTAATCTGACCAGACACCAATGGTGCATTGGATGTAATGGAGCCTTCTGCAATGGCTTCTGCGGCATTGCGGATCAGATTATCCAGTACCTGTTGAAGCTTGTCCGGATCTGCAGGGATAACAGGCAGATCCGGTGCCAGAGTTACATAAAAAGGAACCGATGCATCGCCAGTATGAAAAAGACTGTGCAGGAATGCTTTGGCATGCAGGGTGTAGGCTGGGAGCCAAGTGTTCATATCCAGAGATATGGGATGGATACACATGCTGTTGTTGAAGTGGGAAAGTTCTGTCAGCAGAACTTTCAGATGCTGCATCTCTTCTCCGACAGTGTCCCAGTATTCGAACTTTCCTACTTCCGGGTGTGCGGCAGAGATGAGCTGCAGATAGCTGTTGATCAATGTGACAGGGTTACGGATTTCATGTGAAATCGTAGATAAAAGAACTTCATATTTTTCGGCTGTATTCATAACAGATCCTCCTTGAAAAGCATGGAAAACAGACGGCTTCAAATCTCATTCTGCCGCCAAAAAAACCTTGTAAAATCAACGTTTTAGACACATATTACTGTTGACATTTTCGAACTTTACGCCGTAATATGTTATCAAAGAAAGATAATTATATAAATATATACGCAGGAGGGAGAGAAAAATGACAGATAAGAACTGTATTTTTTGCAAAATTTTAGCTGGGGATATTCCATCCGCAGTTGTATATGAAGACGAGGAGTTTAAAGTTATCCTGGATGTGGGACCTGCTGCAAAAGGACACATGCTGATTCTTCCAAAGGAACATTACAGTGATATACTCACAATGCCGGAAGAACTGGTTGCCAAAGCATTTATTCTGGCAAAGAAGATGGCAGCTAAGATGGAATCTGTTCTGGGCTGCGATGGTATCAATGTAGTACAGAATAATCATGAGGCAGCCGGTCAGACGGTATTTCATTTCCATATCCACCTGATTCCGCGAATGAAGCACGATAAGATCGGTGTGACTTGGAAACCAGGCACACTGTCAGATGCAGACAGAAAGGACCTGTTAGAGAAATTCAGCAGATAAAACGAAAGAGGAACATTTTTATGAATGACAATACCTTCCTTACGGTATATCATGCGTATCAGCGACTGATATACCGGTCGGTGTTGGTTCGGACGCAGAATGAAGAGCTTGCAAATGATATCTGTCAGCAGACTTTTTTGAGGTATTTTGAATATTTACATACAGTAGAGCCGGGATTTGAGAAAGGCTGGCTGTTATCTGTATCTAAAAATCTGCTGAACGATTATTACAGAAGAAAGAAAAGGCTTTCCGTGGATGAAGCGCAGATTAGTGAGGCATGTCAGGAAAAATGTTATAAAGCAGATCCGGCAAAGGAATTTGCTGCAAAGTATTTCCTGAGTCAGATATTGTATGAACTGGAACAGAAAAACAAGGACTGGTACGAGGCACTGTATCAGGTCTGTATCTTGAATCTGCCAGAAAAGGACGTGGCAGAAAAATTGAATATTTCCATAGATCTGCTGCGTACGCGGATCTATCGTGGCAGACAGTACCTGAAGAAGCTGTTTGGTGAAGAATATAGGGATCTGTAATAAACAGAGATAATACCAGATACAGCCGGCAGAGCCTGTTACAAAAAGTGTCGGTCGCAATGACCGACACAAAAATAAGGTTCTGTAAACAAGAAATATTACTTCGCTGACTTGTTTACGCAGGATTCAATCAGATCTGTGATGGAAGAGATCGCATTGCTGAGCTGACTCTTTTCCATAGACTGAATATAGGTATCACGGTTGTCGTAGAGACTGTGGATCGTAGAAAGAAGACGGTCCGGTGTGAGATCATCTTCCGTCAGAACTTCACAGAAGCCCTGGCTGCGGAAAGATTCTGCATTCAGGATCTGGTCACCACGGCTGGCATTGGATCCAAGCGGAATCAGCAGTGCCGGCTTACGCAGCTCCAGAAGTTCGCAGATGGCATTTGCACCGGCTCTGGAGACTACGATATCTGAGAGCGCAAACAGATCTGCCAGCTCCTTTTTGATATATTCAAACTGTACATAGCCTTCTGTGCCATTTAAGGATGGATCCAGCTTTCCCTTTCCACACAGGTGGATGACCTGAAAATCAGGAAGTAACTGAGGAAGGATACCACGGATGGCAGCGTTCACATTAGCTGAACCGAGACTTCCACCGATGATCAGAAGTACCGGTTTATCAGAGGTGAATCCACAGAATACACGGGCTACGTCCTTATTGCCACTTTTCAGTTCCTGCCGGATTGGAGACCCGGTAAGCACTGCTTTTTCTGCCGGAAGATACTTGACAGTCTCTGGAAAATTGCAGCAGATTCTGGTAGCAAAAGGAGCGGTCAGCTTGTTGGCAAGTCCAGGCGTCATGTCAGATTCATGACAGATGACCGGGATGTGTGCACGGTTGGCTGCCATGACGACAGGAACAGCGACAAAACCACCCTTGGAAAAAACAATATCCGGTTTTAACTTTTTCATTAATCTGCGAGCTTCGGCATAGCCCTTGAGCACTTTGAACGGATCACTGAAGTTCTTTAAATCAAAGTAGCGTCTGAGCTTACCGGAAGAAATGCCATAGTAGGGGATCTGCATTTCTTCAATTAATTTTTTCTCAATCCCCTCGTAAGATCCTATGTAATGGATGTCATACCCCAGCTCCTTCAGTCGGGGAAGCAGGGCAATATTAGGTGTAACATGACCGGCTGTTCCACCGCCGGTTAAGATAATTCGTTTCATGACGAACCTCCATATAGAGAAGTTATTTGCAGACGGTATCGTTCCATCTGCTGCATATTTATCTTATATACTATATGGGGGAAAAGTCAAGAAGGGACTTAGATTATGAGGATTATGAGCATGACAAGAGAAGAGATCCTGTCGGACGAGGAATTCTTCGAAAAGTTTCTCTCGGGAAAAGACTGGCCGCCGGAATCAGAAGAGGATCGGCGCCTGACGGAGCACATCCGCCAGGAGATCATGGACAGTGCCGATAAAGAAGAAGCTATGTTGAAGGAACATCCCGAACTGGAAGGCGAGGAGCCCTCGCCCGATATGTTGAAGAAAATTCTGAGTGAGAGGAGAAAGAAAATGTAATCATTAAAAGTTTATAAATACCAAAAAATGGCTACCGAATTGAAAGAGAATGGGGTATACTTTATGTAAAGTATATCCCGTTTTGCGTTATTGGAAAAGAAAGCAACAGGGTGGAAAACAAGAACGAAAACAGATGTTTTCTTCCCGGCAGAAGACGCAGAACGAGCAAGGAGGGAGTCATATGAAGCTTACATTTTTAGGTGCCACTCATGAAGTAACCGGAAGCTGTACGTATCTGGAGGCGTGTGGACAGAAGATACTGATTGACTGCGGTATGGAGCAGGGCGTTGATACGTTTGTGAATGAAGAACTGCCGATTGCACCGGGTGAAGTGGATATGGTGCTGCTGACACATGCACATATTGACCATTCCGGTAAGCTGCCTCTGTTATACAAGAATGGTTTTCGTGGACAGATCTTTGCCACGGAAGCGACGGAGAAGCTGTGTGATATCATGCTTCGAGACAGTGCACACATTCAGATGTTCGAGGCAGAATGGCGTAATCGTAAGGGAAGACGTGCAGGCAGGGAAGAATATGTACCGATGTACACCGTAGAGGATGCACAGGGAGTCATGAAGTGCTTTATAGGATGCCGTTACATGGAAGAACAGCGGATTGCAGAAGGGATTACGATTCGGTTTGTAGATGCGGGACATCTCCTGGGATCCTCTTCTATTGAAGTCTGGATAGAAGAAGACGGCGTGAAGAAAAAGATCGTATTTTCCGGTGACATCGGTAATGAACATCAGCCACTGATCCGGGATCCGCAGTATATTCAGGATGCAGATTATGTGGTGATGGAGTCGACCTATGGTAATCGCAGCCATGGACCGAGACCGGACTATATTAAAGATCTGACGGATGTGATCCAGAAGACCTTTGACCGGGGCGGTAACGTGGTTATTCCGGCATTTGCAGTGGGCAGAACGCAGGAGATGCTGTATTTTATCCGTAAGATCAAGGAAGATAAGCTGATCCACGGACACGATAATTTTGAGGTATACGTGGACAGTCCGCTGGCAATTGAGGCTACCCGTATTTTTATGGAGCAGATGGAAGACTTTGACGAAGATGCGCTTGATCTGGTGAATCGAGGTATCAATCCAATCGGTTTCCCGGGACTGAAGACAGCAGTTACCGGAGATGAATCCAAGATGATCAACTTTAACGAGAAACCGAAGGTTATCATTTCTGCCAGTGGTATGTGTGATGCCGGACGTATCAAGCATCATCTGAAGCATAATCTGTGGAGAAAGGAATCTACCATTCTGTTTGTTGGATACCAGTCTAACGGAACACTGGGACGCGCCATTGTAGAAGGTGCGAAGCATGTGAAGCTGTTCGGAGAAGATATTGAAGTAAAGGCAGAGATCCGTGTACTGACCGGTATCAGCGGTCATGCAGATAAAGATGGTCTGTATCGCTGGATCGCATCCTTCCAGAAGAAGCCGGAGAAGGTATTTGTCAATCATGGAGATGATGATGCCTGTGTGGCTTTTGCCAGCCGGATCCGGGCAGAGCTGGGGCTGGATGCAGAGGCTCCGTACAGCGGAACCATTTATGACCTGGCAGAGAACCGGTATATTAAGGCTACCACAGGTATTCCGGTACCGAAGAAGGAATACACAGCAGGAAGCCGCAGGAATACAGTATTTGACAGACTGCTGGCAGCAGGACAGAGACTGCTTGCAGTGATCCACCGCAATGAGGGTGGAGCGAATAAGGATCTGGCAAAATTTGCTGATCAGATAGATGCATTATGTGATAAATGGGAGAGATAAGTAACATGAAGAAAAAGGTATTGTTTATAGTGAATCCGAAGTCAGGAAAGGGATCAATTCGCAATAAACTGCTGGATATTGTAGACATTTTTATCAAAGCAGATTTTGACCTGACACTTTATATTTCCCAGTCTGCCGGGGATGCCAGAGTCAAGGCAAAAGAGGTGGAAGGAAAATATGAGCTGATTATCTGCAGCGGAGGAGACGGGACACTGGACGAAGTCATCAGTGGAGTGATGGAGTGTGAGCACCGCAGTGCCATCGGCTATATTCCATGTGGAAGCACCAATGATTTTGCCCACAGCCTGAAGATACCTACCAGCATGACGAAGGCTGCAGAGCATATTGCAGCGTGGAATGAATTCCCGTGCGATATTGGAAGATTTAATGACGATTATTTTGTGTATATTGCAGCATTCGGACTCTTTACCGATGTATCCTATGAAACCAGCCAGGATGTGAAAAATGTTCTTGGGCATCTGGCATACATTCTGGAAGGCATTAAGAAGCTGACAGATATTAAGACTTATCCGATGCGGGTGGAGTCTGAGGAGATGACGGTAGAGGGAGATTTTATCTTTGGTATGGTGACAAATTCTACTTCTGTCGGAGGATTCCGCAACATCACAGGCAAACATGTTCATCTGGACGATGGGGTATTTGAAGTGACGCTGATTAAGACACCACAGAATATTCTGGAACTGAACGAGATCATTCAGGCGGTACTTGCCGGGAAATCTGATAATAACAAGTATTTTTACCAGTTTTGCAGCAAGGCTGTGAAGTTTATTTCAGAGACTCCGGTTGCATGGACTCAGGATGGAGAATTTGGCGGTTATCATGAGGTGGTAGATGTGAAAAATGACAGGCAGGCACTGAGACTGCTGGTATAAGGAGAGAAAGAGAACGTGAGTTATGAGGGAAAGAAAGTCAGCGTATGGAGATACCTGGCAGTAACAGGGATATTTCTGTGTCTGATTCTGGGAATGAGAATCCAGGCACAAGCTGCAAAATCTATGGAGATACAGAGCTGTCAGATCAGTTCTTCGGATCACAGTAAAGTGGAAGTGAAAGCATCAGGTGCTACCATTATGGCGGGCACAGATGGCAATTACTATTTGGTGGCACTGCTTCCCTATGAGAAACAGGTAACAAAGAAGTCTATTGTAGCAGGAACAAAGGCACAGAAAAGTCTGGTTACTTACCGTGTGAATCTGAACATGAAGAGTAGATCCAGTATTCTTTACAGGAAGTTTGCCATTGCGGTGAAGAAAAATAACAAATATCAGATTGTAAGCAATTTCCAGTACATTACCAATCCGGAATGTCTGGCGCCTGTGCGGAAGGCTTTCCCAAAAGCAGCGTCCAAAAAGGGACTGCATATTAAGCCTACTATGATCTCGGATGCAGAGGATCTGGGGATCAAGCACGCGGCAGTGAATATTTGTCTGGATACATTTATTGCAACAAGCGGACAGAAGAACAGTTCTTCTGCATATCCATATACGTATCAGGGCAGACAGTACTGGTTTTTGAAGTCCGGCTGCAACGAGGTAGACCGGCAGACCAAGGAACTGGCACGCAGTAATGTGATTGTATCTGGCATACTTTTGCTGCGGCAGTACAGGGGTGGTAAAGTTCTGGTGCCGCCAAATGCACGTAATACGGGCAAGAATTACTATGGGATTAATACCATGGATCAGGAAGGTCTGGAGACACTGGAAGCATTGATGCATTTCCTGGGAGACCGTTATATGAACAGTAACGGTAAGTATGGTACAATTGTGAACTGGATCGTTGGAAATGAAGTAAATAACTACAACGATTACAATTACATGGGAAAATTATCTTTCAATGAGTACATTGATGCTTATACCAGAAGTTTCCGTGTAGTATCTATGGCACTGCGCAGTGTTTACAGCAAAGCAAGAGTTTATATTTCTCTGGATCATCTGTGGAATATCCTGCAGCCTCATGGAAAATGCTATACATCCAAGTCTACACTGGATGCATTTGCAAAACGTTTGAAGCAGGAGGGAGACATTAACTGGAATCTGGCATTCCATCCATATCCGTCTCCATTGACAGATCCGAACTTCTGGAATGATAATGTGACAAATTCTGACAGCACCAAACAGGTAACGATGAAGAATCTGAGCTACCTGACAAATTATGTGTCCTCACATTTCAGAAGTGATGTGCGCATATTATTGTCTGAGCAGGGATTCACATCCGTCTCTTACGGAACGACGAATGAGACGCTTCAGGCAGCTGCATGGGCGTATGCTTATTATATTACAGAGTTTAATGACAAAGTAGATGCTTTTATTATGAACCGGCATGTGGACCATAAGCAGGAGACATCTCAGGGATTGTATCTGGGTGTATGGACAAATAAAAAAGGCAATCTGGAGTACGCAGATAAAAAGAAGCAGATCTGGAATGTATTTAAGTACATTGACTCATCAGGTTCCAAGAAGGTATCTCAGTTTGCATTGAAGAGTATTGGTATTAAGAACTGGAGTTCTGTGATTCCGGGATTTAGCTGGAAGAAGTTCTCTTCCATGGGAAGCTATACCTCTGGAAAGGGTACAGTCTTTAAGACAGTTACCAAGCCAAAGAATATTACAAACTCGGTGAAGAATGGTTATAATGCAACGGTAAAGAAGAGCGGAAGAAAAACGACCGTAAAGGTGCATACTTCTATTAATCCGAATCTGTATGTAGGTGCGGACTGGAGATTTTCTTCAAAACTGAATTTTACATCCAGAAAGTATTTTACCTGTAAGTTGAACATCACTGGTATGAAGGAAAAATATGCCCATGTGCGCATCCGCTTTTTCCATGGGAACAGTGTGTACGAAAGTTCAGTGAAGGTAAAAGGAGGAGGAACCAGAGCTGTGAGCGTGAATCTGTCCAAATGGGCTTATCGTGGATCTGTGAATAAGATCCAGATCTGGGTAAGACCGTACAGCAAGACACGATGGAAGAATGGTTCAAAAATTGTGATTACCGAGATGAAACAGGCGGCAACAGCCAAATAAAAACCGGAAGCATGAATTGCATTACAGATACTATGATCCAAAAAATAAATTAAAAACAACAAATATTCTGATAAACAAATCACAAAAAAGCTCTTGCATTTTCAAAACAACCGTAGTAATGTATGGGTATCTTGAAAAACAGAGATGAGATTTTTAGAGAACGAAGGCGTTCCGCAAATATGCGGAGCGCCTTTTTTTCAACAATTGATGAGGAGGATAATTATGAGCGAGGCATTTAACGTAGCAAAGATCTTCGGAGAAGACGTCTTTAATGACAAGGTAATGCGTGAACGTCTTCCGAAGAAGGTGTACAAAGAATTAAAAAAGACAATTGATGAGGGCACACCATTGGATCTTTCTGTAGCAGATGTAGTTGCAGAAGCTATGAAGAACTGGGCAGTGGAAAAAGGCGCAACTCATTATACTCATATTTTCCAGCCACTGACTGGTGTAACTGCTGAAAAACACGATTCTTTCATTACTGCTCCGAAAGAGGACGGAAGCATTCTGATGGAACTGTCAGGCAAGGAACTGATTCAGGGCGAACCGGATGCATCATCCTTCCCATCAGGTGGTCTGCGTGCCACATTCATGGCAAGAGGTTATACAGCATGGGATTGTACTTCACCGGCTTATGTGAGAAAAGATGCCGCAGGAGCTATTCTCTGTATCCCGACAGCATTCTGCTCCTACACAGGAGAGGCACTGGATAAGAAGACTCCGCTGCTTCGTTCCATGCAGGCAATCAACGAACAGTCCTTAAGACTCCTTCGTTTATTTGGAAATACCACATCCAAGAAAGTAACTCCTTCTGTAGGACCGGAACAGGAATACTTCCTGGTTGACAAGAAGAAATATTTACAGAGAAAAGACCTGATCTTTACAGGACGTACTTTATTTGGTGCGATGCCTCCAAAAGGACAGGAAATGGATGACCATTACTTCGGTACCATCCGTCAGAGAATTGCTGCTTATATGAAAGATGTAAACGAGCAGTTGTGGAAGCTGGGCGTAACTGCCAAGACACAGCACAACGAAGTAGCTCCTGCACAGCATGAGCTGGCTCCGATTTATTCGGAAGCCAACGTAGCAGTAGACCAGAACCAGTTGGTTATGAAGATTCTGAAAAAGACAGCATGCGAACATGGTCTGCACTGCCTGCTTCATGAAAAACCATTCGATGGTGTCAATGGTTCCGGTAAACATAACAACTGGTCCATCACTACAGATGATGGTATCAATCTTCTGGATCCGGGCAAAACACCACATGAGAACATTCAGTTCCTGCTGGTACTGACCTGTATCTTAAAGGCGGTAGATGAACATGCAGATCTGCTCCGTGAAGCAGCTGCAGACGTAGGAAATGACCACAGACTGGGTGCTAACGAGGCACCTCCGGCAATTATTTCCATCTTCCTTGGAGACCAGCTGGATGACGTAGTTGCACAGTTAATCAGTACAGGAAGCGCTACACACAGTATCACAGGCGATAAGCTGGATACGGGTGTTAAGACCCTTCCGGTATTTTCCAAAGATGCTACAGACCGTAACAGAACCTCACCGTTTGCATTTACCGGAAACAAATTTGAGTTCCGTATGGTTGGTTCCAAGGATTCTATTGCATCACCGAATATCGTGCTGAACACCATCGTAGCAGAGGCATTCTGCGAAGCCTGCGATGAACTGGAAAAAGCAGAAGACTTTGAACAGTGTGCACATGATCTGATTAAGAAATACGCAACCGAGCATCAGAGAATTGTCTTCAACGGCAATGGTTATTCTGATGAATGGGTGGCAGAAGCAGAAAGAAGAGGTCTGCCGAACCTGAAATCTATGGTAGATGCCATTCCTGCTCTGGTTACAGAAAAAACAGTTTCCATGTTCGAGAAATTCCATGTATACAGCAAGGTAGAACTGGAAGCACGCGTAGAGATTCAGTATGAAGCATATGCAAAAGCAATTAATATTGAAGCAAAGACCATGATTGATGTGGCCAGCAAGCAGATTATTCCTGCAGTGATTGGCTATACCAAGAACCTGGCAGATACAATCAATGCCGTAACAGCGGCCGGTGCAAAAGCAACCGTACAGGTGGGACTGTTAAATCAGACATCTGATCTTCTGGAAGAAACCGAGGCAGCACTTGGCAAACTGACAGAACTGACAGCAGAAGCTGCTACCATCGAAGATATTGAAAAACAGGCAAGATTCTTCCATGACAGCATCGTTCCGGCAATGGCAGCACTTCGTGCTCCTGTAGATAAACTGGAAATGATCGTAGATAAAGAAGCATGGCCAATGCCATCTTATGGAGACCTTCTTTTTGAGGTCTAATGATAAGGTTACTTCATTGTAACACAATGTTCATATATCCTTAAATCAGGAAAAGCACCTCGTCCAAGGTGCTTTTTCGCTGTGTGAAAATGCAGATTATGAGATGGTCAGTTTTAAAATACTGAAACTGCAAGGTGGAGCATTGTAGGTAAAATCCGAGGATGCATTCTGATAATGAACCGTAACCGGTGAAACATTTTCCGGAGAATCAAAGGAATTTTCAGCTTTAGGGTCTTCATGTGTCAGAACAAGGGCTTCGTAGGATGCGTCTACATCGCAATCAAGGTGAATGGAAACAGGTTGTTCACTCAGGTCAATATTGGCAATTTTTAAAATAAGAGTATGATCTTCAACAGAAGCAGTGGATGCAATTACAGGAAAACTGATATTTGGCTGTTCCTGCACAAGTTTATTATTGATATAGCAGCGGATAAGATTATTGTGCGCTTCCACACGTATTTTCATCCATTTTCCATATTCCAGATCGGGCAGACTTTGAGCTTCACTTCTCCAGGAATAACGACTGCGGGTAATGGCATCAATATAACCGGTGTGATTATCCAGAGTCCATACATAGCGGTTGGTATAAACAGGAGTCCATAGTTTGGAATCATCACAATGCGTTTCATCCTGATTATGGAGCATGGTATTGTTATGAATCCAGAAAGCAACAGAGGCCTTTACAGATGGATCAGAAAGGTACATTTCCGCTTCTAGTATAGTATCACGGTATTCAGTTTCTCCGAAAGTAACGTAAGTTTTGATATCTTTGAGAACTTCCTCAACGGAAAGCCCCGGGGATTTTAATAATTCGGAGTTATCGTCTTCCCATGTATTGTATGTATTACTCTCTACTTGCAAATCAGAAACAATGTTATGAGAAGGGAAAACCGATACACCATTGCATGTCATATTTCGTATTTTTACTCCTTTTCCAGATGCAAGAATACCAGGCAAACCGATCAAATCTTCATAATCAGAAGGAGAATCTACATGAACGGAAACAACCTGCTTCCCACGGTTGGCAGCGAGCATAGAAAGCGCATAGTAAAATGGAATACCGTAAGCACGATGATTATCAAAAGCAATCAAATCCGGGGTCCAGCTAGTATAAGAAATATGATTAAATAAAGGTGCATAAGCGGTTAACTTTACAATATCCTGGTTATTTTCAATTCCTATGAGAAACATGGTCTCAGCAATGGCTGAGCGAAGATTTCCGACATCATTTCCATTCGTTACCGCGTATTCGCCAACAAAAATTTCAGGCCCATTACGGTCATAGTCATCAAACAGGTGCATCTGTCTTGCAAAGTATTCTGGAGTATTATAATAATGTTCATCCACAATATCTGTAGTAAGTCCTTCTTTTTCTACGTGAATGTTTGCTATAAATTTAATGTCAGGAAACTTAGACTTTAATTCCTGATAAAAAAAATTATATCGAGAAATATATTCAGGTCCCAGATTTTCATTTCCTATTTCGACATAAGGCATGGAAAAAGGTGCCGGATGTCCGGCAACAGCACGTTTAGAACCCCAGTAAGTGTCCGCATGAGCAGTTGCGTACTCAATGGCATCTATAGCTTCTTGAAGCCATTGATTTAATTCATCCCCCTCAAATAGTACACCTTTTCTTCCCTGACAGGTAATACCACAGTTAATAACATATAAAGGTTCTAAATTCAGATCTTCACACAACTGAAGATATTCATGGTATCCAAGACCATTAGATGTTCTGTAATGCCACATTAAGTTGTGAGAAGGGCGTTCCCATTCAGGACCTATCGTATTGTAAAAATGCATGGAAGTCTCTTTGGTAAAACCCTCGACAATACATCCACCAGGAAAACGAAGGAAACGAGATGAAGTATCTTTTAACATGTTAACAAGATCTTTTCGCAGACCATGTCCTAAAAATGTATCATCCGGCATTAATGAAGAATATCCAAAACGTACAGTTACTTCAGAATTTGAAGATATTACAAAAACAGCATTTGGATCATTTGAATCAGAAGTCAGTTGAAAATTATATTTCTGATAATCTGTGTCATTTACTAATATTTTACAAGAACCATATGTTTTGAAAAAATCGAAAGAGGTAAAACGTAATGTAAGAGAACATGGTACGTCAGCCTGAATAAATAAATAACCATGATAGGCGGCATGTTCTGAGACTGCAACACCATGGTACCCAATATTATAAATAAAACTGGATTTATGGAAATTAACGCATAATGCTGCTTTGCGTTTTTCATTTAATGTATGGACATAATCCAGGCACATGTCAGCATTTTCAGAGTACCATGCCGGAATATGGGTTGGTGGAAGAGCCTCTATCCATCGGCGTAATCCTTCGCCGTTGTTGAACTGATCTTGCCATCCACTTGGTGTTTTGAAGTCAAGACCATTATTAAGAAAGGTACACTGGTCTGGTAAAATGGAATCTTCAAAAGTACGATTTCGAAGCATTTCAGGATAAAGGCCACCATCACCGGAACGGTTGATGTCTTCGAAAAAAAGACCATACAGATCATTGGCAACAGGAAAACGAACATCATTGGTCTTTACTGTAATAGTGCTCATGGCAAAACCTCCTTGATAAAAGAATATGATATGCCTTGAGTATAATACAAAGAATTATATAATACAATATAATTTATATAAAAATATAAAATATATATAAAAATATAAAATAATTAAAAACCGGGTAATTTATTACCCGGTTTTTTAATATATAGAACTTTTATAATGGACTGTAAGAAATCATAACTTTAATATCCTGGTCGTAATTTCCAAAATTACGACCATAAATAGTCAGTCCTCCAAGATGAGCTGCTGTTTCAGGAACAGAAAGCCGGAGGCGAATCGGAGATTCCGAAGTCAGCTGCAGTTCGTCAATGGTAATTTTGGAAATAGGGATGGAATCAATAAAGGTACCATCGTGATTTACAACAAGTGTTTTTAGTATACCATATTGATTGGAAGTAGTGCTCCACCAGTCAGGTGTGTAACGTCCACGAATATTACCAAAATCTCCGGGACTTGTCCAGAATCCGAGATTTGTTCCATTGATAGAAAAGTAAATATCAGATGGATAATAGTCATTGGATCCGGGAGCCTCAGAGGAAAGTTCAGCAGAAATACTGATCTGGTCAATTTGCTGATTTTTAGGAAGGATTGAAGGAAGAAGATATTCTATATATCCTTTAGCAAACCAGACCATTTCTGCAGATACATGATTTGGATCTGAAAAATAGCGAGGATCATCATAATCTCCTATGACAGATTCAGCAGTTGCGATTCCGCAGGTAGGAAAAACCTGAAAATCGGTATACAGACCGGGACGTATTTCGGACTGGTATACGTTAGGCGCTGTTTTTTCACTGCGCAGTTCCGTTAAAATACGATCATAGGATACTTTGTAAATTTTATTATTGTTACGTCCGTCAGTTGGACGGGTCAGAGTGATCAAACCGGCATCTTCCAGTTTTTTGATATGCTGTGTAATGGCTCCATTTGTCATATTAAGCTTTTGAGCAATATCATTTAAATTAATGGATTCATTTTCCAGCATCAGATCTAAAATAGCTACACGTATTTCCGATGCAAGTGCTTTATGAATAGCAATTCCTTCATGCATGTTTACTACATGAATCATTTTGTTCCTCCCTTAAAACTATTTTAAGTTTATTTTAAATATTTAAAATATTTAAAATATAAAATGATTATATAATATCATTTTTAGAAAATCAACAAAAACACAAGATAGAACGGTAGTGCAAAATATACAAAAATTAAAAAAATATATTGTTTAATTTGTGAAATTGACAATAATACATGACGGTGATAGTATACAGATATAAAACATTTAAAAAAATATAAAATAATTTACAACAATGTATAAGAGTAAAAACTTGCAAAGTTTTTAAATAAAATGTGCTGAAAAAGCAAAAGGAGGATATTTACATGAAGAAAGCAGCGTTATTGATCTCAACCGCAGCATTAGTTGCAGCAGGCAGTATGACAGCATTGGCAGCAGACCCTACTGAAATTACCGTATGGGTATCGAATGAGCTTCATAGCTCCATGTTTGAATTTGGAGAAAAGGCATACAATGAAGCACATCCAGATGCACCGGTAGACGTAAATGTTGAAGTCTATGCAAATGCTGAGATGGCAGAAAAACTGTTGATTGCACTGCAGTCCGGTACAGGTGCACCAGATATTGCAGATATAAATATCAACTATTTTGCAAATTTCTGTGGAGAGGACTGTCAGCTTGTGGAACTGGATGACATTGTTTCAGATGTAATAGATGACTGCATCGCGTCCAGATTTGAGATCTATAAATTTAATGATCACTATTATGGACTTCCGACACATGTAGGAGCAATGTTTACGTATTACAATATGGATATCATGGAGCAGGCGGGATATACCATTGATGATGTAAATAATATTAAGACGTGGGATGAGTATTACACGATAGGAGAAGATGTTTTAGAGAAAACTGGAATTCCGATGACTTCTTACGAAGTATCCAATCAGAGACCGTTCTGGCCAATGATAGTATCACGCGGCGGTGATTACCTGGACGAAAATGGTGATGTTACTCTGGATAGTGATATTAATATTGATACCTTAGATTATATGCTTGATAAGTACAATTCAGGTGTAGCTGTGGCAGCAGCAGGTGGACATACGGCAGTAGAGGAATTCTGGACAGCAATGAACTCCGGTGCATATGCGTCATTATCCATGCCATCATGGTACATGTCACGTTTTATCAACTACATGCCAGACTTAAAAGGAAAAATTGCAGTTCGTCTGATGCCTGTTATGGAAGAAGGAGATGCATCCGTAGTTGGTATCGGAGGTACCGGTACAGCAATTACAAATCAGTGTGAAAATGTTGATATTGCAAAAGAGCTTCTTACACTTTCCAAGCTGACATATGAAGCCAATGTAAATATCTGGACGTCCCTTATGTTTGACCCGGTACGTGTAGACACATGGACAGATGAAGCACTGACTGCACCAAGTGAGTATTTCTACAATGAATCTCCGTTTACTCTCCTTTCAGAGTATGTTGAAAACGGAGGAGAAGTCCTTTCACCAAACAATAAAGAGCTTTCAGCAGATGCACAGGATGTGGTTATTAACACAGCAATGTATAATGCATTCCTCGGCGGCATGGACGCAGAGGAGACTTTAAAAGAAGCCGCACAGGAGCTTCGTGATAAGCAGTTTTAAAATACAGGATTACTTGTGAAGATATGATCTGAAATGAAATCGAGGGCATGGGCCGTTAGGTTCCATGCCCTTACTTGATAAAAAGAATGGAGAGGGGGAGAAATTACATGAAAACGGAGAAAAAGAAAAGTTTTTATGACAGGTTTGCATATAATAAAAAAATTGCCCCATATTTGTTTGTACTGCCATTTATAATAGCGTTTCTTTTATTTTTTGCGTACCCGATAATTGACACATTTACAATGAGCTTTGAAAAGGTTGTCAGTTTCAAAATAAGCCATTTTATAGGACTCAAGAATTACGCCCGTTTAAATAATCAGCACTTTTTTAATGCTTTAAAAACAAGTACGATTTATACGTGCTGTATGGTGGTAATTATGCTGATCATGCCAATTACATTGGCGGTTTTCTTAAATTCACGATTATTGAAATTAAAGAATTTATTTCGTTCAGTTATATTTATTCCTGCACTTGTATCTACGATTTCAGCAGGTATTGCATTTCGGTTAATATTTGGAGATACCGAGATTGGTTTTGTCAATTCAATTATCGTAAAACTGGGAGGAACCCCGGTTACCTGGAAGATGGGTTATGTATCTGGAATTTTTATTATGGTAGTTCTGGCAAGCTGGAGAGAAATGGGAATCAATATGATCTACTGTCTGTCAGCACTCCAGAGTATATCGGCAGAATTATATGAATCTGCCGATGTGGATGGAGCAAGCAAATTTCAGCAGTTTATTCATATTACCATTCCACAGGTAAAACCTATTATCATTTATGTACTGACCTTAACAATTATAAACGGATACCGTATGTTTACAGAAGGGTATGTTTACTGGAATGAGACGAATCCGGGAGATAATGGTCTTACAATTGTCCGGTATATTTACAACCAGGCATTCCAGAAAAATGATATGGGACTTGGCTCTGCAATAGGTATGGTACTGCTGTTAATCATTCTTGTGATCAATCTGATTCAGTTGAAAGGATTCGGAATGTTTGAGAAGGAGGACAGATAGAGATGAAGAAAAAAAGAAGAATCGTGCAGGTAGTAATTTTTCTTTTCTTTGTACTTGTGGCAATGTACGAACTGTTCCCACTTGTTTTCTTATTTATCGGTTCTATTAAAGACCAAAATGAATTATTCACGAAAGGAATGTCACTTGCAATAACGCCGGATTCTCTCAGACTGCAGAATTATCTGGAACTGATTACCTACAAAGGTGGAATGTATTTTAAATGGTTCTTTAACAGCTTTATTTTAACAGTAATTTATACTGTCGGCGGACTTGTGCTGTCATCACTGGTAGGATATGGAATCGGCGGATATGATTTTAAAGGAAAGAATTTTGTATTTGTATTAGTGCTTATAGTTATGATGATTCCACTGGAAATTATTGTATTGCCTTTATATAAACTGATCACAAACATGGGAATTATCGATTCTTATGCAGGTGTGGTACTTCCTTTCATTGTGAATTGTACGGCAATTTTCTTTTTCAGACAATATGTATCCAACCTTCCAAAGGATTTTCAGGAGGCAGGACGTCTGGACGGCTGTACAGAACTTGGGCTGTTTACCAAGATAGTGGTACCGCTGATGAAACCAGCATTTGGAGCAATGTGTATACTGCTTTCTATGTATGAGTGGAACAGCTTTATGTGGCCATTGATTGTTATGAGAAGTAATGACCATTTTACTTTAACAGTTGGAATTGCTTCATTGATCAATCCGTATACGGCAAATTATACGATTATGCTTACAGGATCAGTAATTGCAATCCTTCCAATATTAATTTTGTTTTTATGTAACCAGCAGTTCTTTATAGCCGGGCTGACAAGCGGAGGCGTAAAAGGATAGCGGGAATATTACAGAAGAAAGGAAAAAGACTATGGCTAATCAGATCGTTGTAAACGCAAAATCCGTAAAAAGTAAAATTGATAAAAATATATATGGACATTTTTCAGAGCATTTAGGAAGATGCATTTATGATGGATTTTATGTAGGGGAGAACTCTGATATTCCAAATGTAAATGGATTACGTCTGGATATTATAGAGGCAATGAAAAAAATAAAAACACCGGTATTGCGCTGGCCTGGAGGCTGCTTTGCAGATGAATATCACTGGAAGGATGGTATTGGACCAAAAGAAAAACGTCCAAGTATGATAAATACACACTGGGGAGGTGTGGTAGAAGATAATTCTTTTGGAACACATGAATTTTTTGATTTATGTGAAAAGATTGGATGTGAGCCATATATCTGTGGCAATGTAGGAAGTGGCACCGTGCAGGAAATGTCAGAATGGATTGAATACATGACCTTTGATGGTAAATCGCCAATGGCAGATCTGCGAAGAGAAAATGGAAGGGAAAAGCCATGGAAACTGAAATATTTTGGTGTCGGAAATGAAAACTGGGGCTGCGGCGGAAGAATGCGGGCTGAGTACTATGCAGATGAAGTAAACAGGTATAATACGTATGCAAGAGATTATGGAGAGAACAAACTGTATCGTATCGGTGCCGGACCAAGAAATGAAAATTATCACTGGACAGAGGAACTGATGAAGCATTCCGGCCTTTTTTTGGATGCCATTGCGCTTCATTATTATACACGTATTGGTGATAAGGTCGTGACGGTACATGATGTGGATGGAAATGAAAGATATCTGCGTAATGAGGAAAATTCCAGAGGCTCTGCAACAGATTTCAAAGAAGATGCATGGTTTGGCATTATGAAATCTACCCTGCATACAGATACAATTGTAAAGAAACATAGTGCA
Source organism: uncultured Lachnospiraceae bacterium (assembly GCA_900544685.1). Classification (GTDB taxonomy): domain Bacteria; phylum Bacillota; class Clostridia; order Lachnospirales; family Lachnospiraceae; genus Marvinbryantia. The sequence goes on along the minus strand of UQWA01000014.1, from coordinate 52,017 downwards.
ATTATGGATAAATACGATCCGGAAAAAAGGGTTGCACTGATTGTAGATGAATGGGGAACATGGTTTGACTGTGAACCGGGAACAAATCCGGGATTCTTATATCAGCAAAATACAATAAGGGATGCAGTTTCGGCAGCATCCAGCCTGAATATTTTCAATAACCACAGTGACAGAATCAGGATGACCAATATTGCACAGACAATAAATGTGCTGCAGGCAATGATCCTGACGGAAGGGGAAAAGATGATTCTGACACCAACGTATCATGTGTTTGAAATGTATACAGTTCACCATGATGCGCAGCTTCTGGATACTGCAATGGTCACTGATAAATATTGTTATGATGGAATGGAACTGGACAAAGTAAATACAACTGTTTCAAAAGATGAGAATGGAAAGATTCATATGACACTGGTAAATATTGACCCGAACGAAAACGCAGATGTAACCTGCCACATTGCAGATTTTGGAAAAATCCGTGTTGATGATGGCCGGGTTTTAACAGCCGAAAAAATGAATGAGATGAATACTTTTGAAAATCCTGATATGGTAAAACCGGAACTGTTCCAGAACTATGAGGTGGATGGTGATACAGTGAGAATACATATGCCGTCAAAATCGGTAGTGGTATTGACTGTAACAGGAGAATAGGAATGGAGACTATGGGGAGAAGTGCATCTGCCTGTGAAAAATGTCTTTTCCGGGAAATGAGTGATCATGAATATTTCCGTTATATACAGAGTTATTTAGACACAATGGATCAACGCAGCAGAGTAACAGATATGGAATATGGCGAAAGATTAGACAAGTGCAAAATCTGCCAGTATCTGCGAAATGGAATGTGCAGATTATGTGGATGCTTTGTGGAAATCAGATGTGCAAGTAAACATCGTCATTGTCCGGATACTACTCCGAAATGGTAGGACAACTGTAATTACGGGATGCGTAGAAAGGATCTGGATGAAAAATCTGGATCCTTTTTGTGTGCATGAACCGTAGTGGAGAGGAGAAAAGAAATGCTGGATAATATTATCTTGTCGTTTAATGTGGTGGCGCCTTTATTTCTGGAAATGCTCCTTGGAATTTTCCTGCGCCATATAAAATTATTAGATCACCATACAACGGCAGCTATTAACAAATTGATCTTTAAATGTTTTTTGCCGATCCTGCTTTTTTATAATATTTATAATACCAGACTGGAAGAAATTACCTCTTATACTTACATGTATGTTGTGATGGGGGGAATTATAATCATATTCCTGTTACTTATGCTATTAGTACCGTTTTTTGAAGAAGACCGGAAAAAGTGTGGGGTGCTGATCCAGGCAGGTTTCAGAAGTAATTTTGTATTGTTTGGAATACCGGTTGCAACATTATTATTAGGTGAAGATCATACCGGTGCAGTATCACTGTTGATTGCAATAGTTATTCCCCTGTTTAATATTCTGTCTGTGGCAGATCTGGAATATTTCCGTGGACAGAATATGAATATAAAAAATGTAATGCTTGGAATTATCCAAAATCCATTAATTATTGCTTCGGTATTGGGAATATTGTTAAATCTGTCAGGTATCCAATTTATAACATGTGTAGAATCTACCATATCGGGAGTTGCCAAAATAGCAACCCCACTGGCATTAATTGCGCTGGGTGCGGAATTCAGACTGGATGCTGTCAGAAAATACTGGAGACAATTGACCGTAGGATTGATGCTGCGTCTCGTTATAGTACCGGTTGTGATGATAACTGTTGCAGCAGCTTTGGGAATACGTGGCGAAGAGTTTATAGGAATTCTGATTGTATTTTCAGCACCTGTAGCAGTAAATTCGTATATCATGGCAGAAATGATGGACGGGGATGGAATTCTTGCATCGCAGCTTGTTTTTTATTCAACAGGACTTAGTATAGTGACCTTGTTTATTTTAATTTTTGTTACAAAAACACTGGGATTTTATTAAGAATCCCAGTGTGATGGATCAGATATGTCTGTATTATCAGAAGGAAGATATCTGGAAAATATATTATGAAAGCAAATACAGTTTATAAAGGCAATCAGCCCCATTCCCCATAAGGCAAGAAGTGGTACATAGAAGAACATAATGAAAAAAAGAGATACTTCTGAAATGATCATTATGACTGAATAGCCTGTGTATCGAAATGCAAGATAAAAGGCAGACTGTATAATTTTAAAAATAGTGTTGTCAAATTTGGCAAGAACTGCAAACAGCCAGGTTACAATCATAAGATAAAAGATAATAATAAATATCTGAAAGATTTGTATGACTGAATAAATGCGTCCGGGAGCAATAACGTAATAAAGCAGATCATAAAATAGAAGCAATCCTGTCAGGACAGAGGCTATCCCAAGAATGGTTCCCTGTCGGAAGTTTTGCCTGAATGCATGAAAAAAGTAACTGGTCGTGGAACTGTCATCGCCGGAAACGACTTTTAGCATTGTATAGTACAATGCGGTAGTGGCAGGACCGATTGTAACGATTGGGAGACTACAGAGTAGCCACAGGATATTTAGGTAGAGAATACAGAAAATTTTTGAAAAAAACCGGTTAATGGGATGATCTGGGTTAAAGAACTTTTGCAACATATGATAATACCCCCTTCTTAATAAAAATATAAAATATTTACTTAATTATATAATATATAGCAAGTCAAGGCAATATTCAGATGAAAAATGGAGGAGAAATCACATATGAAGATTAAAGAAATAAATACATATTATGTCAGACCAAGATGGGGATTTGTGGAGATTATTACAGAGGATGGCTGCAGCGGCTGGGGCGAAGCTGTTCTGGAGGGACATGCACATACAGTACTTGCCTGTGTAGAAGAAATGAAAGACTATTTGATTGGTGCAGAAGCCGGGAATATAGAAGATATCTGGAATGTATTGTACCGGGCGGGATTTTACCGTGGCGGCGGTGTGCTGATGAGTGCAATAGCAGGGATAGATCAGGCATTGTGGGATGTTAAGGGGAAGTATTACAATGCGCCAGTTTATGAACTGCTGGGAGGAAGATGCCATGAAAAAATGAAAGTGTATTCCTGGATTGGAGGTGACAGACCTACAGATGTAGGAAATGCGGCAAAAGAAAAACAAGAAGCAGGATTTTGTGCAATTAAAATGAATGCAACAGAGGAACTGCAGATGGTAGACAGTTATGAAAAAATCGATCAGGTATTGGAGCGTGTTGCGGCAATTAGAGAAAAATGCGGAAAATATTTTGGCATTGCCATTGACTTTCATGGAAGAGTACATAAACCAATGGCAAAGATCCTGGCAAAAAAACTGGAAGAATTTGATCCGATGTTTATTGAGGAACCAGTACTTTGTGAACATATGGAAAATTTTAAAGAAATAGCTGCAGCCTGCAATATTCCGATTGCAACAGGTGAAAGACTGTATTCCAGATATGACTTTAAAAGACTGCTGCAGGCAGGAGGCGTAGACATTATTCAGCCGGATTTGTCTCATGCAGGAGGAATTACTGAGGTGAAAAAGATTGCAGCTATGGCAGAAGCCTATGATGTAGCATTGGCACCGCATTGTCCATTAGGGCCGATAGCACTTTCGGCTTGTCTGAATGTGGATGCGGTTTCATATAATGCGGTAATTCAGGAACAAAGTATTGGTATTCATTATAATGTTGGAAAAAGTGTGCTGGACTATGTGAAAAATAAGAAAGATTTTGAATTCATAGAGGGTTATGTGAAATTACCTCAGATACCGGGATTGGGGGTAGAAGTAGATAAAAATCTGGTGCTAAAGGAGAATGAAAATCCGCATAACTGGAAAAATCCGGTTTGGAGACATGAAGATGGGTCTGTAGCGGAATGGTAGACAATAATAATTTTAAATCAGATGCTGGAATCCGTACAGTGTGATTTCAGCAGCAGTCCTTGTCAGTTCTTCCAGAGACATATGGAAATCATTGCTGAACCATTTGGTATACATGGACAGGATGCCGGAGGCTGCGTACTCTGCATAAAGAATGTAGCGTTCGCTGTCTGAGTCAGCCGGGATATTGTATTTACGGAAAAAGACATCGATCAGTGCATTTTTTGCCCGGAGAATCAGATGGGGCAGGAGGTCTGCGTGGTTCAGTGTCCGATACAGTTCGATATCTCCCTGAATGGCAAGATTCAGATTCTCGAAAAAAGAATAGGAATCAAAAGTCTCACGTTCAAACAGTTCTTTTTCAAAGACCAGAACTAACTTTTGAACCAGTTCATCTTCCAGTTCGGACAGAATCTCTTCTATATTAGAATAATACATATAAAAAGTTTTGCGGTTGATATCCGCCTGTTCAGACAGTTCTTTTACTGTAAGCTGTGTCAGGGATTTTTCAGATAATAGATGAAGAAAGGTCTGACGGATATTCTTTTTGGTTCTTAAGACACGGCGGTCGGTTGTTTTTGGCTGAGATGTCATGGAAAATTCCCTTCTATGTATGGAAAAGCATGCTGTAAACCACAGAGTAAATCCGTAACAACAGGTCTGCATTTTGTGTTGATATTTGTAAACAATTCCTAATTTAGGTAACAGTACCATGCAATATGTTTCAAAAGTAACAGATGCGGGTACATTGACCATTGTATCTGTAGTATGCGCCTATTATAATCCACATATATTACAAAAGCAACACATGTTACAAAATTAAGAGCTGACGATGGAAATGCAATATTGTAATTTACAAAGCATAATCGTCGGTTCTCAAATTCGGGAGGAATCTATGACGACAGAATATTTGATCTATACAGATGCATCTGCGGATATTGATCCGGAGTTTATGAAAAATGAAAACATTCGTTTTGTGCCGATGCGGTATATGGTAGGTGACGAGGAACGTCTCTGCGAAAATCTGGAAGAAGAAGTATTTTTGAAAAAATTTTACGATGCTCAGAGAGCGGGTAAAGTGACGCAGACCAGCCAGATTACCCCACACACTTATGTGGAAACCTTTGAACCAGTCTTAAAAGAAGGAAAATCGATTCTGTACCTGTCTTTATCCAGCGGACTGACCAAGACCTTTGATTCTGTCTGCATGGCAGCAAAGGAACTGGCTGAGACTTATACAGAGGCAAAAGTACTTCCGGTGGATTCCTTATGTGCAACCGGTGGAATGGGTCTTCTGATAGAATGTGCTGTTCAGAATCAGAAAAATGGCATGAGTCTTGAGGAAAATGCGAAATGGTTAAATGACAATAAGGGGAATATGACACTGTGGTTCATGGTAGATGACCTGATGTATCTGAAGCGTGGCGGAAGAATCCCGGCAACCACAGCAATTATTGGTTCTGCGCTGAATATTAAGCCAATACTGGAAGTGGACGCAGAAGGCAAGCTGATTACCATTGAGAAAAAACGCGGTCCGAAAATGGGACTGAAAGCGTTGGAGAATAAGTATAAAACACAGAGAAATGATGCCTACGGCAATCGTGTGTACATTGTCCACGGGGATTGTGAAGAATACGCAGATGAAGTGGAAAAGATGATAAAAAAAGAAAATCCGAATGCGGATATCACGAAAATGATGCTGTGTCCGATCATCGGATCCCATACGGGTCCGGGCCTGGTAGCTGTGATCTTTTTTGGAGAAAAATAACAGTTGTCATAACTTGAATTATGTCACTCGACAAATTGTACAAAAAAATGACACAATTAACAAAATTGTGACTTATACACATTCTATTATAAACTTTGATATCCACACAAAAATTAACCACAAACCCACTAAATGTGCAGTTATACACCAAGTTATCCACATTATCCACATTTTTGTGAACAACAAAAGTGGTTTACATAGGTATTTTTCAGAACGTCTGTTTTGGATGTGTTTCACAAAAACAGCCTTTTTTCGACAGAAAAAAATAAGCGTGTGTATATAATTACAGGATATTTATTTCTGTAAAACTGCAGGGGCAAAACTGCTTGACTTTTTGCATATTCTCAGATACCATGAACCCTGGAAAGTAAGGAATATGACGGATCGGGCAGTATAGATAAGCCGGATCTGCTGTGATTATGGAGAACAGAAATGAGACTGAGAAATATACCAAGAGCAAATGATGTGATAGCAGCCAGTCCCCTGGTAATTCAGGATCCGAAGGCTCAGCGTGGACTGTGGCAGAAGGTATTTGGAAATGACCATCCAATCCATATTGAGGTAGGAATGGGAAAGGGAAGATTCATTACAGATCTGGCAAAGAAACATCCAGAGATCAATTATATCGGAATTGAGCGTTACACCAGTGTATTACTTCGCGCAGTGGAGAAGCTGCAGGGAAAAGAACAGCCAGAAGATGGTGCAGAGCAGCAGGAAAACACCAGACAGGATATTCCGGAAAACCTGTATTTTATCTGTATGGACGCTACAGAACTTCCGGAAGTGTTTGCACCGGAAGAAGTAGACCGGATCTATCTGAATTTTTCAGATCCATGGCCAAAGGACCGTCATGCAAAACGTCGTCTGCCATCCAGACAGTTTCTGGCACGTTATGATCAGATTTTGGACAAAGATGGAACCATAGAGTTTAAGACGGATAACCGGGGATTATTTGACTTTGCTCTGGAGGAGATCGAACCTGCAGGATGGAGATTGTTGATGCATACCTTTGATCTTCATGCAGACACAGAGCTGATGAAAGATAATATTATGACAGAATATGAAGAAAAGTTTGCGTCCAAAGGGAATCCAATCTGTAAGTTGATCATAGACAGAGAGCGCAGATAAGGACAGATCCGGGAGTCGTAAAATGATGTCTGTGAGAGACGTCTTGAAAAGGATAGCATAGTATAACAGAAAGAAGACAATCGGGAGTGGCTATGAGAAATCGTGGATGGAAAAACCAGATTGCCTTTTTTCTGTATGACCGTCAGCTTGGTGTTAAGAAACTGGGGCAGATGAAAAAGTCTTTTCAGGAAGTATCCGGTATCTTACAGGGTGAACAGAAAAAGAAGAAAAAAAACTAAGATGAAAATGCAGCCGACCGAAAATGGTCAGCTGCATTTTGTGATGAAAAGTATCAGATTTGATCACGGTCAATATTCTTCCGGCTTAAAACACGGTCAATCAGCAGATTGAACAGATAGACCAGAATGGCACCAATCGGGACGCTGAGGAACATGCCAAGGACACCGGCAATCTTCCCGCCTAAGGTAATGGATACGATGATCCACAACGGCTTCATGCCTACGGAACTTCCCATCAGCTTCGGACCAAGGTAGAGACCGTCAAACTGCTGAAGAATGAGAATCATAACCAGAAATCCAAGAGACTTCCAGGGATTCACAATGAGCAGAATCAGGAACCCCGGAATGGCACCGATAAACGGACCGAAGTAAGGAATCATATTGGTAATACCTACTACCATACTGATCAGCACGGCATAATCCAGATTAAAGATAGTCATAAATATGAAACACAGACATCCGATAATCAGAGAATCCAGCGCTTTGCTGACCATAAAATTGGTGAATATGTTATTACACTCTCTTAAGATCTCGATGGAACCGGAGATATAGTCCTCTGGGACGAAACTGTATAAGATAATCTTGATCAGCTTTTTCAGACTTTTCTTGTCACCCAGAATGTAAATGGATACAATCAATGCAACAATGGCATTCAGTATCCATTGCACAATCGATACAGATGCACTGTAAATAGCCGGAACAATATCGCTGGCAAATTTACGGATCGTGGAGATCAGATTCGGCAGCATGTCATTCACAGCCTTCTGAATCTCAGACATATCTGTATTTGGAAAATGCTGCTGAAGATTATTGAAAAAGTTCGTGGTCAGTCGGTACATCTTCGGCAGGGAGTTCACCAGCTCGGTGATACTGGTAAATACCTGTGGTACAATAAAGATGATACAGATCAGAATCAATCCCAGCACCAGCATGTAGGCAAGGATGGAAGCCAGTATTCGGCAGACCTTTTTCTTCTTAATTTTCAAATACTTTTCCATGAGCTGACACAGCCGGTTGATAATCGGGTTCATAATCATGGCAATCAGGATACCCATCAGGAATGGCATAAGTACATTCAGCACACGTCGGATTCCATTTGTAACAGCAAACGGAGTCATAACAACTCTGACAATCAGGGAACCCAGCAGAATCACCGTCACCGCATAGATACAGATAGTAAAATAACGGTTATTCGGCAGGAACTTCTGACGCTTATCCGATCTGGATGGGTCTTCGGGTATTGTGTTCCTATGCAAACTCATTTTTATACCTCTCAAACGCTTATTATGAGGGCAGAATATTCTGGCAGTTCGGCCAGAGACTACCTTACATCTGAGTATAACCGCTTTTCGAAATACATACAAGCGGGGATTTAAAAGGACTTCTAAAAGAAATATAAAATTTTTTTGAAAAAATTGAAAAAAACACTTGCAAAATAGAAAGACATAGCATATAATATCATTTGTTCGGAGCGAACAGCAATTAAATAAGCGCGATTAGCTCAGCTGGCAGAGCACCTGACTCTTAATCAGGGTGTCCAGGGTTCGAACCCCTGATCGCGCACTGAAGGCACTGCTTTTGTAGACTTAGGAGCTACGGGGGCGGTGTTTTTTGCGTTATACAGACGGGGTTCGATCTCGCCCGCATTTTCTTATTTTAATCTTCGTAATGTCCTTTGCAGGAAATAATTTTGATGTTCTGCAATTCGTCAATCTCATAGACTAATCTGTTACACTCGTCTATTCATCTGGAATATTCCGGATGGTTCTTTAATTTTTCTGGCTTATAATGACGGCATCTGACTTGTTTTCATTTATAAATGGAATCTTTTTGTATCTTTCGATGTTCGAAAATGTTTGAAATTTGTTTGGAATTGAATTATGATGGAAATGTAAGGTAAATAATAAATATTATTTCAATAAAGAGAGGAATTATGTTACAAAGTCAGAGATTCGTTAAAATTGAGGAATTGGTAAATGAAAAGGGGATTGTGAACACGAAGGAGATGGCGGCTCTTTTAGGTGTAACAGAAAAAACGATCCGGCTGGATTATGAGGAATTGGAAAAAAGAGGTCGTTTAGTACGTGTCCATGGTGGTGCCAAAAGTATAAAGAATAAAATTATTACAACGAGAGACGAAAAACAAATGAGGGAGCGCACAGAGCATCTTGCGGAAAAAGAAGCTGTCTGTCGGCGTGCTGCAGAGATGGTGACAGATGGCTCCTGTGTTTTCCTGGATGGGGGATCAAGTATTGCGCCATTAATCAAGTACTTAAGAAATAAGAAGATTAAGATTGTAACAAACAGCCAGCTGGTAGTGAATGCATTTGATTCAGAAAAAGTAGAATTATTTGTAGTGGGAGGAAGTTATATTCCGAAATATAATATGACAGCCGGACCGCTGGCGCTTGCGGAAATCAGCAGATTCAATTTCGATTTTGCATTTATCAGCTGTCTGGGAGCAGATATAGACAGAAAGATGATCTATACAGCGGAAGTAGAAACTATGGCGGTGAAGGAAGCGGCAATGAAGCTGGCGGTAAAGAGTATTTTACTGATGGATTCAACAAAATTACATATAAAAGGTTTTTGCAGCCTGATATCTTTAACGTCTTTTGATACCGTGCTCTGCAATAGAACGGATTATATTAATAAGGATGATCTTCCGGGCAATTTTATTCTGGTTGGAGAAGAAACCGTTTGATAAATGCCTGCTGTGGATCTAGAAAATGTCTGACAGAAAATGGATTCAGTGATGGAATGATGATGCACTGGATCCTTTTTCCTTTGCCAAAATTGTGTAACAAAATGAAATTGGTAATTATGAACAAAAAAACAAACAAAAACATACATAAATATACAAAAAATAAAATGATGGTTTACAAATGTTTATATATGTGCTAAATTGTATTTAAAGGAGGAAAGATAACGAACAAATACAAACAAATTCATTTCCGTTATCTACGAGACGATGAAAAAATTAACTAAAAAAGCAGAAGACATGACGTTAAAGGAATTAGCCGCATACATTGATTATTCTGTTTTAAAACCAGAGTTTACTCCAGAACAGATTATCGAATTAACAAAAGATGGGGTAAAACTCGGATGTGCAACAATTTGTATTAATCCTGGATATATGGATCTGTGTGAACCGTATGTAAAAGGTTCAGAAACAAAGCTCTGCCCGGTTACAGATTTTCCATTTGGAACCAGTTCTACAGCTTCCAAAGTGCAGCAGATCGAAATGGTTGCAAAGTATGACACAGTTGGTGAAGTGGATGTGGTTGCAAACTTCGGAAAAATTCGTGCAGGTTTGTACGATGAAGTAACTGCTGATATCAAGGCCTGCGCAGATGCGGCACACAAATATGGAAGAGAATTAAAAGTTATTTTTGAAACAGATGCATTAAATGAAGAGCAGATCCGCAAAGCCTGCCACTGTGCGATGGAAGCAGGAGCTGATTTCGTAAAAACAAGTACAGGATTCCTGACAGGTTTCGACTGTGTGGGCGCAACTCCTGAAACAATTGCCATTATGCAGGAAGAAGTAGGAGATACATGTAAAATTAAAGGAAGCGGATGCATCCGTACAAGAGAACATTTTCTGAAACTGATTGATATGGGAATTGACAGAATGGGCGTTGGATATCGTTCCGTACCGGTTGTACTTGGGCTTAATAAATAGAACGGAGAAATAAAAACAATGGACACACAGAAGAAGAACAAAATGTTAAAGAATTTAAAATCTATGGGAGTTTTTTGGGCATTGGTAGTTTTGTTTGTGGCAGGATGTATAATTAGCCCAAAGTTTGCTACATCTGGAAATATGATAAATGTTGCTCGACAAATTTCTATTAATGGTGTAATTGCGCTGACAATGACCTTTGTGTGTCTGATTGGAGGTGTTGATCTTTCGGTTGGATCTCAGGTAGCAGTGTATGCGATTATAATGGCAGTAATGATGAAAAATAACATCAGTCCTTGGATAACAATTCCGTTGACATTTTTAGTTGCTCTTGTAATCGGATTTTTAAACGGCTTAGGAGTTGCAAAAGGAAAATTAGCACCATTTATTATGACATTAGGATCAATGACAGCACTTCGTGGTTTGGCGAAATATATTTCAAATGGGTCACCGCAAAGCTGGAGAAATACAGACATTGATATTAAATTTATTGGACAGGGTTATGTTGGTATTATTCCATTTTCAGTTATCATCTTTCTGGTAATTTTTATAATTGGTTTTTACATTTTAAAATATACCAGTTTTGGAAGAAGTGTATATGCAGTAGGTGATAATCGTGAAGCAGCAAGATTAAATGGAATAAATGTACCTAAAATACAATTATTGTGTTTTGTATTAACAGCAATAGGATCCTTTGTTTCTGCATTGGTCCTTACGTCAAAATTATCTTCAGCAGATCCAACAGCTGGAAATGGATATGAGCTTACAGCTTTATCAATGTGTTATATAGGTGGAATTTCTACTTTGGGTGGAGTAGGAACCATTACGGGAGCATTGATAGGAGCATGCCTGTTGACAGTATTATCTAATATTATGAATCTGGTTGGAATTAATTCCTATATGCAGGATATTGTACAGGGCTTGATCGTAATTTTTGCAGTATTACTCGGTGGGATGTCGAGTATGAAAAAGAAAAAATAAATAATGTAATACAAAAATGAAGTGGAGGGTTTTTACAATGAAAAAAATGTTAGTGTTAGCAATGTTAGGTGCAATGGTGGGAAGTATGGGTGCAATGGTTTCAGCAGAAGATTCTTATGTAATTGGATATGCGCAAAGAGCAACAGATGTAGCGTATACGATACATATGATGGATGATAATGTAGCGTACGCGGAAGAAAACTTCCCGGATGTAACTTTCCAGACGACAGATGCGCAGGGTGATGCAGCAAAGCAGGCAACGGATATTGAAGATTTAATGGCATCTGGAGTAGATCTGATTATGGTATCTCCGTTATCAACAGACGGTTTGACAGATGTAGTACAGAGTGCGATGGACGCAGGTATTCCGGTAGTAACTATGGATCGTACTGTAGATTGTGACGTTACCTGTAAAGTTATTGGTGACAATTATGGAATGGGTGTGGCAGCAGCAGATAAACTGGCTGAAATGTTAGACAGTAAGGGAAAAATTGTTGAAATCTGTGGAACAACAGGTGCATCAGCAACCATTGACAGACAGGCTGGATTTGAAGACACATTAAAAGAAAAATATCCGGATATGGAAGTTATTGACTGGCAGGATTGCAACTATACAGCAGCAGAAGCAGCAACTTATATGGAAGATATGCTTCAGAAGTATGGAGAAGGTGAAATTCAGGCTATTTACGCCCATAATGATCAGATGGCTCTTGCAGCAGCAGAAACACTTGCAGCAGCAGGACGTGATAAAGAAGGAATTTTAATTTGCGGTATGGATGGAGAAGAAGCTGCATTTAAGATGGTAGAAGATGGAAGTATGGCATTTACCGTTATTTATCCAACAATGGCACCAGAAGGAATCATTGCTGCACATAATATTTTGACCGGAGAAGAACAGGAAGCAGAAGTTGTTTGTGAATCAACATTAGTAGATGCAGATAATGTAGCAGATTATATCGGAAAAGGATTATAATTTTATACATGACAAAAGTCGTCCATCTGGTGTTTGCCAGATGGACGGTATTGAAACAAGAAGATGAGAGGGTTTTGATTATGCTGAAAATGAATCATATTTCAAAGGAATTTCCAGGAGTAAAAGCATTAAATGATGTTACTTTGACGGTAGAAAATGGTGACGTTCTTGCATTGGTTGGTGAAAATGGTGCAGGAAAATCTACTCTTATGAAGATTCTATCTGGAGCATATACCATGGATGAAGGAGAACTTTGGATTGATGACAGGCAGATAAAAAATCCGACTCCGGCAAAAATGATAGAAGAAGGGGTAGCTGTAATTTATCAGGAACTGATGTTGTTGCCACATTTTACAGTGGCAGAGAATATATACAATGGACGCTATCCAAAAAACAAATATGGAAAAATTGATTATAAAAAAATGAATGAGGATGCAAGGGACATTCTTGAAAAATTGAATTTATCCATTGATCCAGAAGAAAAAGTAGAAAACCTCAGTGTAGCAAGAAGACAGATGGTAGAAATAGGAAAAGCATTGTCTAAAAATGCAAAAATAATTGTACTGGATGAGCCGACAGCAGTTCTTGCCGACAGTGAATTAGAAGGTCTGTTTCAGTTAGTAAGAAAGCTGTCTTCCGAGGGGATTTCTTTCATATATATTTCGCATCGTTTGAAAGAAGTGTTTGAATTATGTAATAAAGTAGTTATATTAAAGGATGGTTGTTTTGTAGAAAGTGGACTGGTATCAAATTATGATACGGATAAATTAGTGGCCAAAATGGTAGGAAGAGAATTGACGGATATCTATCCGGAAAGAGAACATAAAATTGGTAAAGTAGTTTTAAAATTGGAAAATATTTCAAGGACTGGTGTTCTGAATAACATATCTTTGGAGTTACACGAAGGAGAAATTCTGGGACTTGCCGGACTGGCAGGTGCAGGCAGAACGGAAGTATTACGTTCAATTATTGCAGCAGATCCTGTGTCATCAGGAAAAATATGGTACATGGGTAAAGAGATAAAATTTAATACAATAAAAGAAGCACTGGCCAGTGGCATAGGTATTGTTCCAGAAGAAAGAAAAGCGGAAGGGTTACAGTTAAAACAAAGTATTACATTTAATACATCCATTCCGGCATTGGAAAAATACAGCAATAAATATAGAAAAATTTCAATAAAAAAAGAAAAGGAAACGACAAAAAAATATATTGATTTATTGCAGATAAGACCATTTAACCCAGATATTTTAACAGAAAATATGTCTGGTGGAAATCAGCAGAAAGTAGTATTGGCGAAATGGATTGCAGCCGGGTGTAAAGTATTACTTGTAGATGAGCCGACAAGAGGGGTTGATGTTGGTGCAAAACGTGAAATCTACGAAATTTTAAATTCACTTTTGGCAGATGGATTGGCTATTCTTATGGTATCTTCGGAATTGCCGGAACTGATAGGAACCTGTGACAGAATTTGTATTATGAATCATGGACGGATTACAGGGGAATTAAGCAGAGACGAATATAATGAAGAGACCATTATGAGATATGCCACAATGGAATTTTAAAGGGGTGAAATAGAATGTACGATATTTGTGCTTTTGGAGATGCACTTATAGATATGTTTCATGGTGATGGAGAAAATACTTTTCTTGCGAATTGCGGTGGAACGGCGTTGAATATGATTGTGTGTGCAACCAGATTAGGATTAAAAACAACATTTATTTCTAAAATTGGTGATGATGTAATGGGTAAGCGCATTGAAAATTCTTTGTTTGAAAATGGTGTTGATTTAACTGGAATGAAAAAAGATGCATCTTTTTTTACAACAATGACATTTGTAGAATTAAATCAAGGAGAACGAAATTTTAGTTTTGCACGTCAACATGGCGCAGACAGTATGATATATCCAGAAGATATTGATGAAAATGTAATAAATGAAAGTGAAATATTCCATTACAGTGGAATGATGCTGACAAATGAACCGGTGCGCTCAACAACTTTTGGGATTTTGAAAAAAATGCATGAGAAGGGCAAAGTTATTTGTACAGATATCAGTTATAGAGAAAAATTATGGGAGAATGAGAAAAAGGCAATTGAAGTTTATCGAGAAGCATTGCCATATACAGATTTGGTGAAGGCATCAGATGAAGAAGCATTTCTGGTATCTGGAAAAGATAATCTGGAAGAAGCGGCCCAGTTTTTCATAGAAAATGGATGCAAGATATGTATTATTACATGTGGAAAAGATGGTGCATTTTGGTATATGGATGGAAAATGTGGGCTTGTACCAACATTTTCTGTCAAAGTAGTGGATACGACTGGTGCAGGAGATGCATTTTGGGCAGGATTTTTGTATAAGACAATTAAAGAAGGTGGATTACATGAAATTACAGCTCAAAAATTACCGGGTATGGTTAAATTCGGAAATGCTGTTGGAGCATTAAATGTAATGCATAAAGGGGGAATTGATGGAGCCCCGCAGTTGGAAGATGTTGAAAAACTATTAGTAGATGATAATTAACAGAAAAGGCAATCGAATAAAGTCCGATTGCCTTTTCCAAATTGAAAGGATAAAAAAATGAGATTTACATATAAGCATACCAAAATAGCATGTTATAGTTCTTATTTTACGCAGGCAATAGGAAATTGCTTTGTTCCTCTCCTGTTTGTTGTATTTCAAAAAGAATTTGGATTAAACTATCAAAAATTAGGGACATTGATTACTGCAAATTTTTTTACGCAATTGTTGGTAGATATGTTTGCATCAAGATACGCAGATAAAATAGGTTATAGAAAGAGTCTTATTATTGCAAATATGTTTTCTTTTATAGGATTTTCCAGTTTGGGTCTTAATACGTTATATTTTTCTAGTGCATATACAGGGCTGTTAATTAGCGTAATGTTGTATGCAATTGGTGGAGGATTTTTGGAAGTTTTAGTAAGTCCGGTTATTGATTCGATACCAAAAGAGGAAGAGAAAAGAGCAGCAGAGATGAGTATTCTGCATGCTATTTTTTGCTGGAGTCAGGTTGCAGTGATTATTGGTACGACATTATTTTTGAAAATAGCTGGAAATGAGAACTGGAGAATAATAGCTGCTATTTGGGCACTGATTCCGTTGTTTAATATTGTGATGTTTATCAAAGTCCCATTGATGCCAACAGTAGCAGAAGATGAAAGAAAAAAAACAAGAAAATTATTATTGTCAGCAGATTTTTTTATAGTATTACTGGCTATGATGTGTGCTGGTGCATCAGAACTGGTAATGGCGCAATGGGCATCTTTATTTGCTGAAAAAGGTCTGGGACTGACAAAAGTAATGGGAGATCTGGTTGGTGCAGGAATGTTTGCAGTGACAATGGGAATTGGAAGAACTTTATATGGAATGTTTGGGAAAA
This sequence comes from uncultured Lachnospiraceae bacterium, assembly GCA_900544685.1. Classification (GTDB taxonomy): domain Bacteria; phylum Bacillota; class Clostridia; order Lachnospirales; family Lachnospiraceae; genus Marvinbryantia. Next base: position 35,995 of record UQWA01000014.1, on the reverse strand, counting down.
ATCTTACTCTGAGAAAAACATTATTGGGAGGATGTGTTGGCTGTATCGTTTGTTATTTGTTGACAGTATTGCCGACTAACAGTTTTGTTAATGTATGCGGTTGTGCAATGGTTGGATTTTTTGTAAGTATTATGTGGCCTGGCGTGATTAGTATGACAGCAAAAAAATTTCCTAAGGGCGGAGTGTTTATGTTTGGAATGTTAGCAATGTTTGGTGATATGGGTGGAGCATTTGGACCATGGGCTGCGGGACTTATTGCGGATCATTCTTCGAATGGTCTGAAAGCAGGCATATTATTTGGCATTGCATTTCCAATCGTTTTGTTAATCGTTTTGCTGAGGTATAAAGAGGAAGCATAATTTATGGACAAAATGCGAAAACAGAAAATACTGGAAAAATTGGATGAGAATGGTTATATCATGGTTGGAACCATCAGCAAAATACTTGGTTGTACAGAAGTAACCCTGCGGAGAGATTTGACAGTATTGGAAAAAGAAGGACTTTTGAAGAGGGTTCATGGTGGAGCTATAAAAATAGGGAATAATTTTGTGCATAAAAATGTAAAAGATTCCCTTTATGTAAAAATATATGAGAAAATGGAAATTGCGAAGATGGCATATGAAGTGATTGAGGAAGGGGACACTATATTAATTGATGATGCCTCTACTAGTATTCATCTGGGAAATATGATTATGAATGATAGCAGTAAGCATGTTACCGTTATTACGAATTCCATTATTTTAGCAGAAAAATTGTTGAATTGTCCCCATGTTGAATTGATTGTAATAGGAGGGGAAACGGTGAAAAATTTAGCTGCAACAAGTGGAGAAATTGCATTGCAGCAGTTAAATGAAGTTCATGCTGAAAAAGCATTTATAGGGGTGAATGGAATTGATTTTGATAAAGGAATTACTTTGATGGGATATCCACAATGTAAGGTAAAAAAGAAAATGATGTCTGTGAGCACAGAAAGTTATATTTTGGCAGACAGCGACAAATTTGAAAAATATTATATGTCATATCTGTGTGATGCTAAAGACGTAACAGCGATTCTGACAGATCAGGATATTTCTGAAAAAATTTTAAAAGAAGCCACAGAGAAAAAAATAAAAATAATTACAAAATTTTCGAAAACGAACAAAAATCAATAGAGATGTTCGGAAAAAGTGTTTTTTCGAAAAAAAGAGGAACTGAATGAAAGGCAGAAAAAAGGATCTATGATAGTATAAAAGCAGAAAAGTTGAGGAGGCCGGAAATGAAAGCAGAAAAAAAGTTATTACCAAAAGGAATTTCACGTGCGGAAAGAACGGAATTTTTGAATCATGCCATGCGGTCAGTGGTACCAAGTATCTGTATTGAGAGAGCAAAGATTGTAACAAAAAGTTACAAGAGAACAGAGGGAATGCCGTATATTATGAGGCGTGCCCATGCACTGGCTGATATGCTGCGAAATATGACAATCTTCATTGATCCGGAAGAATTGATAGTAGGAAATCATGGATCCAGGGCACGGGCGGCTTTGATGTATCCGGAATTTGGTACGTTTGATAAAAAAGAACTGGATCTTATGCCGGTTCGTAAGGTGGATACACTTCAGATCTCTGAAGAAGATAAAGAGTACTTATTAAAAGAGATCTATCCTTACTGGGAAAACCGCTGTACAGGGGATATATCCAGATACTATATTGATGAATCTATCATGAAAGTGCTGGATTCACCATATCGGGTATTTAATCCACTCAGCAGAACGAGAAGTGGATATGGACATTATCTGCCTAATATCGAAAAGATACTTCAGAGTGGTTTCCGGGGGATTGAGCAGGAAGCAAAGGAAGCGCTGATCAATCTGGATTTACTGGAGCAGGATCTGATTGAGAAAAGGAATTTTTATCAGGGAGTTCTGATTATCTGTGATGCGGTGAAAGAATATCAGCACAGATTTGAGCAGCTGGCGCTGGATATGGCTCAGAAAGAAGAGAATCAGAGAAGAAAAGAAGAACTTTTATTAATTGCCCGTAACTGTAGCCATGTTCCATATGAACCGGCACAGAATTTTTATGAAGCATTGCAGTCTTACTGGTTTACAATTCTGATTGATTACTGTGGACAGAATGGTTCAGCAATATCTGGAGGTCGGGTAGATCAGATGTTTTATCCATATTATAAAAAGGATATGGATGAGGGCGTGATGGTAAAGGAAGAGGCGCAGGAGCTGCTGGAAGCACTGTGGGTAAAGCAAAGTGATGTGATCAAAGCAGGAACTTATTCCAGTGCAAAAAATAACGGCGGTTTTGCGACAACCATTAATTTTGTCCTGGGTGGCGTGGATGAGAATGGAGAAAATGCCGTGAATGATCTTACTTATCTGTGCCTGGAAGCAGAAAAAAATGTATTTAATTCAGAGCCAAATACCAGTATTCGTATTTCGTCTAAAAATCCAGATGCCTTTATGAAACGGGTGATAGAGATACTAGTGGAAAAAGAAGGTGGAAAACTGCCATTTTTCAATGATGATATTATTATTGATGCACTTCAGGATGATGGAGCCAGTCTGGAAGATGCAAGAAATTATGCGATTGTAGGATGTGTGGAACCAACACCTTGTGGAAACACCATGGGAAGAACAAATTCCTGTTATTTTAACCTGGCAAAGTGCCTGGAACTGGCACTGTTTGACGGAGTGTGCCAGATGTCCGGAGAACAGATGGGACCGCATACCGGTAAATTTGAAGAGTTTACAGATTTTGAACAGGTAAAGTCTGCTTATGAGCAACAGGTGGAATATTTTGTAAAGATGATGGTAAGTTCTCTAAATGCAATTGAAAAACTGCACTCTGATTATACTCCGCATATTTATTGTTCCATGCTATTGGATGGATGTATGGAAAAAGGAAAAGACTGTACATGCGGAGGTGCAAAATATGATTTTACCGGAGTGCAGGGAGTGGGAATTGCGGATGTAGGAGACTCTCTTACGGCAATCAAAGAACTGGTATTTGAAGAAAAACGGATTACGAAAGAGGAATTAATAGAGGGACTGAAAACAAATTTTGCATCCAATCCGATATTGCAGCATATTTTGCTAAATAAGGCACCAAAATATGGAAATGACATAGAAGTTGCGGATGAAATGGTTGCTTATGTGGGTGAGCAGTATTGTAATTGTGTCCGAAAGTATAAAAATATGCATGGTGGAGCATATCGACCTGGATTATTCTGTCTATCTTCCAATACTCCGCTGGGAAAACAGGTTTGTGCATTGCCTAGTGGAAGAGAAGCAGCGACGCCTCTTGGAGATGGAGGTATCTCACCAAAGCATGGTATGGATGTGCTGGGGCCGACAGCATCTGCAAAGTCCGTATCCAGAGTAAATCACAGACTGGCGTCTAACGGAGTGAACTTTAATCTGAAGTTTATGCCAACCATTTTAAAGACAGACAGTGATAGAACAAAGCTGATAGAATTGATAAGGGCGTATTTTTCATTGCATGCGATGCATATTCAGTTTAATATTTTATCACCAGAGAAATTGCTGGAAGCGCAGAAAAAGCCAGAGAAATACAGAAGTCTGGTTGTCAGAGTGGCTGGATACAGTGCATTTTTTGTAGAACTGGACAAAGATATTCAGGATGAAATCATTAGCAGAACACTGATAGGAGCGGAATGATGAAGGGGAATGTATTTGACATACAAAGATATAGTATTCATGATGGAAAGGGAATCCGAACTGTAATTTTTTTGAAGGGATGTCCGTTGCGCTGTAAGTGGTGCGCAAATCCTGAATCATGGGGAGAAAAACCGGAACTTTTTTATATAAAATCCAGATGTATTCACTGTAAAACCTGTGTGAAAGTTTGTAAAAACGGGGAAGTGCAGGAAAAAAATGGAGAGATTATTGTAGATCATAGAAAATGTACAGGGGATCTGCAATGGACGCAGGCTTGTCCAACTGGTGCAATGTGTGTAAAAGGACATTGTATGACAGGAGACGAAGTCTTAAAAGAAATTCGGAAAGATAAAGTATTTTATCAATACAGTGATGGCGGGGTGACTTTTTCGGGTGGAGAACCACTGTTGCAGGTCGATTTTTTAACAGAGGTTTTGAAAACGTGCAAAGAGGAAGGAATGAATACAACTGTAGAGACTTCCGGGGCTGTGCCGTGGGAAAGTTTTGAAAAAGTGATGCCGTATGTAGATCTGTTTCTGTTTGATGTAAAAACAATGGACGAAGAAATACATAAGCAGTATATTGGAACATCAAACAGGTGCATATTGGAAAATCTGAAAAATCTGGCACAGGCTGGAGGCAATATCATGGTGAGAACTCCGATGATTCCAGGTGTAAATAACCGTCAGGAAGATATTCGGAAAATTATGAAGTATCTAAAAAACTGTAAAATATGCAAATATAATGTATTACCGTTTCATCAATATGGAAGTGGAAAATATGAATCTATAGGAAGAGAATATTCCATGAAAGAAGTAATACCGGAACAAGAGGAGAGGATAAAAAAGATTTATGATCTGATAGAACAGGAAGGATTTGAAAGAGAATTTTAATATGCAATTAAATAAGCGAAAGGCGAGGGAAAATAAATTATGGGTGCATTTACAACAGGATGCAAGGAAAGAGAATTCCTGACAACCGAATTTTTTACAAATGAATTTGTAAAAGGCTACGGTTCACAGCCCAAGGTAGATGCATTTGTAAAATATGATCAGGAAAGATAAAAAAGAATCCTCCGCTGGTCTGATGCAATATCAGATCAGAGGGGGATTTTAATATTCAGAAATACGATCAGGTATGAAAAATACTAATCAATCAAATCATTCTGAAACCTGGACAGGTGTTCATAAGGAAGAATCAGACGTCCACGGAACAGTCCGCATCCATCGTTGATCAGGCTGTTGTTGATGGCAGCGAACATATTCACATCCAGTTCGGACAGGTCTAATTGAAGCAGACGCATGCCTCTGGCATAGGCTTCGTCAAAATAGACGTTTTCTCCCCGCGGGATCAGGTTGCGTTTGGAACGTTCATTTTCCTGATGTTTTTCATAATTCAAATGATTAGCAGAACCGATCTCAGCGATATCATCCATGGATTTGGTACGAAGCTGCATTTCCATATAAGACCTTGAACTGTTATCGTAAAAGGTGATATGCAGGGAACGGTAGCCATAGATATTCTGATCACAGATATAGTCCCGGTAATATGGTTTTATATCATCATTCATAAGCGGAGAAGTACTGTATTTCACTCCGTTTGCCGGTTCGGTGGTAAATCCGCGTTCTTCCAGAAATTCAGGCAGGGCATTGGCAATTTGATACAGATATTTCAATTCTTCCGTTTCCCGGTCCTGTCCCGGTTTCAGATGGCACTTGGGAATAGAGATTACGATGCGGTAGGCAATCAGATCCCGAAAACAGTTCAGCCTGTTTTTTAAGTCAGTCACAGATGGATAAGTACCATGCTCACTGTAATAATCAGAAATATACTCCACAATGTAACCATTGAATTTTTCCTCAGCACGGATCAGTGATTTAATACGCCCCTTGAACGTGAAAGCCAGAAAGGGGTATTCTTTTGCCATATATTTATAAAATTCCCGGATCTGCTGGGACTGTGCGGTCAGGAAATCGTTGTGTTCCAGCAGTTCCTTAATCTGCAGAAGAAAATTACTGTGGATCAGGTCAATTTCATTGTGCGTGCGCCGGGCATCCCTGCGCAGGTCAGTGATGTATTTTTGCAGGATTTTCAGAACAGTATCTCCGGAATATAAATAATCATTTAATGTAATCATAATAATATTCTCCTGTATGCGGACAAATGTCTTTCATGTTGTTTATCATATCACAATTTCATATGCATTTCATCCATGATTTCAAAAGCAATCAGAAGTTCCAGACGGACTTTATGATCATCCAGCTTAAGTCCTGATATTTCCAGAATGCGTCAGGTATTTGAAGGAGACATTAACATTGAACGAATGATTCTTGCCATTAGTGCTGAGACAGGTGTATCCATAAACAGTCAGGACACACTGCTGATTTTCGATGAGGTGCAGGAAGTACCGAAAGCATTGACGGCTTTAAAGTATTTCTGTGAAGAAGCACCGCAATATGCAATTGTGGCAGCAGGATCGCTGCTTGGTGTGGCTATGCATAAAGGAACTTCTTTTCCCGTGGGAAAAGTGGATTTTATGGATCTGTATCCTTTAAACTTTCGGGAGTTCTTGTGTGCATTGGGAGAAGAGAGGTTTGTTGAAATACTGGATAGCTCTGATACAGATATGGTCACGATGTTTAAATCAAAATATTTGGATCGTGTCAGAGAATACTATTATGTTGGTGGGATGCCGGAAGTCGTTCAGTGTTATGTTGACACAAAAGATTTTAATGAAGTGCGTGAGATTCAGAAAAATCTGTTGAATTATTACCAGCAGGATTTTTCCAAACATGCAGAGGCTACATTGGTTCCAAGATTGAATCTGGTCTGGAATTCTATTCCGATGCAATTGGCGAAGGAAAATAAGAAGTATATTTATGGGCAGGTCAGAGAAGGAGCACGAGCGAAAGACTTTGAACTGGCTATTCAGTGGCTGATGGATTGCGGATTGATTCATAAAGTGCAGAGAATCAAAAAGCCAGATCTTCCGCTAAAAGCTTATGTGGATTTGGATGCATTCAAAATATATCTTTTGGATATTGGTCTGCTTATAGCGATGGTGGATTTGGATGCCAGAGTCATTATAGACGGGAATCGGATATTTACAGAATTTAAGGGAGCTTTGACAGAACAATATGTGCTTCAGCAATTTATAGCTGATCTTGGTGTAGAGGCATACTATTATTCTACAGAAAAGTCCAGCGGGGAAATTGATTTCCTGTTACAGGGCAGAAACTCTGTTTTGCCAGTAGAGGTGAAAGCAGAAGAAAATTTGCGAGCGAAAAGCCTGAAATCATTTTGCGAAAAATATCATCCGGCATATGCGGTTCGCACATCCATGTCTGATTATAGAGAACAAGAATGGATGATCAATATTCCGCTGTATAATATCTGCCGCATAAAGCAGTATTTGTAATACCCATCGAAAAAAACGATGACCAGTCATAGAATATATTCGATTTTCATTCGGAAACAGATGTGTTATAGTAAGCAGGAAATGAAAAAACGAGCAATTGATATGGAAATCAGTGTGAATCTGATACGGTACCGCCACTGTGAATGGGGAGCATCTTGTAAATGTCACTGGGAAACTGGGAAGGCAAAAAGAATGCAGAGATCCTAAGTCAGGATACTTTCAATTGATCAGCATTTATTCTCAACGATCTATTGGGATTTCTGCTCATATGAACCTGTTATGGTGTAAAATGAATGATATTACAGATATTGTCTGGTACAGATAAAAAGGTTTATTGATAAGAAAGGCTCTGGTCGTTAGGATCAGGGTCTTTTTGCTTATACAAGAAGGAAAATAAACATGATGAAACTTGCTTTTTATGGAAAAGGTGGAATAGGGAAAACAACGATTGCATGTAATGTGTCGGCAATGCTGGCGCAGAGAGGTTATAAAGTACTTCATATAGGATGTGATCCCAAAGCGGATTCCACCAGACTTTTAACAGAAAAACGAATACCGAGTGTTTTACATCAAATGACACATCAGAATGGGGATATCAATTTTTCTGATATCATTTTTGAGGGAAAAATAAAAGGACTTTTCTGTGCAGAAGCAGGTGGACCGAAAGCCGGTTCAGGATGTGCAGGCGCAGGAATCACGGCAATGCATGAATTATTGGAAGAACTGGGCGTGTTTGAAATGGATTGGGATGTGATAATCTATGATGTCCTTGGAGATGTAGTATGCGGAGGTTTTTCTGTTCCTATGAAGAAAGAATATATAGATAAAGTTTATATTGTAACCTCTTCAGAATACATGTCAGTCTATGCTGCAAACAATATTTTGCAGGCAGTAAAAGGGTTTTCAGACAAAGAAAGGAATCTCCTTGGCGGCTTGATCTGGAATCACTGCCAGAGTGAATGGGATAAAAAGGTAGGAGAAAGTTTTGCGGATCTGACGAAAGCAAATATCTTAATGTTTTTGAGTGAATGGGAAGAACTTCAGAAAAATGATTATGCTAAAACCCTGATTACTCAAAAATCTCAGAATAAAATGCTAAAGGAACAATTTGAAAAACTTGTAGACCAAATCCTTGGAAACGAGAAGATAATACATGCATTTCAGCCATGCGACATCGAAGAACTGGAAACATGGCGCGAGTCTGTTGTGAGGTTGTTATAGCATGAAAGATTCAGAAAAAAACAGATGTACTTTAGAAGAAATTACGTTAAATCACACGAACAGACAGTATGTGGTTTTGCCGGAAATTATTTTTCAGACAGATGATATTGTACTGGTAGGGGCGGGTTCATTTTCCTGTGTAAGGGCATTGTATAAAACTGCGGTAAAGCAGAGAGCACTGGGAAGATTCCTTTACAGAGTGATTACACCGGAACAATATGCAATGGGGCAGGCAGAAGAGATTATTCGAGAGCTTATTGATGAGGCATTAAAAAGAACCAATGCAGGAGGGATTATTTATTATGCTTCCTGTATGGATATAGTATCCAGAATAGATTTTCAGAAAATAAAGAAAAAACTTTGTAATCCGGATCAAATTCCTGTTGAGGTGCTATATAGAGGACCGATGGTTCGCAGGTATCTGGATTCCAACAAAAAACTGACAGAATTGCTGATGCAGATTCCGGTGAGCAAAGAATCGTTGAGGAATCGAGGATGTGATCTTCCGCCGGTCATGCCAGATTTTGAGGCAGTCTGCGGAGTTTTGCAGTCCTGGAAAGTTTACCGTTTTCTGATCAGCTCAGGAGGCTGTGACGGATGCATTTCCGGAACAGGGGAGCGAGATCAGGAATATCGTGTAACAAAATCAAGAGTGGATGATCTTCAGATTGCGGTAGGCTGTGAGTCATTTATAGAAAATGGGATCATATGGGATTATAAAAATAAGAAATGTAAAGATCTTGTCTGTATTGCAGGCGCAGGACTTCCCAAATTAATCGGTTTTGATTATGGAAGAATCGAAAAAAGGGCAAAAAAAGAGAAGATAGACTGCATCATGATGAAAACGGATGGATTTCATTTTGCACAGCAAGGTATTGGAGACATGTATCTGTCATTGTTTCAGAAATTCGAACATATAAAGTCGGAGAAAAACTGTACGATAGGAATATTAGGTGCACATTGTTTTGCGTCTTTGCAAAAAGATGAAGTAGAAGAAAGCATTTCCAGTATGAAAAAACTTGGTTATGAGGTCATATGGCCAGAGAAAAACGAACTGGAACAGATTGCAAATCTGAAAAATGCAGTGTGTAACTGGGTGACAGCATCCGAAGGCATTCCCATTGCCAAATATCTTTACCGCAAATATAACGTACCCTATATGATAGGTATTCCCTCCGGAAAAAAGATGCTCTCTGAATGGCAGAACTATTTTAAGGAAACGGGATGGGAAGATGTACAGACAGCGAAAAGCAGGCAGTCAAAAAAGAAAAAAGTTCTTTTAATCGGAGATCCGGCAGTTACCTGGGGAATTGCCAGATATTTGACAGAAACAGATTCTGTGGAAATCATATTTGCAGTGTATACACAACTGGCATCGTCAAGACGCTGGTATACAGAAACTTTGCAGGGAACAGAAGACCACTGGCTCGGAGGAGAAAATCCGGTTAAAAAAATAAAATATTTCAGAGACAGAGAGGAACTGAAATTTCTGATAGATAAAGCGGATATCATTTTTGGAGAAAATCTGCTGAAAATGGCGTTTATGGAAGAAGCGATCTGCAGAAAAAAATGGACAGATCTTCCGGCGCCGATTTTAAACTGTGGAATCCGGACAGATAAGTATGAATATCATCTGTTTGGAACAAAAGGTGCCCGCTGGATTCATGCGGGTACAGAAAAAGCTTGTAACTGATCCGATCAGGTCAAATGCGGGAGATACCTGATCTCGGCAGTAACAATAAATGCATGGCCATGCAGTAACAGTAACATACATATTTTTGAGACCAATACGAGGAGAAGAAAGACATGAAGAAGAAATTACTAGCAGCAACATTAATGGCAGCAATGACAATCACTACTGTATTTGGCGGAAGCGCAGTTCTGGCAGCAGATGATGCTGCATCTACGAAGGTGATTACAGATTCTATGGGAAATGAAGTGGAAGTTCCAACTGAAATCAAGAGCATGGCAATTCTGCCAATGCCATGGATTTCTGTAGTATATGCATTAAATGGAAGCGGAGATATTATCACCGGAATGCAGCAGGTTGCAAAAAATTCTTATGAAACCAGTATACTGAAAAAACTGGCACCGGAATTGGAAGATACCAACACTACATTTTTTGCAGACGGAGAGTTTAACTACGAAGAACTGGCTAAAATTAACCCGGATGTTGTAATGCTGTTTGAAAGCCAGAGCAAACATATTGACAAATTAAAAGAAGTAGGAATTCCGGCATTTACCATTAAGTATGCAGATTCTTATGATACACTGTGGAACGATTTTTCTATTATCGGAAATGTGTTAAGTAAAGAAGAACGTGCACAGGAATTTGTAGATTACCAGAAAGCAGATGTACAGTATTTTGAAGATCGGGCAGCAGATCTGGAGAATCTGGATGATGTGAAGGTTATGCATATTTATACAATGGATGAACTGGCTGTTTCAGATAACAGTGGTGTAAACAATGCAACAATTGCTTATTGCGGTGGTGTAAATGTGGGAGAAAGTAATGCAGATGCATCTTCTACCACAGCCGTAAATATGGAACAGGTATACAGCTGGAATCCGGATGTCATTCTTCTGAGCAACTTTGATGATGTAGTGCCGGAAGATCTTTATAATAACACCATTGACGGACAGGACTGGAGCCAGGTAGAGGCAGTAAAGAATCACAGAGTATATAAAATTCCACAGGGTATTTATCGTTGGGATGCAGACTGCCCATGTACTGAAACCACACTTTGCATGAAATGGATGGCAAAAGTCATTAATCCTGAAGTATTTAAAGATATTGATATCAGACAGGATACCAAAGATTTCTATAAGAACTTCTTTAACTATGATTTGACAGATGAAGAACTGGATACGATTCTTGCGACAGAAGCAAATGCATCTTCAGAATCTATTTACTAAAGAAAGGTAAGGCGAATATGAAGTATCAGAATAAGAAAGAAAAGCATGTGTGGAAATGGATACTTCTTATGACCGCACTTCTGCTTACTTTTCTCGTCAGCCTGTTCCTCGGACGGTATCTGATATCACCGGCAAGGGTGATCCAGATTCTTGGAAACGCACTGACTGGAAAAATCAGTGGTGGAATTGAGGAATCGGTAGTGTTGAATATCAGGCTGCCAAGGCTTCTTTTGACAATGCTGGTTGGAGCAGGAATGGCAGCATCCGGAGCGGCATTTCAGGGGATTTTTCAGAATCCCCTGGTTAGCCCGGATGTATTAGGAGTAAGCTCAGGAGCCGCATTTGGAGCGGTAATTGGCATCATGATATCAGGTACAGGACCGCTTGCCATGGCACTTTCTATGATTGCAGGTATAGGCAGTGTGGCTCTGACCTATGTTTTCTCGAAAGTAAAAGGGCAGAGCACGACGCTTTCTTTAATACTGGCCGGTATGATTGTGCAGGCATTGATGAATGCGTTGGTTTCCCTTGTAAAATATACAGCAGATCCATACAGCAAACTGCCACAGATTACTTATTGGCTGATGGGAAGTTTTGCTTCTGCAAGTTATAAAGATGTTGCACTGGTTGTAGTGCCGATCGGTGCAAGTCTTCTGATTTTGTTTTTATTAAGATGGCGAATGAATATTCTGTCGCTTGGAGATGAAGAGGCGGCAGCTTTGGGAGTAAATCCTGGTAAGCTCAGAATTATTATCATTGCAGCGTCTACTTTGATTTCTGCAAGTTCGGTCATGATAGCCGGAATTGTCGGATGGGTTGGGCTGGTCATTCCTCATATGACCAGAATGATGTTCGGAGTGGATCATCAGGAACTGATTCCTGCCTCTATGATAAATGGCGCTATTTATCTGACATTGATTGATTTGATTGCAAGATCGGCAACAGAAGCAGAAATTCCGATTGGTATTCTGACAGCCCTTGTGGGAGCTCCATTTTTTGCAGTGCTGTTTAAAAAAACAGGGGGTGCAAACGGATGATAAAGGTAGTAGACGGATGTTTTGCATATCCGAAAGGCAGCCAGATTCTGGATCATATTCGCTTTGAGCTGGAAGATGGAAAGATTATGACGATTCTTGGACAGAACGGAATCGGAAAGACAACGCTGATCAAATGTCTGACAGGTATTCTCAAATGGACAGATGGTTATACCATGATTGACGACAAGAGGATTCATAATATCAGAGAAATCAATGGGTTGGGCTATGTGCCACAGGCACATCCACTGTCCTTTTCTTATACGGTCCGTCAGATCATTATGATGGGGAGAACCAGATATGTGGGCACCTTTTCAGTCCCATCTGCAAGAGATAAAGAAGCAGTGGAGCAGGCAATGGAAGAGACAGGTATCAGTGAGCTGGCTGACCGCTCCTGTAATCAGCTCAGCGGCGGTCAACTGCAGATGGCACTGATTGCCAGGGCGTTGGTGGGGAATCCAAAGATTATGATTCTGGATGAACCGGAATCACATCTGGATTTTAAGAATCAGTTTCTTATCCTGAAACTGATTGAGAGACTTGCAGATGAAAAAAATATATCCTGTATTATTAATACACATTTTCCGGAGCATGCACTGATGATGTCGGATAAGACATTATTACTGGGAGATCAGAAATTTTTGTTTGGAAATACAGAAGACATGGTGGAAGAGGAACACATTGCAGAATATTTTCAGATCAGGTCCAGGATTGCAGAAGTGAAAGATGGAGAGATCTCTCGGAAAGCGTTTGTTGTGCTGGATACATTGAAATAAAAGACAAAAATTGACCGGTATACTTTTTAGTGTACCGGTTGTTTTTCTGGAAAAGCAGACTGACATTCCTGTGTCAGAAGCTGAATATAACGCTGGCTCAGTTCATGAAGAGTGCGTTTTTTGCTGGTGATGTAGCCTGCGTGAACGGTTTCCGCACGATCTTGAAGATGCAGAGGAATGGCAGTAATATTATTTATATTCGCGCAGGAAAGATCAATGTACAATTCAGTGTCAATACAGAAGGCATCGCTGTTCTTTAATAATGCCAGTTTGGTATGGCGGTCGCAGACGTGAACGGACTGTTTAAAATCAGGAAAAGAAACAATATCAGAACTGTTTTCTTCCGTTCCATTTCGATAATCCAAAGTAACATATGGAAAAGAAGACAAGTCTTCTGGTGTCAGAAAAGCGTGATCGGACAGAGGGTGTTTCTTGTTAAGAAAGACATAAACAGGGGGCTGTGCCAGTTCTGTATAGGCCAGATCATGAAGATAAAGAGCTTTTCGGATTTCCGGCACCTGGTCATCTCGGAACAGAAAGACACCTAGTTCGCTGCGTCCGGAATTCACATCCTGAAAAATTTCTTTTGCAGGAAGTTCCCAAAAGGACAGCTCAAAAGAAGTATCCTGGAATTCAGAGAGAAAAATGCGGTATGCCCTCACAGCGAAAGGCAGATACTGGCAGGAAATGGAAAAATTCATCCGAGCAGCACTTCGATTCTGATACCGATTTTGTATATAATCCATTTTTGCGACAACTTCTTTGCAATAAGGCAAAAAATCTTCTCCATCAAAAGTGAGGGTAACGCCATGGCTGGTGCGGTTAAAAATCTGTATACCCAGTTCAGCTTCTGTTTCTTTAACCGCATTGGAAATCGCTGACTGGGTCATAAAAAGCGATTTTGCTGCTTTGGAAATGGAATGGCAGCGGGCAATTTCTATGATGTATCTGAAATTTTGAATGGTCATGATGGTCTCCTGAAAGTTAAATTTTCCGCATCTCTACAAAATGTGCGAATCTCGGCAGTGCAAAAGAAATTTTTCCATATTCCCGTGTATCAATGACACCCTTTCTTTTCAGCCGGTCACGATATACAGAAAAGAGCTCTGAAGACATCTGCAGCCGTTCACGCAGATCTTTTACCTTCAGCTCCTCATCAGGAGAAATATTCATTAGAACTTTCTGATCAAGACTGGACAGTTCTGACCAGATTTTACTGTAGACATATTCTTCCAGATACTGATCATACTCTGGGAGTATTTCTTTTAATTGTTTTTGTTTTCGATTTTCCCAGTACAGATATCCCAGAACCTGAAAGGCAAATGGATATCCTTTGGTTAAACCAGTCATTATGCCAGCATCTTCTGCACTGATATCAAAGATTTTCATATAATGGCTTCTTACAGAAGAATAATTCAATGGCTCCAACAGTAATTTTGGTGCACGATATAAAAAGGTAAGAGATTTATCGTTTTGTAAATCATAAATATTTTCGTATAATCCGGTCATCAGCAGGAAAATCGGATGATCCTGGCGAAGAAAAATCTGAAAGGAGCTGGCAAAGATCCTGATATATTCAGAAGGGATGACTTCATCCACTGTCACTAAGAGTCGTTTCCCAGATTTTTTGATCTGTTCCAGCATTAGTTCCAGAACATTTTCAATATCAGTAACAGGAGCGGCATTTTCAACAGACACCCCCAGACCAAATGCGGAGAAATCCAGTCTGGCACTCAGAAAACGGGTATGCATATCTGGCAGACTATAGATCTTGGCGGCCAGGCTTTGTAACAGATCTCGAGTGGGATTTAATTCTATGACAATCCAGGAATCGTCTTTTTTCAGTTCGCTGGCAATGCTGGTCATCATAACTGTTTTTCCGGAACCACGTACACCAGTAATCATAAAAATCTGATTAGATGGAACCTCGGAGCGGAATGCATCCAGAATTTGATTTGTTTGAGAAATACGGGATATATATTGTAATGGCTTTTTTCCAAAGGATAATGTAAATGGATTATTCATACGAGTCACCTCTTATATAACTTTTCGGATTTTATATAAGTTTATATAACTTTTTTGTGATTATATAACTTTATATAACTTTTGTCAAATTTAGAAGCCATTAGTGACGGAGTTTTCTGGCTCTGTCAAATAAAACTATTTCATATGGAACATTTTTTTCTTTGCAAATCAGGAAATGTGTTTATAATAGAACTAAGTTGATGGTGAGGAGGATGAAGGAATGAAATTAGAAAATTTTGAAGGTTACACTTATGTAGATGGCGGTGTCTGTGCAGCACAGGGCTTTGTGGCAAATGGTTTAAATGCCGGAATTAACCCGGATAAGAAGAAAAACGACCTGTGTCTGGTATATAGCAAAGAACCTTGCAGCGCAGCCGGTGTGTATACACTGAATAAAGTAAAGGGTGCTCCGGTCATTGTGACACGTGAGAATCTGAAAAAGAGTCATGGCATCGCGCATGCAATTCTGGCGAATTCCAAGAATGCCAATACCTGTAATTTTGATGGTATTGAGATTGCAGAAAAAGCATGCAAACTGGCAGCAGATCAGCTTGGAATCAAATCAGAAGAAGTAATTATCGGATCAACAGGTGTCATTGGACAGAGACTGTCTATTCAGCCTTTTGAAGAATATATGAAACCACTGGCAGAAGGTATGACGGCAGACGGAAATGACCGGGCTGCTTATGCGATCATGACGACAGATACTGTTATGAAACAGGTAGCAGTGGAATTCAAAATTGGTGATGCTATCTGCCGTATGGGTGGAATGGCAAAAGGAAGCGGTATGATTCATCCGAATATGGCAACTACATTGAACTTCCTTACATCTGATGTGGCGATCACGCCGGAACTCATTCAGAAAGCATTAAGTGACGTGGTAAAAGTTACCTACAATTGTCTCAGTGTAGATGGAGATACTTCTACTAACGATACCGTAACCGTTATGGCAAATGGTCTGGCAGGCAACAAACTGATTGACAAAGAAGGGGAAGATTATGATATCTTCCGTCAGGCTCTGTACATTGTGATGATGAACATGACCCGTATGCTGGCGGCAGACGGAGAAGGGGCAAGCAAACTCCTGGAATGTAGTGTAACCGGTGCACCGGATCAGGAGACTGCAATTATCATTGCAAAAAGTGTGATTCGTTCCCCACTTCTGAAATGTGCCATGTTTGGAGAAGATGCGAACTGGGGACGTGTATTATGTGCCATCGGTTATGCAGAGGCAGAGTTCGACATTGATAAAGTAGATGTGGATTTTGAATCAGAATTCGGAAAAATTGCAGTCTGCAGAGACGGATCCGGAGTAGAATTCTCAGAGGAAATTGCCGCAAAAATCCTTTCCGCAGAAGAAATTCACATATTGGTAGAATTAAAACAGGGCAAAGCACAGGCGAAAGCATGGGGATGCGATTTGACCTATGACTATGTAAAGATCAACGGAGATTATCGTTCATAGTTGGGAGCGAGTTATTGGGGACGGAGTTTTCTGGCTCTTTAGAGCAAGAAAACTCCGTCCCCAATAGCACCCCCCAAGAGAAATAACGCCCCTGCATGATAGCAGAGGCATTTCTTATTTTACGATAAAGTCTGCAAATTTTCCACGAACCAGTTTTGCCAGATCCTGCGGATTTAATTTTAAGGTGTAACCGATACGGCCGCCGCTGACATAGATCTGATCATAGTCTTTGGCGCTTTCCTGAATATAAGTAGGAAACAGCTTTTTCATACCGATCGGTGTACAGCCGCCCCGTACATATCCTGTGATAGCATTGATATCTTTTACATGAATCATCTCGATGGACTTTTCACCAACGGTCTTTGCAGCAAGCTTCAGATCCACTTCTTCTGCAATTGGCACTACAAATACATAGTAGGCTTTGCTTTTCCCCTGGGCAACCAGTGTTTTAAAAGACTGCTCCACAGGTGCACCGGTTTTTTCTGCGGTGTGCAGCCCGTCAATAAATTCATCACATTCATATGATATCAGTTCGTATGGGATTTTGTTCTTATCCAGAATGCGCATTGCATTCGTTTTAACTTCTTTTGCCATATTGTTCTCTCCTCTCTTTGTCACAGATAATCCACTCATCCAGTGTCAGCGGTGTATAGTCCGAATACATGCAGAAACAGTTGATCATGTTACATGGAATATGCATTTCTTTTCCATCCCGTCCAGTTCGGACTGTAGATCTGGTAATATCACTGAACTGCTCTATCAGCCGCTGATCCATGGTGTCATGCACATGCCCGTAGAGCATGTAAGTCTTGTTTTCGCCTTTTTCATTGCGGTAGTACTGACCGTTATAGCACATGACCGGATAATGGCTGAGGATTACTTTACGCTTATTATCCTTCAATTCCTCATAATGCTTCATCCAGACAAAGCGGTCAGTTTTATAGGCATTGTTCTGATGGAAGCGGTCGTGGTTCCCGATGATCAGATAGAGTTTGCCGTTTAAGTGGTTTAACAGCTCCTTTGTCTCGTCAGGTTTTCCCCAGGACAGGTCTCCCAGAATAACCACTTCATCGTTTGACCGGACTTTTGCATTCCATTTTTTCAGCATATAGTTATTCATTTCTTCTGTGCCGGCAAATCCCCGGCAGTCCATTTGGTCATTTAGTTCCCCATGGAAAAAATGACAGTCGGCAATATAATATCTCATATGCTTCTGCTCCCTGCGGTGTTATTCTTAGTTATCCCAGGTGCGGTATCCGTCCGCATTCCAGGTATGGTCACCCTTCAGACGCAGGTACAATTCCGCGTTGGTGGCGCGCTCGTAAGGATATACGAAAAAAATACCTGCCAGTCCGAAAGTGAGAATACTTAAATAATCCCAGAAGAAAAAAGACCAGTCCAGTTTGAAAGCATTCCATTTCTCACCGGACATCATTTCCCTGCTCTTAAGGAAAACTTCACGGCGCGGCATCTCAGGATGTTCAGCCAGAATATATGGAACCATGCGGTATTCATAGGACTTTATAATACCTGGGATGAATAGAAGCAGGGACCAGAGTAAAACAAAAATATCGCGGCAGAGTACAGTAAGCACAATATTCATATAGTTACGGTCCTTAAATGCCATGGTCAGGTGATTCAGACCAGTCTGCTCATTCTTATGTCGTGCATTTTCGATAAAAAACTTACAGCCTCCGATACTGATGGGATCCAGTACCAGAATGCCAAGAAGCATGAGCAGCAGGGATGCCGCTCCACCGAGAAAACCGGAAATACCGTCCCATATTACTTGCATCGGTCCCATCACAAACCGTCGCAGCATGCGTAGTGACGGATCCTGTATCAGACCCTCCGCCTGAGCATAGATGGCCTGATAACCATCAGGAGTCAGTTCGCCGTCGGTATTCAGATACAGGGTGTCATTCAGGACAGGGTTCTCAGAATTCTGCGTTCCGTCCATAAGGGCCAGGCTCTGGTAATAAGCATCACTGGCATCCTGCACGGTGGAGGTAGAAGAACCGCCAATAGTCTGGCTTCCGGCGGCAAACAAGAGGATGATACCTGCCAGCATGCATTTCAGATAATTGGCTTTTAATGCTGTCTTTGCATTTCTTTTTAAATCAGATCGTTTCCACATATCTGTCTCCTTTGCATCATCATAAACTCAAAAGCTGTTATGGGATGGTTATGGCTTCGATGAAACGTTAACAATCCCAGCATCCTGTAATTATACTACATGCAGAAGGTAAATAAAATAAAAAAAGAATAAAATACAGGTTGACAAAACGAGAATACTAGTGTACTATGCGACTATGACAGTAATACAGAACGTACTAGGTAGATATATCAGGATACAATTCCTGGGACGAGGAGGAAACTATGGAATATAATCCTTCGCTGCCGATTTATCTGCAGGTGGCAAATTCTATCAAGCGGGATATTGTGACAGGAAAGCTGGAGCCTGGGGCGAAGCTGCCGTCTGTCAGAGATCTGGCAGTGGAATATACAATTAACCCCAACACGGTCAGCAGAGTGTACCGTGAACTGGAGATGGAGAATGTCTGTTTTACCAGACGAGGTACAGGAACTTTTGTGACACAGGATCCGGAGAAGGTGAGGACAATGAGAAGAGAGATGGCCGGGACATTGATTTATGAATTCCTGAGGGGAATGAAACAGCTTGGGTATACCCAGGAGGAAGCCATTCGCATTCTGGAGCAGAGTGAATATAAGGAAGACAGATAGGAGACGGTGAGAGTATGTTAGAGAGCAGAGAAGTAACGAAGAACTATGGCAGTAAGACGGCGGTGAGTGGAGTATCATTGAAGCTGGAACCAGGACTTGTATATGCTATGCTGGGACCGAACGGCAGCGGTAAGACTACATGGATGAAGATGGCAGCAGGGCTGGTGAAACCAAGTATGGGTGAGATGCTGTATCAGGGTACTCCGGTTGGAAAAGAGAGCAAGAAGGAGATTGCCTATATGTCTACAGAGCCGTATTTTTACAACTGGATGTCAGTGGCAGATGTGGGAAAATATTATCAGGACTTTTTTGAAGATTTTTCCATGGAGCGCTATCAGCAGATGCTGGATCGGATGGAGCTGACAGAGGATATGAAGGCAAGGAAGCTGTCTTCCGGTATGATGGCGAAGTTGAAGATCGCTGTCACTATGGCGAGAAGTGCGAAAATTTATCTGCTGGATGAACCGCTGAACGGGATCGATCTTCTGGCGAGAGACCAGATCATGACCAGTATACTGGAAGCTGTGGATAAAGATGTGACGCTGGTGGTTTCCAGTCATTTGGTGGATGAACTGGAGCGGGTAGTGGATGCTGCTATTTTTATGAAGGAAGGACAGCTGGTGGAACAGTGTATGGTAGAAGATCTGCGCATGAACCGCAATAAATCAGTAGTTGACTTATATCGTGAAATCTATGGACATGGGGGAGAGGCACAATGTTAAAATTAATGAAATACGAATTTCGCAAGACAGCATTTTCCAAGCTTATTCTTCTGGCACTTACGGCAGTATCAGAAGTGGCATTTTTGCTGGGAGTATTCCTGGAAAAGAATAATCTTCTGGCAATGGGAGAGATATTTTTGCTTTTATGTGCAGTGATCGGTATCGCTTATATTGGCCTGGAGAGCGTGATGGTACTGCAGAGAGATCTGAATACGAAGCAGAGTTATATGTTATTTCTCACACCCCACAGCAGCTACGAGATTCTTGGGGCAAAAGTACTGGAGAATGGCATCTCGATTCTGGTAACAGGTATTTTCTTTGTACTGGTAGCAGCATTGGACTTTACGGTTGCCACAGCATACATTGGAGGAGTAAAAGAGGTCATGGATATGTTGAAGTCCTTTCTGGATGTCAGCATGAAAATTACAGTGGATCCTGTGCAGATGATGTTTGTATTTTTTACCGCGCTGGCAGGCTGGATCGTTTATATCGTGAATGCAGATCTGGCTGTCATCCTTTCAGCAACTGTTCTGGCAGGAAAAAAGGCCAGTGGTCTGGCGGCATTTGTGATTTTCCTGATTCTGTCATGGCTCTTTGGAACCGGAATGGATCATCTGCCGGAACTGTCTGATATGGATCTGCAGTATGCACTGTATATTGCAGCGGCACTGGTTATAGCGATTCTGGTATATCTGTTCAGCGGATGGATTATGGAGAAGAAATTAAGTGTATAAGAGATGTTGCCGGATACAGATTAGAGACCGGAATACAACACAAATGTGACAAAGTTTCACTTGAATGAGAATAAATACTTGTGTAAAATAGACATGCGGGGACAAAAAAGCGTTCCTGCATGTCTGTTTTATGTTTATAAACACAGGAGGTTTTTACATATTATGAAGAAGAAAATCATTGTTGCAGGACATATATGTGTGGATATTACACCGGCGATTCAGGGAAAAAAGGTGAGCAAGATTCAGGAATTGCTGATTCCGGGCAAGCTGATTGAAGTGGGGAATGCGACGGTCAGCACCGGCGGAGCAGTGGCGAATACGGGGCTTGCCATGAAGATTCTGGGAGCCAATGTTTCTCTTATGGGAAAAATCGGAAATGATGCATTTGGTGAAATTGTAAAAAATGTACTGAAAAAATATGACGTGGAAGAGGAACTGCCGGTTTCCGACACAGAGGCAACTTCTTATACGGTAGTTGTGGCAGTGCCGGGAATTGATCGGATCTTTCTGCACAATCCGGGAGCCAATAATGCATTTTATACAGAAGATATCTCGGAAGAAGAATTGAAGGATGCGGCACTGTTCCATTTTGGATATCCGCCAATCATGCGTTCTATGTATGTGAACGATGGCGAAGAACTGGTAAAGATGATGAAGAAAGTAAAGGAAGCGGGCGTGGCAACTTCTATGGATCTGGCTGCTGTGGACGAGGCTTCAGAGGCAGGAAAAGTAGACTGGCATCATGTGCTGGAGAGAGTCATGCCGTATATTGATATTTTTGTCCCAAGTGTGGAAGAACTCTGTTATATGCTGGACAAAGAACGGTTCCGGGAATGGCAGGAACGCGCAGCAGGCAAAGATGTGACAGAGGTACTGGATATTGAGAAGGATGTAAAGCCTCTGGCACAGGAATGTATGAAGATGGGAGCTAAGATTCTTCTTCTGAAGTGTGGTGTGCCGGGCATGTATTTCTGCAGTACATCCAGAGAAGCATTGACCCAGATCAGTGACAGACTTGACCTGGACACAGATGCATGGGCTGAAAAAGAGTATTTTGAAAAGAGTTATGTACCGGAAAAGGTGTTGTCAGGAACAGGTGCGGGAGATACATCGATTGCAGCATTCCTGACAGCGATGGCAGATGGCTATACACCGGAAGATGCACTGCATCTGGCTGCAGGAACCGGGGCATCCTGCGTAGCAGCGTATGATGCATTAAGTGGTCTGAAATCTTTTGAGGAATTAAAGAAAAAGATCGAAGCCGGATGGGACAAAGTAGATTTCATTTAATCGATGACCGGATGTGCAGGATGCATAGTTCGAAAATCTATAATTCACGAGTAGGGAGGACGTAAGTTTGGCAAAATATATTATGGCGCTGGATGCGGGAACGACCAGTAACCGCTGTATTCTATTTGATGAAAAAGGTACGATGTGCAGTGTGGCACAGCGGGAATTCAAACAGTATTTCCCACAGCCGGGATGGGTGGAGCATGATGCAGATGAGATCTGGGCGAGTCAGCTTGGAGTCGCAGTAGAAGCAATGAGCATGATTGGTGCATCAGCAAAGGATATTGCGGCAATCGGCATTACCAATCAGCGTGAAACAGTGATTATCTGGGATAAGAAGACGGGTGAACCGATTTATCATGCCATTGTATGGCAGTGCCGCCGGACGTCAGAGTATTGCGATTCTCTGAAAGAAAAGGGGCTGACAGAGGTATTTCGGAAGAAGACCGGACTGGTGATTGATGCCTATTTTTCTGCAACAAAGATTCGGTGGATTCTGGAGCATGTGCCGGGAGCGCGGGAACGGGCAGAAAAGGGTGAACTGCTTTTTGGAACAGTGGAGACCTGGCTGATCTGGAAGCTGACCAAAGGGGAAGTACATGTGACGGATTACAGCAATGCATCCAGAACCATGCTCTTTAATATCAATACGTTGCAGTGGGATGATGAGATTCTGAAGGAACTGAATATTCCGAAGTGCATGCTTCCGGATGTGAAGCCATCCAGCTGTATCTATGGAAAAACTGATCCGTCTTATCTTGGCGGAAGTATTCCGATTGCAGGGGCAGCAGGTGATCAGCAGGCAGCATTATTTGGACAGACCTGTTTTTCAGCAGGAGAGGCGAAAAATACCTATGGAACAGGCTGCTTTATGCTGATGAATACCGGGGAAAAACCGGTTTTCTCCCAAAATGGACTGGTAACGACCATTGCCTGGGGACTGGACGGAAAAGTTAATTATGCGCTGGAAGGCTCTATTTTTGTTGCAGGAGCATCTATTCAGTGGCTGAGAGATGAGATGCGGATGATTGATTCCGCACAGGATTCGGAGTACATGGCAAAGAAAGTGAAGGATACCAATGGCTGCTATGTGGTTCCCGCATTTACGGGATTGGGGGCACCTCACTGGGATCAGTATGCAAGGGGAACCATCGTAGGAATTACACGGGGAGTGAATAAGTATCATATTATCCGTGCAACGCTGGAGTCAATTGCTTATCAGGTGAATGATGTGCTGGAAGCTATGAAAGCAGATTCAGGCATTGAACTGTCTGCTTTGAAGGTAGACGGGGGTGCCAGTGCCAATGATTTTCTGATGCAGACACAGGCAGATATTATGAATGCACCGGTGAAACGTCCGGGCTGTGTGGAGACAACGGCAATGGGAGCGGCATATCTGGCGGGATTAGCAGTCGGTTACTGGAAGAATAAAGAAGAAGTGCAGAAGAACTGGGCTGTGGATCAGGTGTTTTATCCGGAGATCACAGAAGAGGAACGGCAGCAGCGCTTAAAAGGCTGGAACAAAGCAGTAAAATATGCCTATGGCTGGGCAAAAGAAGAATTGTAAAAATACAGGAGCGGAAGATCCGATTAGTTCGAATCCACCGCTCCTTTTATAATATGGAGGATCTATATAATATTAAGCACCCATATGTACTGTTACGTGATATTCTTTTTTACCTGCTTCGAAAGGAATCAGACAACCGTTGTAATCTTTTCCATCTACAGTAACTTTCTGAACACCCTTCTGAACATGATCTGGATTTACCACATCAATGTAATACATGGCGTCACGGAAACGACGTGTAAGCTGAAAATCACCGAAGTCTTCCGGAATACATGGATCGATGGTCAGACCCTTGTAAGATGGCTGCACACCCAGGATTGCCTGAGATAAGTTACAGAATGTCCATGCGGCAGTTCCGGTCAGCCAGCTGTTTTTTGCTTCACCGTGGAATTTGGCATCGGCACCGGCAACCATCTGAGAATATACATAAGGTTCTGTGCGATGTATCTCGCTGATGTCCTCAATATAAGAAGGACAAGTTTTTCTGTAGATCTCAAAAGCACGATTTCCGCGTCCGATAACAGTTTCTGCCATAGATACCCATGGATTGTTGTGGCAGAAAATACCGGCATTTTCTTTATACCCTGGTGGGTAGGAAGAGATCTCACCAAGATTCAGATAGTAATGTGTATATGCCGGCTGGAGAATCATTACACCGTATTTGGTATCCAGACGTTCTTTTACAGAATCCAGAGCTTTCTCTGCAAGTCCTTCTTCTACTCCGATGCCAGCCAGAACACAGAATCCCTGTGGTTCGATAAAAATCTTACCTTCTTCACATTCGTCGGAACCAACTTTCTTACCTTCTGCATCGTATGCACGCAGGAACCATTCGCCGTCCCATCCAGCATCCAGAACGGCCTGATACATATCGGCAACTGCAGATTCTGCCTGTTCTGCCAGATCTTCGTGACCGGAGAGACGACTGATATCTGCAAATTCTTTTCCATATTTTACAAACATACCCGCAATAAATACAGATTCGGCAACAGGGCCTTCGGAAGGACCGGTAGTCTGGAAGGATTCCCCAGGTTCTTCGGAGAAGCAGTTCAGATTCAGACAGTCATTCCAGTCAGCACGTCCGATCAGAGGCAGCTTGTGCGGACCGAGATGTGTGCAGGTATAGGTAAAGGAGCGGTGCAGATGTTCGTACAGTGTATCTGCTTTTTCCTTTTGATTGTCAAAGTCTACCATTTCATCCAGAATACTGAAGTCTCCAGTCTCTTTCAGATAAGCGGAAACAGCGGCAATCAGCCACAATGGGTCATCGTTAAATCCGCTGCCGATATCCAGATTCCCTTTTTTGGTCAGAGGCTGGTACTGATGATAAGCACTTCCATCTTCAAACTGGGTAGCGGCAATATCCAGAATACGTTCTCTCGCACGTTCCGGAATCAGATGTACGAAGCCAAGCAGATCCTGACAGGAATCACGGAATCCCATACCACGTCCGGTTCCGGATTCGTAGTAGGATGCAGACCGGGACATATTGAAGGTAATCATACACTGATACTGGTTCCAGATATTTGCCATGCGGTTTACATGAGGATCATGGCTCTTTACCGTGTAGCGGGAAAGAAGCTGATCCCAGTAAGCATGCAGGTCATCAAAGGCTTTTGCTATCTGTTCTTCGGTAGAAAAACGTTTGATCAGGGCATGAGCCGGAGCCTTGTTAATGACATTCGGAGCTTCCCATTTCTGATCCTGTGGATTCTCACAGTAGCCCAGCAGGAAAATCAGTTCTCTGGATTCGCCAGGCTGCAGGGTCAGATTGATCTGATGACTGGCAATCGGATACCATCCGCTGGCTACAGAATTACGGCATTTTCCTTCTGTGACTGCATCTGGGAATGCATTACCATTACCAAGTCCAAGGAATTCATCACGGCTGGTGTCATAAGCATCAATATCAGAATTTACTGTGAAGAAACTGTAGTGGTTACGGCGTTCACGATATTCAGTTTTGTGATAAATGGTGCTTCCTTCAATCTCCACTTCACCGGTACTTAAGTTTCTCTGGAAGTTGGTCATATCGTCCATGGCATTCCACAGACAGAATTCTACATAAGAGAAAAGAGAAATCTGTTTTTCCTGATTTGAATGGTTGGTCAGTACCAGACGGTTGATTTCACAGGCAGCATCAACTGGAACAAAGGCAAGCAGATTTGCTTCCAGTCCGTTTTTGGACGAAATAAAACGGCTGTATCCCATACCATGACGGCATTCATAGGAATCTACCGGTGTTTTGGATGGCATGGTGCCGGGATTCCAGATGGTGTCACCATCTTTGATATAGTAATACTTTCCGTTGGAATCAATCGGCAGTGTATTGTAACGGTAACGGGTGATACGCAGCAACTTTGCATCTTTATAGAAGCTGTATCCGCCGCAGGTATTGGAAATCAGGGAGAAGAAACCTTCTGTGCCCAGATAGTTGATCCATGGGAGTGGTGTAGCCGGGGTGGTAATGACATATTCTCTGGCTTCATCATCAAAATGACCGAATTTCATAATTATAAACCTCCATCATATAAATAACTGAAAAATGTGTGGAAACAATTTAAGAAATAAAACGAAAAAACGAAAACAGAAAATGAAAACCGAAAAGAATAAAATCTTATAACGAAAAGATATAAGTCTGACTTTACCTCAGTATAGCGGATGGGGGAGAGAAAAGCAACTGTTTTTTCTGGGGCATTAATAAAATAGATGGGAAATCTGCTGCGACGTTTGTTCTTATAACATTTTTCGAAAGCCAAAGCGAAACTTTTCGTTACTTTGATGGGTTTTGTGTCACTTTGTACTAATAAGTGTACAATATGTCTGGCATTACAATTGTGCAACTGGACGAATATGTCAAAATGATCAAAAATATCTGAAAATCTATTGATCTTTTGTACAAAAAGATATAGAATACAGTTACGAAAACGATTAAGGGATTTGAAATTGACTAGAAAGAATTGAGAGGCACGGCGCAATGGTTTCTATGAAAGACATCGCTAAACAGTGCCATGTATCCATTGCCAGTGTCAGCAAGGCGCTGAACGGGTATTCGGATATCGGAGAAGATACCAGGAATCTGATTATCAGAACTGCACACGAGATGGGATACCTTCCGAATTCTTCTGCAAGGGCACTGAAGACAAAGAAAAGCTATAATTTAGGCGTTCTTTTTGTAGACGCTGCCATGAACGGACTGACACATGAGTATTTTAATCATGTATTGGAAAGTTTCAAATATACAGCAGAAGAAAAGGGATATGACATCACATTTATTGCCGGACATGCAGGCGGACAGAACATGAGCTTCTACGAGCGTTGCAGATACCGGGGAGTAGATGGAGTATTAGTAGCCTGTTTCAAGTACTACGAAGAAGATATTCAGGATCTGATCCGCTCAGACTTACCGGTGGTTACCATCGATCATACCTTTGAAGGTAAGATCGCAGTAGTTTCCAACAATGTACAGGGTGTTGAAGAGCTGGTGAATTACATTTACAGTATGGGACATCGGAAGATTGCATACATTCACGGAGATGATACACCGGTTACCAGGAACCGGCTCAGCGGGTTCTACCGAACAACCCAGAGATATGGGCTGGATATTCCGGATGAATACGTAAAACAAGCAGCTTATCGTAATCTGGAGATGGCAGCGAAAGCAACCGAAGAACTTCTGGATCTTTCTAATCCACCAACCTGTATCATGTACCCGGATGATTATGCAGCCGTTGGAGGCATGAATGTGATCAAGGAAAGAGGACTTCGGATACCGGAGGACATATCCGTTGCCGGATACGATGGAATTGAACTGGTACGGATGATGGATCCGAAACTGACAACGCTTTGTCAGGATACCGGTAAGATCGGAAGCACAGCGGCTCACAAACTGATTAATCTGATCGAACACCCGAAGACAACACTGATTGATAAGTTTTCCATAGACGGAGTACTTTTTAAGGGCGCAACGGTCGGACGCAACAGAGAATGTTAACGCAGAATGGAATCTGCGCAACAGATAGAAAGAACTTAATATCATATTTAAATTAAAGGAGGAAGTAACATCATGAAAAAGAGACAGGTAGTTAGTATCGCATTAGCATCTGCAATGGCAGCATCTATGGGATTATCCGCTGCAGCAGCTACAGATGTAGCAGCAACAGATCTGGCTTACAAGGGAGAGCTGGAACTGATGCACTACTCCACATCAGAAGAGGCTGACGGAAATGGTGGATCTGATGCATTCCGTACTACAATCGCTAACTGGGAAGCAGCTCATCCAGACATCACACTGAATCAGAACGTTATCGCTAACGCAGAGTATAAGACAGAGATTGCTACACTGGCAGCAGCTGATGACCTTCCGGATGTATTCTTACTTCAGGGTATGAACACTATCGCATGGGCAGATCAGGGACTGGTTATGGATCTGACAGATACCATCAAAGCTTCACCATATTATGATCAGTATAATCAGGCATACTTCACACCATTCACAGTTGGTGACAAGATCTATGGATTCCCTGCACTGACAGGTGGTACCTGTACAGTAGTAATTTACGACAAACAGATGTGGAAAGACGCTGGATTCGATACATTCCCAAGCACATGGGAAGATGTAGAAAAAGCTTCTGAATACTTCAATGAACAGGGTATTACAACGATCGCATTTGGTAATGGCGGACAGTGGCAGGCTAACTCAGATTTCCTTTCTACTCTGGGTAACAGATATACAGGTCCGGAATGGTTCTCAAGCCTGATTGCAAAAGACGGTGCAGCATTCACAGATGATACATTCGTAGCAGCTCTGAAAGAAATGCAGCACCTGTTCAACGAAACAAAGATCTTCAACGAAGACTTTAACGCAGTAACAAACGAAGACGCTCGTGAATATTACATCTCCGGCGATGCAGCAGCATTCATCGGTGGTAACTGGGATGAATCTTACATCTGGGCATCTCTTCAGAATACAGATAAATTCGATCAGATGGGATTTGCAGTACTTCCACAGCCGGCAGATGCAACAGAAGCTCCTAACTCACAGAACATCGGTCTTGGATACGCTGTAGCAATCAATCCTAAGGTTGCAGAAGATCCTGATAAACTTGCAGCAGCAATCGATCTGGCTCAGGAACTTACAGGACCTGCATTTGCAAGCTATGTAGCTGAAAACTATGCACTCGGCGGACTTACCAAAGTGGATGACGTTGACCTTAGCGGATTCGATCAGATTACACAGGATTTCTACAACTGGTCATATGTTGACACAGATCCTTGCGAAATCTATGACTCCTACATCGACAGTGCTGTATGGTCAGTTCTGAACACAGACCTTCAGACAATGATGAACGGCGAAATGAGCCCAGAAGACGTAGCAGCTAACGCACAGGCAGCTTACGAAGAAAACTACTTAAACAAATAAGCGGTACACAGAACAATCCGTGTAATTATAAGAAAAATAGGAAAATGAGAACCGCTCTGCCCGCGGCGTGAGTGGGCAGGGCGGTTCCTTTTTAAAAAAGGGAAAAGATTTATCATATAAGAATTCGCGGGGTTTTTCTTATATGATGAATCTACAAATCAGGAAGGAGAGGATTCGATGCTAAGTACGATAAAACCTAGTAAAAAAACAATATTTCTCTATCTTTTGGTTCCGGTAGCATTATTCGTGTTTACCGTATTTGTGCCATTGATCACAGCGCTGTTTTACAGCTTCTTTGACTGGAAGGGAGGTCCGGTAAAGACATTTTCCGGAATTTCTAACTATGCACAGTTATTCCATGACGGAACATTCTGGACTGCATTTGGACATAACATTTATCTGGTAGTCATCTGTATCATCGGTCAGGTTGGTATTGCTTTTGTTCTGGTTATGATGGTAAATTCCAAGCTGGTGAAATTTAAAACCATTCACCGTACCTTTGGTTTCTTCCCAAGTACGATTGCAGCAGTTTGTATCGGTTTGATCTGGAATATGATCTACCACAATCAGTACGGTATCATTAACTGGTTCCTGAAAGCCATCGGCAGACCGGATCTGTGTCAGGTATGGCTGAACAATTCCAAGTGGGTTATGCTGTATGTATCCATCCCACTGATCTGGCAGTACATAGGTTATTACATGGTTATCATTCTTTCTGCAGTATCTTCTATTGATACAGAGATCTTTGAAAGTGCAGAGATCGATGGAGCCAATGGTTTCCAGAAGGCATTGTATATTACTTTACCACTGATTAAGAACACTATGCTGGTTTGTATCACCCTGTGTGTAGCTGGTAACATGAAAGCATTTGATAACATCTATGTTATGACCAAGGGTGGTCCTGGAACAGCTTCTATGGTTATGGCAATGTATGGATACCAGGTATCCTTCAGTCAGACAAACATGGGATATGGTAGCTGTATTTCTGTAGCGATCTTCGTATTATCACTCCTGGTAATCGGCGGATCTCAGGGACTGATCAAGAGACTGACCAGAGAAAAGGAGGCATAGAACATGGATAAAAAAGCAAAAACAAACAGACCGGGTAAACTGATCGGCGGATTTTTCATGAATCTGGTTCTCTGGATTTTCTCACTGAGCTGTATTTTCCCGCTGGTATGGATGCTGTATTCTTCTTTTAAAGAAAAACGTGCATTTAATGCGGATATCATTGGACTGCCAAAGAGTCCGACACTGATCAACTATATCCGAATTCTGACCAACAAGGACTATCATCTGGCAGAATCCATGTGGAACAGTGTACGTACAACCGTACTTTCCATTATTATGATTGTGCTGTTCAGCTATATCGTAGGTTACATTCTGGCAAGAGTACGTTTCAAGCTGAACCGTGCACTCTATGCCATGTTCCTGATGGGTATGCTGATTCCGGTACACTCACTGCTGGTACCAATCTACGTAGTATTCCGTAACTGTGGACTTTCCAACCGCTGGTTTACACTGCTTTTACCATATGTATCCTTTGGACTGCCAATGGGTATCTTCCTGGTGGAAGGTTATGTGAAGGGCATACCGGTATCCTTGGAGGAAGCAGCAGCAATTGACGGAAGTACCTTCAGCAAGACTCTGTTCCAGGTAATTTTACCGATTTGTAAACCAATTCTGGTTACTGTGGCAATTATTCAGGTATTCTCCTGCTGGAATGAATTTTCTTTCGCATTGGTACTGATTAAGAGTGTAGGTCTGCAGACCGTACCTCTGGCACTGACACAGTTTAAGGGACAGTTCGCATCTGATTATCCAAAACAGATGGCTGCCATGCTGATTACGATGGCCCCGATCGTTGTGCTTTATTTCGCTTTCAGCAAACAGATCATCAAAGGCATGGTATCAGGAGCTGTAAAAGGATAGTAGATCTTTTTCTGACAATGGCTGCCACAGAGATTTCTGTGACAGCCTTGTTGGGTTTAAATTACACTTTTCTTAAGATATTGGAACTTGTCAACAGACATATTTCGCAGTAAAAATAGAGTATAAAGGATTGTGGAAGCACAATCCATAAGGCATCAAAAATAAAAATGAATACAGTAACAAAACAGGAGGGTAACGTACGTGAAATTTACAGAAGGTTATTGGCTGAGAAGTGAAAGAAGTAATGGTTTGTTCGCAACAGAAGCTTATTATGTAGATGAGATCCCGGGCGGTATGCGAATCGTGGCACCGGCAGCTCACACCAATGACAGAGGCGGCACTCTGAATATGCCGACGATTACCATAGAATTTGTGGCACGCAATGACCGCACCATTGCAGTCAGCGCATGGCATTATGAAGGATACGATGCACATCTGCCACAGTTTGAGAAGACAGAAGAGATCGGAGAAGCAAAAGTTACCATCACCGAGGATGAAGCGTTGATGGATACCGGTGTGCTACAGGTTCGTGTGAACCGGAAGCAGTTTTCCTATGCATTTGAGACAGAAGGTAAGGTACTTACATCCAGTAATCTGCGTAACTTAGGTCTGATTCGCTGGGATCGTCAGCCAAGTACAATGTTTGGAGAAGCTAATTATCTGACAGAAAAATACCAGCCATATATGATGAATGAACTGTCTCTTTCCGTAGGCGAATGTGTCTATGGCCTGGGCGAGCGTTTTACCGCATTTGTGAAAAACGGTCAGACAGTAGATACCTGGAATGAAGATGGTGGTACTGCATCCCAGATTGCGTACAAGAGTATTCCGTTCTATATGACAAATAAAGGATATGGTGTATTTGTAGACAGCACCGATCAGGTATCCTTTGAAGTAGCCAGCGAAAAAGTAGAATATGTGGGATTTTCTGTACCGGGAGAAAAGCTGAATTATGTATTTTTCTATGGCCCGTCACCAAAAGAGATCCTGAATCTGTATACAGCAATGCTGGGCAGACCGGCGCTTCCACCTGCGTGGTCCTTTGGCCTGTGGCTGTCCACATCTTTTACAACAAATTACGATGAAGAGACAACCAGTTCTTTCATTAATGGTATGTTTGAAAGAGACATTCCAATGAGAGTGTTCCACTTCGACTGTTTCTGGATGAGAGCATTCCACTGGTGTGACTTTGAATGGGACAAGGACTGCTTCCCGGATATTAAGGGAACTATTCAGAGATATCATGACAAGGGACTGAAGATCTGTGCATGGATTAATTCTTATATTGCGCAGGGAACACCGTTCTTTAAAGAGGGCGCAGAAAAAGGTTATCTGCTGAAACGTGCAGACGGAAAGGGCGTATGGCAGACAGATAACTGGCAGGCAGGAATGGGACTTGTGGACTTCACCAATCCAGATGCCGTAAAATGGTATACAGACAAATTACGCACTCTTCTGGATGTGGGAGTTGACTGCTTCAAGACCGACTTTGGTGAGCGTATTCCGGTAGATGTGGTATATCACGATGGCAGTGATCCACATGCAATGCACAATTACTATACCTTCTTATATAACAAAGCAGTATTTAACCTGTTAAAAGAAGTAAAGGGAGAAAAGGAAGCAGTACTGTTTGCCAGAAGTGCCACAGCAGGAAGTCAGCAGTTCCCGGTACACTGGGGCGGTGACTGCTTTGCAAACTACCCATCTATGGCAGAAACGCTGCGAGGCGGACTGTCCTTTGCCATGAGTGGATTCTCCTTCTGGAGCCATGATATCTCCGGATTTGAGAGTACCGCGACACCGGATCTGTATAAGAGATGGGCAGCATTCGGACTGCTTTCCAGCCACAGCCGTCTGCATGGTTCCGCAAGCTATCGTGTGCCGTGGCTGTTTGATGAAGAAGCCTGCGATGTAGTAGCACATTTCTCCAAACTGAAATGTACACTGATGCCTTATCTGTATGCAAAAGCCATTGAAGCCCATAAAGAAGGTACTCCGATGATGCGCCCGATGGTATTTGAATACACCAATGATCCGGCAGTGGCTTATCTGGACAGCCAGTACATGCTGGGAGATGCACTGCTGGCAGCTCCGATCTTAAGAGAAGACAGCGTATGCCAGTATTATCTGCCGAAGGGAGTATGGACTCATCTGCTCAGCGGAGAAGTCAGAAGAGGCGGCTGTTGGCAGGAAGATACTTATGATTACTTCTCACTGCCGCTGTATGTAAGAGAAAATACACTGCTGGCTGTAGGACGGGAAGATCATAAGCCAGATTATGACTATGAGAATCAGATGGATCTCATGTTGTACCAGCTTCAGGATGGTGCGGAAGCAGTGTGTGAAGTACCGGATGTGGATGGAAATATTGTAAATGTGATCCGTGCAAAGAGAGATGGAAGCAAGATTGAAGTGACATCTGAAAAACCAATGCCACTGATGAAACTGACTCTGTATATGGGAACAGAAAAATCCGAATACATCATTGAGAGAGGAGAACAGCATGTTTGCACAGAAATTAAATAAGAATTGGAGTATGCGCCGTGTGGGAGATGAGGAATTCCAGGAAGCAGTGGTTCCCGGAACTGTTTACACAGATTTGCTGCGCAATGGACAGATGGAAGATCCTTTTTTCAAGGATAATGAAGACAAAGCGTTGAAACTGATGGATGAAGATTACGAATACCATACCGTATTTGACTGTGAGCCGGAAGTAATGAAGGCAAAACACCAGATTCTTCATTTTGACGGAATTGATACGATTGCAGATCTGTATCTGAACAGCACCAAGCTGGGAGAAGTCTGCAACATGCACCGTACCTGGGAATATGATGTGACTGGAATGATCCACGAGACCGGCAATGAACTGCGTGTGGTATTCCATTCTCCGACAAAATATATTGCAGAAGCTTTCAAAATCAGTCAGACTCACGGATCAGAAGATGCCATGGATGGATTTGTCAACATTCGTAAGGCGCACTGTATGTTTGGATGGGACTGGGGCGCACATCTTCCAGATGCCGGACTGTTCCGCCCGGTAAACCTGCTGGGTGTGGAAGAAGCCAGAATTGACAGTGTATACATTACACAGGAACATCTGACAGATAAAGTATTACTGCATTTGGATGTGGAGATCGAAGAACTGGAAAAGACCGGACAGGACTGGCAATATCATGTAAAAGTAACCGCGCCGGATGGCGGTGTTGTGGCAGATGTCCGTGATCCGCGTACGGTAACCATAGAGTATCCACAGCTCTGGTGGCCAAATGGTTACGGTGAACAGAATCTGTATCAGGTAGAAGTAACTCTCCTGTGCGGGGAAGAAGAGCTGGATGTATGGAGCCGACGAATTGGTCTTCGCACGATGACCATGCACAGAGAAAAAGATCAGTGGGGCGAAAGCTTCAACTGTAGAGTCAATGGTGTGGACATCTTTGCCATGGGTGCTGACTATATTCCGGAAGACCATCTCCTCGGACGTGTCACACCGGAGACTACCAGAAAACTTCTGGAAAAGGGTATCTGGGCAAATTATAACTCTGTCCGTGTATGGGGCGGCGGATACTATCCGGAAGACTGGTTCTATGACCTCTGTGATGAACTGGGACTGGTGGTATGGCAGGACTTCATGTTTGCCTGCGCTGTATATGATCTGACACCGGAATTCGAAGAAAATATCCGGGCAGAGTTTATCGATAATGTAAAACGGATTCGCCATCATGCCAGTCTGGGACTGTGGTGTGGCAATAACGAGATGGAAGACTTTGTGGCTCAGCATAATGAGTGGGTTACCAAGCAGACAGAAGTGCGTGACTATATCCTGATGTATGAACGGATCATTCCGGAAATCCTGAAAGAATATGATCCGAACACATTCTACTGGCCATCCAGCCCGTCATCAGGAGGATGTTTTGACGATCCGCAGGATCCGAACAGAGGAGATGTGCATTACTGGCAGGTATGGCACGGCAACAAGCCATTTACCGAATACCGTAAGTACTATTTCCGCTATCTGTCAGAGTTTGGTTTCCAGTCCTTCCCAACCATGAAGACCATTGAAAAGATCAGTGATGATCCGGCAGATTATAATATTTTCTCTTATGTAATGGAAAAGCATCAGAGAAACGGCAGTGCCAACGGTAAGATTATGAACTACATGCAGCAGACTTATCGTTATCCATCGGAATTTACAACAGTGCTGTATGCCTCCCAGCTTTTGCAGGCAGACGGTATCCGCTATGGTGTAGAGCATTTCCGCCGAAACCGTGGACGCTGTATGGGCGCTATTTACTGGCAGTTTAATGACTGCTGGCCGGTAGCTTCCTGGTCTTCGGTAGACTACTGCGGCAGACTGAAAGCACTGCATTACTATGCAAAACGATTCTTTGCGCCACTGATGCTGTCCTGCGAGGAACAGGGACTGATGACAGCCGGAAAAGACCTGAATCGTCAGTACTTTGATTTTGAAAAATCCATCCGTCTGAATGTGGCCAACGAGACCCGCACAGATGTGGATGTGACTGTTCGCTGGGCACTTAGAAAAGCGTCAGCCGAGATCATAAAGAGCGGCGAAACAAAGGTACATGTTCCGGCACTGACCAGTGTATGGCTGGACAAAGAAGAATTCCCGGAAGCCAATATCTACGAAGAATACATCAGCTATGAGATGGAAAAAGATGGAGAGATTATCTCCGAAGGCACCGTGAACTTCTCCTATCCGAAGTACTTCCGTTATCAGGATCCACAGCTTACTGCAAAAGTAATCGGTGATGAGATCGAGATTACTGCATCTGCCTATGCTAAGAGTGTGGAGATCCTGAACGAAAACGAAGACCTGATTCTGTCAGATAACTATTTCGACATGAACGCAGGAACGAAGAGAGTGAAGATCGAAGCAGGAGATCCATCCCAGCTGCGCATCAGAAGCGTATATGATATTCACTAATTACAACGTTTGTGTTCCGTGAAAAAGGAAAAAATCATGACCACCGGCTAAGCCGGTGGTTTCAGACTGTAGACAAACTTGGTGTTGGGGATTATGCCCAGCACCATTTTTCTTTT
>UQWA01000013.1 GCA_900544685.1 uncultured Lachnospiraceae bacterium | reverse complement strand
CAGATCGCAGGACTGGGAGAGATCGCAGATATCCAGCAGATCTATGTAGACCATAGCGCAGCAGCCATTGATGAAATCGGTGGAACAGAAGAAGCCGAATCAGAGGAAGCTACCGAGGCAGCAAGCGAAGAAGAAACCACAGAGGCTGTTACCGAGGCAGCATCTGAAGAAGAAACTACAGAGGCTGTTACCGAAGCAACATCTGAGGAAGAAACCACAGAAGCAGCAACGGAAAAAAAAACTGATTCAGCAGCAGTAGAGCTAGAAGATGGTACCTACACAGCAGATTTTGATACAGACAGCAGCATGTTCCATGCTAATGAAGCGTGCGACGGAAAAGGTACATTAACGGTAAAAGACGGTGAAATGACTTTCCATGTAAGTCTGGCATCCAAGAACATTGTTAATCTGTTTGTAGGAACTGCTGAAGATGCACAGAAAGACGGTGCACAGCTTCTTGAGCCGACTACAGATGAGGTTACCTACAGCGACGGTACAACAGAAGAAGTATATGGCTTTGATATTCCTGTCCCAGGTGTAGATGAAGAATTTGATCTGGCACTTCTTGGAACAAAGGGTACCTGGTATGATCATGTAGTCAGCATTTCCAATCCGGAGAAAACAGAATAAGAGTCTTGACATCTGAATTTGATATGATACGATAAGAGATACAAAGACGCGCAGACGCAGAGTTCAATTTTGAACTCTGCGTCTTTTTGCGTTGGGGTAACAGGGAGTCAATGGGGATGGAGTGAATGATTTTGGGGAGAAGTGAAAATCATGATACATAATATTTGGAAAAAACTTACAGAACAGGAGCACCTGTATCGCATGGAGCGCAGCCTGCAGAAAAAGATGCTGAAATGTGAGAATGAGGAACAGTGGGAGAAACTAAACCAACGCAGGAAAAAAATACGGCGGCAGAGACATCGTATACAGACCAGGTGCAGAATGATGGCAGTGGCGGGGATCATATTATTGACGGCAGGAACGGTAAAATTGGGGATGGAAGCATTTACCGGTGATTGTATTCTTGGTACAGATGAATTTTTTGCCTGGGATACTGGGCTTCCGGCTTATTATAACTTGTACGGTCCAGAGTATTTCCTGAAAAATGTGAGGAGTATATTTGAAGAAGATGATCTGACCGTTGTAAATATGGAAGGAACATTAACAGAAGAAACCACCCGTGTGGACAAGCAGTTTGCATTTAAAGGAGATCCGGAATATGTTAAAATCCTGACGTCTTCATCTGTAGAAGCAGCAAATATAGCGAATAATCATAGTCACGATTATGGGGAAAAAAGCTTTCAGGATACGGTGCAGACGCTGGAAGAAAACGGAATCAAAACTTTTGGATATGATGATGTGGCAGTTCTGGAAGTAAAAGGTATACGCGTGGGGATGTTTGGAATTTATGAACTGGATGATCATCTGGAGCGGATCCCACAGGTCAAACAGGACATTGCAAAACTGAAAGATCAGAATGTGGATATCATTGTTGCAGTATTTCACTGGAGCAATGAACTGGTGACAGTACCGGATGAGAATCAGGTGACACTGGCATATCTGGCCATTGATGAAGGCGCAGATGTAGTAGTAGGACATCACCCACATGTGGTACAGGGCATTGATGAATATAAAGGGAAAATGATTGCCTATAGTCTGGGAAACTTCTGTTTTGGAGGCAATACACATCCTACAGAGATGGACACCTTTATTTTTCAGCAGAAGTTTATTCTGGATGGAAAAAGAAATATCACGGGCAGCGAATATAAAGTCATCCCATGCCGGGTATCGTCCGAAACCACTTATAATAATTATCAGCCAACACCACTGGTGGGGGAAGAAGCCAAAGAAACAATGGATAAAATAGAAGAACGCAGCCAGGAAATTAATAATGGGTAGGATTGTGGGAATGCGCGGCACGAAACAATCCGCAGGTATCATAGTTGTGGGCTTTTGACCCTAACATATATATGGGAATTGCCGAAAAAAGCAATCCCCATAAATGGCGTATCATTTCAGAAAAATGTGGATAAGTTTATTATGAACAGAACGGTATGGCTGGTATCTCATTGGCAGATCCAGCCATGTTTTCTTGTCTACGATGCTCTTATAATGGCTGAATGTGTCAAATCCGTCTTTACCATGATAAGCCCCCATACCGCTTTCTCCGAATCCTCCAAATCCCATTTCACTGGTGGCAAGATGGATAATGGTATCGTTGATGCATCCACCGCCGAATCCACAGCGGGAGGTGACTTTTTGGACAACTGTCTGGTCAGAGGTGAACAGGTACAGAGCCAGAGGATGAGGCATGGACTGGATCTGGCTGACAGCTTCGTCCAGTGTCCGGTAAGTCAGAACCGGAAGAACCGGACCGAAGATCTCCTGTCCCATAATGGCATCCTGGAAAGTTACCTGATCCATGACAGTCGGCGTAATCTGCAGACGTTCCGGGCTGGTTTCCCCGCCAACTATAATTTTGGCAGGATCGATCAGACTGCAGATACGCTGAAAATGTTTTTCGTTGATGATTTTTCCATAATTTTTGTTATGCAGAGGATCTTTTCCGAACTGCTTCCGAATCTGGCGGCTGATTTCTTTTAGCAGAGCATCTTTAACGGATGCATCACAGTAGATATAATCCGGTGCCACACAGGTTTGTCCACAGTTCAGATATTTCCCAAATACAATTCTTCTGGCGGCCAGCTTCAGATTGGCGCTTTTTTCCACAATACAAGGGCTCTTCCCACCCAGTTCCAGCGTAACCGGTGTCAGATGTTCAGCAGCTTTTCGCATCACTTCTTTTCCGACGGACTGGCTTCCGGTAAAGAAAATATAATCAAATTTTTCACCAAGAAGACAGGTATTTTCAGCCCGTCCGCCGGTGATGACAGAGACATATTCCGGGGCAAAGCATTCGCTGATCATACGGTAAATCACTGCGCTGGTATGCGGAGAATAAGCACTTGGCTTGATGACAGCCGTATTACCTGCAGCAATGGCGTCCACCAGTGGCTCGATGGTCAGCAGAAACGGATAGTTCCACGGACTCATGATCAGCACTACACCGTGAGGGGAAGGCTTGCGATAACTTCTGGAATGGAATTGGGCCAGAGGTGTGTGAACTCTTTTTTCTTTTGCAAATGAGCGTATATGCTTTAACATATAGGTGATTTCACTTAAAGTCAGACCAGTCTCACACATGTAGCTTTCAAACTCACTTTTTCCCAGATCTTTCTGAATGGCAGCGTGGATTTCGGATTCATATTTTAGAATGGAAGTTTTCAATTTTTGCAGGGACTGGATGCGAAATTCCACATCCAGCGTATTGCCGGTAAGAAAAAAGTTGCGCTGTCCATCAACAATACAGCGGATTTCCTGTTCAGTCATACATCATACCTCCTGATTTGTTGCGGTATCTTCGTGTTTTTCCATTAAAAGATAATAGAATTGTTCTAACTGTTTTGCATCCATAAGGACAGGCACCGGATAAAGTGGATTTCCCTCTTTTTCCGCATAGGCAGCCAGCTTTGGAATATCTTCTTCCCTGATCTGAGGGATAGTATCACCAATGGCGAACCGTTTTTTCATATCTTTGATAGCCTGAATAAACTGCGCAGCAGCCTGATCATCCGGGGTATCTTCGTCGGTAACACCGGCGGCGATGGCCAGTTGATGAAGCTTGTTATCAATAGTATGTCCATATGCTTCCAGCACAAACGGAAGCAGAACGGCGTTGGCCAGTCCGTGGGGCACATTGTATTCTCCGCCCAGAGAATGTGCTACGGCATGCACATATCCCACATAAGATTTAGAAAAAGCGCATCCCGCGGAAAATGCAGCCAGCAGCATATTTTTCCGGGCTTCCAGATCAGAACCATCCGTATAGGCACGGTCAATATTTTCAAAAATCATTTTTACAGCAAAAAGAGCATCCGCTCTGGTGCCGGCAGTGGTGGAGTTACCAATATAGGCTTCCACTGCATGGGTCAGAGCATCCATGCCGGTAGTGGCAGTCAGAAATGGAGGCAGGCTGGCAGTCACCTTTGGATCCAGCACAGCAACCCGCGGAATCAGTGGAAAATCATTAATGGGGTACTTGTGCCGTGACTCGGCATCTGTAATGACAGCAGCCAGTGTAGTTTCGCTCCCGGTACCGGCAGTGGTAGGAATGGCAATAAGAAGCGGCAGCTTTTTATGTACTTTCAGAATGCCCTTCATTTTTTCCAGAGACTGGTGCGGTTTGGCGACTCTTGCGCCTACCGCTTTTGCACAGTCGATGCTGGAACCACCGCCAAAGCCAATGATTGCGTTGCAGTCATATTCGTAGTAAAGGGCAAGGGCTTCATTTACATTCGTTGTGGTAGGGTTTGCCACCGTGCCATCATAGACCACATAAGGAATAAAATGCTGGTCCAGAGTATCCTCCAGACGAGTAATCAGACCATGACTGATAATACCGGTATCCGTGATAATCAGAACATGGTCACATTTCTTCTTTTCCAGAATCTGCGGAATACCGTAAACAGAGTGGATAATCTCAGGTTTGCGGTAAGGCAGAAAAGGAAGGGCTGCTTTCAGGACAGCCTGAAAGGACCTGCAATAGGTTTTTTTCAATGGATTCATAATTATATATTCTCCTCAAAACTTTTAAAATCAAAACTTTTTATGTAAAAAATATACGCTCAGGAGATATGGTTTGTCAATGTACCGATTGGTATGGTGAAGTTATCATTGACAAAATGAGAAGTTAAATTTATAATATACTTAACGAGACAGCCGGAAGGTGATTGTGACTCACCCGACCTGGCGATAAATTTAGCTAAGAATAGCCGTCCTTTACTTTGAGATGAACAGGACGGCTATTTCTTATGTGTATAAGTTAAAATTGCAACGATAAGCAATGTAGTAGTAAGTATAATTTGCAATTCTTCGTAAGTACTCATAATAATCACCCTTTCTGTGAGACTCAGATAGAGTAAGAGCACGTCCCCCGGCTGCCCGGTTAAATATAGTATTTTGATGATTATACAACATAATATTAAATAATAGCAACAAAAAGATTATAATAAGAGCGGTAATATGGGATTACAATCTGACTGACTCTGTGCTATGATAGAACAAGTAAATAAAAGAGATGGAGAATGTTATGGCGAAATTATATTTTCGGCATGGTGCTATGGGAAGTTCCAAGACAGCCAATGCCCTGATGGTAGTATACAATTATTATGAAAGAGGAAAAAACGCTCTTCTGGTGAAGCCTCAGCTGGATACCAGGGATGAAGGTGTGGTGCGCAGTCGTATGGGGCTGGAGCAGAAGTGTAAGTATGTGGAAGATTTGGTGAAGATGACAGATGAAGAATTGCGCAGGTATGACTGTGTAGTTGTGGATGAGGCACAGTTCTGTAAGAAATCAGATATTGAATTCTTTGAGCATATTGTGGATGATCTGAGTATTCCTGTGATTTGCTATGGATTACGCACAGACTTCCGGAGGGAACCGTTTGAGGGAAGTATGTGGCTTCTGGCATGGGCAGATGTGATTGAAGAACTGAAGACAGTCTGCTGGTGTGGAGACGGGGCAAGCTGCAACACCCGATTTAATGAGAAGGGAGA
Source organism: uncultured Lachnospiraceae bacterium (assembly GCA_900544685.1). Taxonomy (GTDB): domain Bacteria; phylum Bacillota; class Clostridia; order Lachnospirales; family Lachnospiraceae; genus Marvinbryantia. The sequence goes on along the minus strand of UQWA01000013.1, from coordinate 68,168 downwards.
GATCATCCGGGAAGGCGCGCAGGTATTCCTGGGAGCCAATGATGATTACGTGGCACTCTGTCGGAGACATTACAAGGCAGGAAACCTGGGACCAAAACTGCGCAGGTAAAATATATCAGATGGAACTGGAAGCATTCTTTCAAAATGAGAAACAGCCGGAATACGCGATATTCCGGCTGTTAAATATTTATCATTCATTAGGTATTATTGACATCCTACAAAGTGTATGAAAATGTGGAAAAATATGACAGAAAACGTGGCTTGAAAATGAAATTTATTTTGCTAAAATGACAATATAATAAATCAAGAGGTTGTATTGGAGGAGAGCAAAATGATCGTAATTGGTGAGAAGATTAATGGTTCTATCCCATCTGTAGCAGAAGCAATTGCAAAAAGAGATGCGGATTTCATTAAACAGAGAGCAATCGCTCAGACAGAAGCAGGAGCAACATTTATTGACTGCTGTGCATCTGTACCGGAAGCTGAAGAAGTTGAGACATTAAAATGGATGATCGACTGCATTCAGGAAGTGACAGATCTTCCAATTTCTGTAGACAGCCCTAGCCCGGATGTACTGGTAGAAGCATATAAGTTCTGTAACAAACCTGGTATTTTCAACTCTGTATCAGGTGAAGGTGACAAGATTGACAAGATTTTCCCTGAGATGGTAAAACCTGGCAATGAAAAATGGCAGGTAATCGCATTACTTAGTGATGACACAGGTATTCCTAAGTGTGCAGCAGACCGTCTGAAGGTATTTGATAAGATTATGGCAAAAGCAAAAGAATATGGCATCGCACCGAACCGTATTCACATTGATCCACTGGTTGAGATGCTTTGCACATCCGAAGATGGAATTGCCATGAATATTGAAGTTATTTCCACAATCCGTAAGCAGTATCCAACGATTCATATTACAGCAGCAGTAAGTAATATTTCCTTCAACTTACCGGTTCGTAAACTGGTAAACTATGGATTTACAGTACTGGCTATGAATTATGGACTGGACAGCGGAATTCTGGATCCATGTAACAGAGACATGATGGGTCTGATCTATGCAACAGAAGCACTGCTTGGACAGGATGACTACTGCATGGAATACATTACAGCTTACAGAGAAGGTCGTATCGGACCGATTAAAAAATAAAACTTACGAATGAAAAAGTTTGCGGAAACTTTTCATAAAATAAAATAGAAACAACAAAAACACACCCAAAAACTATATTAGGAGGTATGAATCATGGGATCAATTAACGAAGTAGCTGAATTAGTAGAAAAAGGTAAAGCAAAACTGGTAGGTGCAGCAGTACAGGACGCTCTGGATTCCGGATGTGATCCTACAGAGATTCTGAACAAAGGTATGATCGACGCAATGGCAGTTGTCGGTGAAAAATTCAAAAACGGAGAAATCTTCGTTCCGGAAATGCTGGTTGCAGCACGTGCAATGAAAAAAGGCGTAGAAGTTCTGAAACCACACCTTTCCTCAGGCGCAACAGGATCTAATGGTAAACTGATCCTTGCTACTGTAGCAGGTGACCTTCACGATATCGGAAAGAACCTGGTAGGTATGATGATCGAATCTGCCGGTTTCGAAGTAATCGACCTTGGCGTAGATGTTCCTGCAGCTAAGATTATCGAATGCTACAGAGAAAACCCAGATACAAAGATTATCGCACTTTCTGCACTGTTAACAACAACAATGCCATCTCTGAAAGATACTGTAGCAGCAATCGCAGCAGAAGATTTCAGAAAAGATGTTAAAATTATGGTTGGCGGAGCTCCTATTACACAGGAATTCGCTGATGAAATCGGTGCTGACGGATACTCAGAAGATGCAGCTTCAGCAGCAGCACTTGCTAAGAGCCTTGTAGCATAATTGATTACTACATAAGGAAATGCCATACGGACAGAAGAATTCTTTTGACTGTATGCTGTCTGCCATAACCAAGGGACGGGACACCGGATCAGAGATGGTCCGATGTCCCGTCTTTTTGTTTTCTTATCTTAATCACATTGTAGAAAAGGCATATTTTTGCTATAATAAAAATAATTGGGGACTGTGCCGTCAGTTGCGAATGAAGAGTAACACAGCAGGTCTGACAGGAGGTACAATATGGGAGCAATTACGTTTATCAGAGAGAAAAAATGTATTGAGGTGCCGGATGGAACCACCATACTGGAAGCAGAGATACAGGCTGGGCTTTGCCCGGATGCACCATGCGGAGGTCAGGGAAAATGCGGAAAATGTCTGGTAAAAATGGGGCATCAGATTGTGAAGGCATGCCAGACGAAGGTGCAGGGTGAGATCGAAGTAGACACCTTGATCTCAGATCAAAAGCATGCGATTCTGACGGAAGGACTGAATCGTCCGGTGGCGTTTAAGCCTGGACTTTTTGTACATAAGATCCGGCTGGAAAAGGCAGAGCCGGGAGATAACCGTTCTGACTGGGAACGTCTGGTAACAGAAATAAGGGAAGCATCCGGACTGGAGATGCCGGAAGTGAAGGTGAATATACCACTTGCAGGTTCTCTGTATGAAAGGCGAAAAGAAGAAAAATTCTGGTATGCCATCCATACAAGAGATGCAGTTCTGGATCTGAAAAAGGCAAAACCAGATGTCTATATGGCAGCTTTTGATATTGGAACGACCACAGTGGTCGGATATCTGCTCAGTGCGGAGAATGGAAAAGTATGTGCAATAGAGAGCAGCATGAATCCGCAGGCACAGTACGGTGCAGATGTAATTATGAGGGCTAATTATGCGCTGGAGCATGGAACGGAAGTACTCAGTAACTGTATACAGGGGGCAGTTAATGAGCTTCTGCAGAAGCTGGCTGCCAGGGTAAAGGCACAGCCGGATGCGATCTGTCAGGTTAGCATTGTGGGAAATACCTGTATGCATCACCTGTTTCTTGGTATTTCACCGGGATCACTGGTACATGCGCCGTATAATCCTGCATGCAGCGAAAGACTGACTCTGCGGGCTGCAGATTATGGACTGCACATTCACCCACAGGCACAGCTTCTGATGCTGCCGGATATTGCCGGATATGTGGGTGCAGATACCTGTGGTTGTCTGCTGGCACTGCGTCAGGATCTGAAAAGTGAGATTTCTCTGATGATTGATATCGGAACCAACGGAGAGATGGTTCTGGGCAATAAGGATAAGCTGGCAACCTGCTCCACAGCGGCAGGTCCGGCATTTGAAGGTGCCAAGATCGAATGTGGCATGCGTGGAGCAGCCGGAGCGGTGGATCATGTGGCATTTGAAGACGGTGAATGGAAGTATACGACAGTCGGCAATGTGCCGGCAGTGGGACTGTGTGGCTCCGGTCTGATTGATCTGGTGGCACAGTTATATAAGGCAGGTCTGATCGATGAGATGGGGCATCTGGAGAGTGGTCAGGAAAGATCAGATATCTTTGTACTGGTTCCACCGGAAAAAGCAGGGGATGACAGAGGCGTATACCTGACACAGAAGGATGTGAGGGAAGTGCAGCTTGCCAAGGCAGCTATTGCAGCAGGCATACAGCTTTTGATGAAGGAACTGGGCATCCGGGAGAAGGATATTCAGAAGGTCTACATAGCAGGAGCCTTTGGCAACTATATGAATCCGGCAAGCGCATGTGCCATCGGACTGTTGCCGCCGGAGCTGGAACAACGGGTAGAACCGGTAGGAAATGCAGCAGGAGAGGGCGCCAAGATAGCTCTGTTGAATGCAGATGAACTGGAGGTAACAGATGGCATAGTAAAAAGCATCTGTTTCCTGGAGTTGGCGGCATCCGCAGAATTTCAGGATACATTTGTAGATGAACTGGCATTTCCGGAGGAGGACTAGACATGATTGATTACGAAGAACTGGAAAGAGAAAGCATGCAGCATGGGTTTACCCATGTTGCACCCCTTGACTGTAAAACAATAGAACTGATGCCGGAAGTGCGGGCAATGTGTGAACAGAATACCTGTCACAGGTATGGAAAGTGCTGGAGCTGTCCACCGGGATGCGGAAGCCTGGAAGATTGTCAGAAGATCATTGACCAGTATCAGCATGGAATTATTGTACAGACAGTGGGAGAACTGGAAGATGAACTGGACGGAGAGACCATGATGGAGACAGAGGCACTCCACAAAGAGCATTTTCTGGAACTGGAAAAAGAATTGCGAAAGAAATATCCGAAGATGCGTCCAATCAGTGCGGGGAGCTGTGTGAAGTGCAAGGTCTGTACTTATCCGGATGCCCCGTGCCGCTTCCCGGACGAGGCATTTGCATCGATGGAGGCATACGGAATGCTGGTGACACAGGTCTGTAAAGCAAATCACATGGAATATTACTATGGTCCCTGTACCATAGCTTATACAAGCTGTTTTTTACTGGAATAAGAAAAGCAAGGAGATACGCAGCATAGATGAACGCAATTTTGGAACAGATACAGAAGTCAATTGAACAGGGGCACTCTCAGGAGACCATTGAACTGGTCAGAACCGCCATCAGAGACGGGATAACAGCGAAAGAAGTCGTAGAAGAAGGCATGTTTCCTGCGATGAAAGTCATGACAGAAGAATATAAGAACGGCGACGGAGATATTCCCAGGATCCTGACTACAGCGCGGTGTATCCGCAAAGGATTTGACATTATAGAGCAGGAAAGCGAAGGCTACCGACAGAAAAAGATCGGCAAGGTGATCCTGGGAACGGTAGAAGGAGATCTCCATGATCTGGGGAAGAATCTGGTTGGTCTGATGTTTCGCAGTTCAGGGTTTGAGGTAGTGGATCTGGGAGTGGATATTTCAGAGAAGCAGTTCCTGAAAGCCATCAAAGAGAATCCGGATGTTTCGATTGTATGTCTGTCCTCTCTTTTAAATACATCTGTACAGGAAATGGCGCAGGTGGTAAAAAAGCTGCGAAGGAATCCGAACCGAACCTATAAGATTCTGGTAGGAGGCGGTGCAGTAACCAGAGAACTTGCCGAGAAAATGGGTGCCGATGCCTATACAGAAACAGCTGCAGACTGCGCAATGCTGGCAAAGAAACTGGTAGAAGAAAGTACAGAGGAGGCGAAAAAGTGAAGCTGTCAAGTGCATATCTGGCAGAACGTCTGCGGGAACGGTATGATGTCCTGACATGTGAAAATATATCCGGAGAAGATGCGTATTTCAGACCATTTCTACAGACAAGAGATGTAGCACCTGCAAGAGGGCGCGTCTGTATTGTTACCGGAACATATCTGAAACAGAGACAGAGCACTATACAGATACAGAAGGCAAAATACAATTGGGATGATGTGCTGGTGATCCTGACAGAGTCAGATCAGACAGAAGAATTCCGCAAGGAACTAAGCGGACCTTATATTATGCTTAATCCCAACATATCGGCTTCGGATGTGATCAATACGGTGCAGAGAATTTTTGACCGGTGCGATGACTGGGTGGAACAGTTGAATGCGCTGGTCTTGCGCAGTGGATCCATTCAGAGAGCACTGAAGCTGTCCGCAGACATGGTTGGCAACCCACTGGTAGTCATGGGAATTGATTTTACTCTGACGGCAGAGAGCAAGGGAAATAATCTGAGTCAGGGAGTCCGGCTGTTTACGGATGAGATGGTCAATCTGGAATATATGAATGCCTATATTCAGGATGAGACGTATAAGAAGTCCATAGAGTCTGAGGTACCGATGCTGCTGCCGGCTTTTATCAATGGGTGTCGGATGATCAGTATGAATCTGTGGACGAAAGGCGAACCAACTCATCGTGTAGTTGTACTGGAGACTCAGAAAAAGCTGACAGAAGGTGATAAATGTCTGGTGGCACAGCTGGCATCTTATCTGGAATATATCATTCTGCATGAGCCTTCGTTTCAGGAAAAGGATGATCTGGATGATGTATGCAGGCTGATTGTAACAGACAGAACGGCAGATTATCTGACCATGAGCAATCGTCTGGCAGCCCTGGGATGGAGTCCGAGACAGGATTATCTGTGTCTGGTTCTTCAGACAGCAGGAGGAGATAAAGAACATACCACAGGTACGATCTGTAAGTATCTGAAGAAGCAGTTTCCACATTCCAGCAGTTTTCAGGTCCGTCAGGAGATTATATGCTTTTTCAATTTGTCGAAGACGGGACAGACGGTGGAGGAGATCGAAGCAGAGTTGATTTACTTTATCCGTGACAGTTATCTGAAAGCCGGATACAGTCGGAGTATGACCGGACATATGAATCTGCGCAGACAATATCTGCAGGCAAAGATCGCACTGGAAGAGGGCAGCAGAAAAAAACCATATGTATGGATCCACAGATTTGACCAGATGGTGCTGCCATATCTGATGGAGCAGACAACGAAGGAACTTCCGGCAACCATGGTGTGTCATGAGAATCTGCTGGAATTAAAGAAGCTGGATGAGATGCATCATTCTGAATATATGCTGACCTTACGAACGTATCTGGAACAGAATCTGAATGCAACGCAGACGGCAAATGAACTGTTTATTCACAGAAGTACATTTTTATATCGACTGGAGAAGATTAAATCAGTATTACAGTCCAATCTGGAAGATCCGGATGAGATATTTTATCTGAATCTTTCTCTGCGGCTTCTGGAAATGGAAGAAAAAGAAGGATAGAAAAGGACAGTGGGGAATATGAGAACATATCGTAACATTGCAATTGCTACAGCACTTTGCATGGCAGGAACTATGCAGATCACTGGGAGTGCTGCCAAGAATGCGCAGACAGAAGTGATCACAGAACAGCAGGAGGACGAAGCGGTAACAGCGCAGCAGCTGGGACTGTCGGATGGCAGTTATACCGCCGAAGGCAGTCTGGAAGGTGGAAGTGGAAGAGCATCCATCACATCGCCGGTTTCTCTTACCATAAAAGAAGGAAAAATAACAGCATCGATAGAATTCAGCAGTCCTTATTACGACTATATGATCGTGGACGGTGAAAAATATGAACCGGTGAATACAGACGGCAATTCTACATTTGAGATTCCGGTTGCCGGATTTGACACAGCAATTCCGGTGACGGCAGATACGGTTGCCATGAGTGAACCCCATGAGATTGAGTATACAATTACCCTGGATGCAGCCACCGTAAAAGAAGCGGGAGAGTCTGATACTGAAAGCAAGGCAGCAGAAACGGACTCTGACAATGTGGAAGCATCATCTTCCGAACAGACAGATGCAGTGGAAGAACCTGCTCCACAGTCTGAAAAACTGGAACATGAGATCCCTGAGATAGCGGGACTGACTTATGATCACAGCATGGATCTGGAATATGCGACGCAGTTTGCTGTGGATTATTATAACGACGGATATAAGCTTGTGACCATCGCCCAGGAGGGGGAATATCTGGTAGTACCGGAAGGTGCAGAGGTGCCAGAAGGACTGGACAGTGAGATTACCATTTTGCAGCAGCCACTGGATCATATTTATCTGGTGGCCACTTCTGCCATGGATCTGTTTCGGGCGATAGACGGAATTGACTATATTACATTGTCCGGCACGAATGCAGACGGATGGTATGTGGAAGAAGCAAAAGAAGCCCTGGAGAATGGCAGTATCACTTATGCCGGAAAATACAGTGCTCCGGATTACGAACTGATTGTATCCAGCGGCTGTGATCTGGCAATAGAATCTACAATGATCTATCATTCCCCGGAAGTAAGGGAAAAACTGGAAGAATTCGGCATTCCGGTTCTGGTGGAACATTCCAGTTATGAGAGTGATCCTCTGGGAAGAATGGAATGGCTGAAGCTATACGCGGCGCTCCTGAATAAAGAGACAGAAGCAGAAGAATATTTTAACAGCCAGACGGATCTGCTGACGGATGTACTGGGAGCGGAGAATACCGGAAAAACAGTGGCATTTTTCTCCATTAATTCCAATGGGTATGTGACCGTACGAAAGAGCGGAGATTATATATCCAAGATGATTGAACTGGCAGGCGGAAAGTATATATTCCAGGATCTGGGAGATGACAATGCGTTATCTACCATGAACATGCAGATGGAAGAATTCTACGCAGGGGCCAAGGATGCAGATTATATTATCTATAACAGTGCCATAGAGACAGAACTTCATTCCCTGGATGAGCTTCTGGCAAAGAGCAGTCTGCTGGCAGATTTTAAGGCAGTAAAGGATGGCAATGTCTGGTGTACCCAGAAAAGCCTGTTTCAGGAAACAACCGGTATTGCTACGATGATTTCTGATATGCATACTATGCTGACCAGTGAGGATCAGGATCTGTCACAGTTAACCTATATGTACCGTTTGTCATAAATGTGAGGAACAAAGAAAATGAAGAAGAAAGCACAAATTCGATACACGGTGTCGTTTCTGATACTGGCAGTGCTGCTGTTACTGCTGTTTATCTGGAATATCAATGCAGGAAGCGTACATCTGTCGGTAAAAGAAATCTTTGATATTATTGTGAAGAAAACAGGAGAGCAGACCGCCTACAATATTGTATGGCAGATCCGGCTTCCGCGTATTCTGGCAGCCATATTGCTGGGGGGAGCGTTGTCGGTATCTGGTTTTCTTCTTCAGACCTTTTTTGGGAACCCGATCGCAGGACCTTTTGTACTGGGAATTTCATCCGGAGCCAAGCTGGTGGTTTCTCTTGTGATGATTTTTCTATTAAGCAAGGGAATTGCATCCGGTTCCGCAGTGATGATTCTGGCGGCTTTTGCAGGAGCCATGATTTCCATGGGATTTATTCTTCTGGTTTCCAGAAAAGTAAAACGGATGTCCATGCTGGTTATCTGTGGAGTTATGATCGGATATATCTGCTCAGCAATTACAGACTTCGTAGTGACATTTGCAGATGACTCCAATATTGTAAATCTGCATAACTGGTCTATGGGAAGCTTTTCCGGAACCTCATGGGGAAATGTGCAGGTCTGCACAGTTGTGGTCCTGATCTCGCTGGTACTGGCATTTCTCATGTCTAAGCCGATCAGTGCCTATCAGTTAGGAGAAAATTATGCACAGAATATGGGCGTAAATATCAAGGCATTCCGTGTGAGTCTGATCCTGCTATCCAGTATTCTGTCTGCAACCGTTACTGCTTTCGCAGGACCGATCTCCTTTGTGGGTATTGCCGTTCCCCATCTGATCAAGTCCCTGATGAAAACGGCAAAACCGATTCTGGTGATTCCGGGATGTTTCCTGGGAGGTGCGGTATTCTGCCTGTTCTGTGATCTCATTGCCAGAACGGTATTTGCACCCACAGAATTGTCTATCAGCTCGGTAACAGCAGTATTTGGTGCCCCGATAGTCATTTACATGATGGTGAGGAAACAGCGATGAGTGAATATTTTGTATACACAGATAAGATGACAGTAGGCTATAATGGAGTGCCACTGATAAAGGATATTGAGATCCGGCTGAAAAAGGGTGAGATTCTGACGCTGATTGGACCCAACGGAGCCGGAAAATCCACGATTCTGAAAAGTATTACCAGACAGTTGTCTCTGATTGCAGGGACGGTATATATTGATCAGAAATCCATAAAAGAAATGACGGAAAAAGATACGGCAAAGAAGATGGCTGTGGTTCTGACAGAGCGGATCCGTCCGGAACTGATGACCTGTGAGGACGTGGTGAATACCGGAAGATATCCATACACCGGAAGGCTGGGAATCTTAAGTGAAGAAGATCACCAGAAGGTGCGTGAAGCTATGAAACTGGTACATGCGTCAGAACTGGCAGACTGTGATTTCTCAGCAATCAGTGACGGACAGAGACAGAGAGTACTGTTGGCCAGGGCAATCTGTCAGGAACCGGAGATTATTATACTGGATGAACCCACATCCTTTCTGGATATCCGCCATAAGCTGGAATTGTTGACGATTCTGAAGGATATGGTCAGCCAGAAAAATGTGGCGGTAATAATGTCATTACATGAACTGGATCTGGCACAGAAGATATCTGATCAGGTAATCTGTGTGCATGGAAGTGCCATTGAGCGGTACGGAGAACCGGAAGATATTTTTACGTCAGAATATATTAAAAAGCTGTATGGTGTGACCAAGGGCAGTTATAATGCAGACTTTGGATGTCTGGAACTGGAGCCGCCGGCAGGCACACCGGAGGTGTTTGTAATAGCCGGGAACGGAAGTGGTATTCCAGTCTTTCGCAAGCTGCAGAGAAAGGGCATTCCTTTTGCAGCAGGAGTGCTCCATGAGAATGATGTGGACTGCCAGGTGGCAAAGGCACTGGCGGCAGAGGTTGTCACTGAAAAAGCATTTTGTGAGATCAGTACAGAGGCGTATGAAAAAGCAAGAAAGATCATGAACAGTTGCAAGAAAGTGATTTGTTGTGTTCAGGAATACGGTCCGATGAATGAGAAGAACAGACTGCTGGAGAAGGAGGCAAGAGAAAATGGGAATTGTGTATGATGAGGAACAGAAAGTATTTGGACTGTGCACAAAGAGTACCACGTATCTCTGTGGACTGACAGAGGACGGGAATTATCTTGGCCATATCTATTATGGTAAAAGGATGAAGGATCTGGCAGCATCTTATCTGCTGCGCACGGATGAGCCGCCTTTTACACCAGAAACGAATCTGCGGGAAAAGGCTTCTTTTATGGGCTGTTTTCCACAGGAATATCCGGCAGCAGGGCTTGGAGACTACAGAGAAGCGGCACTGGCAGTCCGGACAGAGAATGGATACCGTGCCTGCGAACTGCATTATGAGAATTATGAGATAAGAGATGGCAAGCCAAAGCTGGAAGGACTCCCGGCAACCTTCGGAGACACGCAGACCTGCCAGACTCTGGATATTCATCTGTGGGATGAAGTACTGAAACTGGAAGTAATTCTGGAATATTCTGTTTTCGAAGATGTGGATGCTATTACAAGGAGCGTCCGTATTGTGAATCATGGTGAAAAACCAGTTTATCTGGAGAGGGTATTAAGTGCCTGTCTGGATATGGACCATGAGAACTTTGAGATGCTGACGCTGACCGGAGCATGGGCGAGAGAAAGGCAGATTGTGCGTTATCCGTTGACCCGTGGAAGACATCAGGTGGGATCCTGGAGAGGGGAAAGCAGCCATCAGGAGCATCCGTTTCTGGCACTGGTGACACCGGGAACCAATCAGGATATGGGTGAAGTCTATGCCATGCATTTTGTGTATTCCGGTAATTTTATGGCACAGGCAGAAGTGACGGAATTTGATGCGGTTCGCATGGTTATGGGAATTCACCCGGAAGGATTTGAATGGAAACTGGAAGCAGGCAAGGCGTTCCAGACACCGGAGGTGGTAATGGTTTATTCTGATGCGGGACTTGGAAAGATGACGAAGACCTTCCATGATCTGTACCGCAGTCATCTGATCCGCAGCAGTTATCTTCATAAGAGCCGTCCGGTTCTGATTAATAACTGGGAAGCAACGTATTTTGATTTTGACTCCGATAAGCTTCTGGATATAGCAAGAGAAGCAAAAAAATCCGGCATTGAGATGCTGGTTATGGATGATGGCTGGTTTGGAAAACGAAACGGGGATAACAGTTCTCTGGGAGACTGGACGGTCAATGAAGAAAAATTAAAAGGCGGGCTGAAGAAGCTGGTGGATGAAGTAAAAGCCCTTGGCATGAAGTTCGGTATCTGGTTTGAACCGGAGATGGTTTCACCGGATTCAAAATTATTCCGGGAACATCCGGACTGGGCAATCCAGATTCCGGGAAGGAAACCACTGATGAGCCGGGAACAGTATGTATTGGATCTGACCAGACAGGAAGTGGCAGATTATGCATATGAATGTGTAGCATCTATTCTTCGTGAAACTGGCATCGACTATGTGAAATGGGATATGAACCGGCAACTTACAGATATCGGCAGTTATGGACTTGATTCTGACCGACAGGGAGAACTGATGCACCGATATACACTGGCTGTTTATCATATGCAGGAACGTCTGGTAAGTGAATTCCCGAACCTGCTTCTGGAAAATTGTTCCTCCGGCGGAGCTAGGTTTGATCCAGGCATGTTGTACTACAGTCCACAGATCTGGTGTTCGGATGATACGGATGCTATAGAACGTCTGTCCATTCAGGAAGGAACAGCGCTGCTGTATCCATTATCTGCAATCGGAGCACACGTCAGTGACTGTCCAAACCACATTACCGGAAGAACAGTGCCATTCCAGACCAGAGGACATATTGCGCTGGCAGGAACCTTTGGATATGAGCTGGATATCACCAGAATTCCGGAAGCGGACCGGGCACAGATTCCAGAGCAGGTAAACCTGTATCACAGATACAATGAACTGATGCGGGAAGGTGATTATGACAGAATCGCTTCCTGGAGAGAGAATCATTATTATGACTGCTGGCAGGTAACAGATAAGGAAAAGAGCGAAGCTCTGCTGACTTATGTGCAGGTGCTTGCAAGAGCAAATGTAAAGAGCCGGAGAATCCGGTTTAAGAATCTGATTCCGGAAGCACAGTATGTGCTGGAAGAAACCGGAAAAGTATACAGCGGTGAAATGCTGATGCAGGCTGGCATACTGATTCCACCGCTGAAGGGAGACTATTGGAGTAGGTTGTATCATGTTAAGAAGCTATGAGAACGTGCAAAGAGTGTTTCTCATAGTTCAAATTCGTCCAGGTCATCCGGGACATAGAGGGTTCCATGGTAATACATGGAGCCTTCTTCTGTATACAGTTCTTTGCGGTGCTCCAGTGTGGCATCTTCGGTGTGATACAGGATCAGGTTTTTGACCTGCAGATTTTCCGCCAGTTCACAGGCATCTTTTACTGTGGAATGATGCTTTTTATATGGCTGGTATTTGTCAGCCTGCCCATAGAGACAGAATGCTTCGTGAAGGAGCCATTTGCTGTCTCTGGCGTAAGTTTCTTCGCAAGGGTTAAATGGTTCGTCACCGCAGCAGGTAAGTTTTTCCCCATTTCCCAGATCCATAGAAAAGCCGAATTGCTTTGCCTTTGTGGACTGGATATCAAAAAATGTCACTTTATGTCCGAGAATTTCTTTTTCTTCTCCGTCTTTTACTTTAATCATATGAATCTGTTTGCCGATAGCAGCACAGTGCTTTTTCTGGAGAAGCAGTTCTGCCATGGAATGCAGAATATGTATGACTTCCTCATGACCATAAATATTCAGCTCGCGGGTCAGACCTTTTTCAGCAATATTCTGGCCAAACAGACGCATAATCCAGACAATTCCCATGATATGATCCACATGCTTGTGTGTGACAAAGACATCCGTGATCTCTTTCCAGTCAATATCCGCATTTTTCAACTGTTTCATGATGGTATTACCACCGCCGCCGTCAACCAGGAAATAATGACCGTCATTTTCAATGGCAAAACAGGTGTTGTAACATTTTGTAACCATGGCATTACCGGTACCTAAAATAGTGAGTTTCATGATATGTGCCTCGCTTTCTGTAGAAGTTCGGCTATATTTTAGCAGATAAATTTCAGACTGTACAGTGATTTGTAGTTAGTGTATAATAACTGAAAATGAATTTTTCAGGAGGATATACAGATGGAACCAATTGAATTTCGATATGATACGCAGCTTTTGATTGAAGGTGAGAATCTGGATGAAGATGAGATCAGTGAATACTTCACAGAGCATTTTAAAGGCGATTGTCTTCTGGCTGTCGGAGACGAGGAACTGATCAAGATTCATTTTCACACCAATGAACCATGGCAGGTACTGGAATACTGTGCAAGTCTCGGAGAGATCTATGATATTGTGGTAGAGGACATGGACAGACAGGCAAGAGGTCTGAAAGGATAAAGATGAATGGCAGTGAAACGGGCAGGTTTCACTGCCTTAGGAACAGGATAATGCTGTAGAAATACCGCATAAGGTGTCCACACCAGAGGAATGCCCGATACCGGAGAATGCCAGATAAATCTGTTCGACAGTAATATCTGGATTGATCAGAAGATGTATCGGTGCACTGAACTGTCCGGAAACTGCACAGTGCAGAAAAGCTGCACTGATCTCATTAGTGCGGTCCAGATGGGAACAGATCTTTTTCTCAAGAATCTGTCGGAAACTGTCAGATTCAGATAACGACAGGCGCAGCCCTGCCAGGAATCCGCAGAGAAAGTCATCACCACTTGGAGTCAGACCTATGCCAAGCCCGATCAGTCGGCATAAAGTGTCAGCCATTTTGGCAGAATCACCAGTTTCCAGACGGAATTGGTGCAGGATGTTTTGGATAGCACTCATATAGAGAGATTCGCTTACAAGATTCGGCTGATTCAAAATAAGTTCCACACCACGCATATGGGGTGGCAGATCTGAATTTTCCGTCATGGCAATTGCCTGGCGGATTTTTTTATGTAACAGAAAATGCTGCTGAAATTCCCTGTTGCATAAAAAGTTCCGCCTGGCAGGATCGTGTTCTAAATTCCTGCCAGAAAGAAACAGATTCTGCCAGAAAGTATGTTCTGTATGCAATGGAACAGACAGTGCCTTACCGGCAGTAAAGGACAATTTTGCCAGTTCATCTTCTGTACAGTCCGTGATCAGGCTGATGGGAGAGAGAACCGAACCGCGTGGCTGGAGGGAGAGCAACTGATTCCCTGCCTTCAGATTCACAGCTTTCCGGTAGACAGAGTGAACGATGAGAGTAGATGTACTTTTCAAAATGTCAAATGCGTACTCAGACGCCTGTAAAATAGTAAGCTGCATATGGAGTATCTCCTGTCTGAATCAAACTTTCTATCTATCATAACAGATGATGATGACAATGAAAAGTTGTGAAAAAAAAGAAATAGAAAAATGAATTGACAAAAAAATAACAACTGTGTTATTATATTAACCATGAACAAATTTATATATGCATACCAGGTGAAAGATAAGGATAGCTTCTTTGTCTTTGCGAAAAAGAGGGAATCAGGTGAAAAGCCTGAACGAACTGGTCACTGTAAACAGGAAATATGCCTTTGGAAACCATTGCATAAATCGGAATATGCGAGAAGGAAAGGGTACGTGATGATCTGTGAGTCAGGAAACCTGCCTGGTGTGAGATGTGCTCCAGATACAGCATAAACATCAAAAGACTATGAGGAATTTCGATAACAGCTTATAGTCTATTAGTGTATGCTTGTGTTTCGGAACACAGGCTTTTTTTATTTCATAGGAGGAAGAATATGGGAAGTAAAATTACGATTATTGGAGCAGGCAGTGTGGGAGCAACCATTGCCTATACATTGTCAGGAGAAAACATTGCATCAGAGATTGTAATGATTGATATCAACAAAGAAAAGGTTCAGGGAGAAGTCATGGACATTGAACAGGGAACCTGTTTCAGAGATCCGATTTCAATTGTATGTGGAGACTATGAAGATGCAAAAGATTCTGATATCGTGATCGTCACTTCCGGAATTGCCAGAAAACCAGGTCAGACAAGAATCGAACTGACCCAGACGAATGTAAACATTTTGAAGAGTATTACACCGGAGATTGTAAAAGCAGCACCAAATGCGATCTATATTATTGTAAGTAATCCGGTAGATATTATGACCTATGTGTTTACAAAAATATCAGGACTTCCGGAAAGACAGATTATAGGTTCAGGTACTATTCTGGATACTGCAAGACTGAAATTTGCGTTATCAGATCATTTCGGTGTTGCACAGAAAAATATACATGCCTATGTATTTGGAGAACATGGAGACAGTTCCTTCATTCCCTGGTCAGGAGCATATATCTCCGGAGTCAGTGTAGATGAATTTTACGAGCTTATGAAAGCCCATGGAAAAGATATTGAGGCAGTGGATAAGGAAGCAATGCTGACATATGTACAGAAGTCAGGCGGAAAAATTATTGCAAATAAAGGTGCAACTTTTTATGCAGTTTCCAGATCAGTCTGTCAGATCTGTGCCAGAGTAGCAGCTTCTTCGGATTCCATTGCAACAGTATCTTCCATGATGCACGGTGAGTATGGAATCGAAGATGTATGTCTGAGTACACTTACGATCCTTGGACCAAATGGAATTCAGGGAAAACTTCCGATGCGAATGAAAAAAGAAGAGATTGAAAAACTGAAAGCCAGTGCAGATACATTGAAGTCAGTAATTGCGCAGATTGAGTGGTAGAAAGGAAGAGAATCTTATGAAGTACAGCTATTTTCCAGGATGTACATTAAGAACAAATGCAAAGATGCTGGATGCATACGGAAGAGCATCCGCATTGTCACTTGGTTTTGAACTGGAAGAAATTGACAACTGGCAGTGCTGCGGAGGAGTATATCCTTTGGGGACAGATGAGATTGCAACAAAACTGTCATCCGTCAGGGCACTGAATGAAGCAAAAGAAAAAGGACAGGATCTCGTCACATTATGTTCCGCCTGTCATCACGTCATCAAACGTGTCAATGATGATATGAAAAATGTAGAAGATATTCGCACCAGAGCCAATAACTATATGCAGCTTGAAACTCCTTATGAGGGAGAAACGACCGTGCTTCATTATCTGGAAGTGCTTCGTGACCGTGTAGGATTTGACAAACTAAAAGAAAAAGTCGTAAATCCGCTGACAGGCAAGAAGATAGGTGCTTATTATGGATGTCTGCTCCTTCGCCCAGGAAAGATCATGGGATTTGATAATCCGGAAAATCCTTCTGTTTTAGAAGATTTTATTCGTGCTATCGGGGCAGAACCGGTTGTATACCCATATCGAAATGAATGTTGTGGGGGCTATATTTCTCTGAAAGAAAAAGATATGACGCAGAACATGTGTAATAAAATCTGTGACAGTGCAGCAGGATTTGGTGCAGATATGCTGATTACTGCCTGTCCATTGTGTCTGTACAATCTGAATAAGAATGGAAAGCTTCCGATACATTACTTTACAGAGCTTCTGGCTGAAGCGCTTGGAGTAAAAGAAGAAGTGGACAGGGAGGTGGAGAAACAGTGATAAATGAAAAGAAGCAGGCAGAACAAATAAAAGAAATCAGTGGAGTGAATCCGCTGAAATGTATGAAATGTGGAAAATGTTCTGCGTCCTGTCCGGCATTTAACGAGATGGATATCAAACCACATCAGTTTGTGTCTTATGTGGTAAATGAAGATATCGAGTCACTGGTAAATTCCAAATCTCTCTGGAAATGTCTGTCCTGTTTTGCCTGTGTAGAGCGTTGTCCAAGAGATGTCAAACCTGGAAAACTGATTGATGCGGCAAGACAGCTTGTAGTTCGCCAGAGAGAACAGAGCTATCTTTCACCAGATGAGATTCCGGAACTTTTGGATCCGGATCTTCCACAGCAGTTGTTAGTCAGTGCATTCAGAAGATACAGGAGATAAGATCGATGCAGAGAATAGGAGTATTTGTCTGTCATTGCGGAAGTAATATTGCCGCGACAGTCGATGTAAAAAAAGTAGCAGAAATGGCAATGATGGAGCCAGGCGTTGTTCATGCGGAAGATTATCAGTATATGTGTTCAGAAGCAGGACAGGCATTAATTGCAAAAGCCATCAAAGAAAAAAATCTTACAGGAATGGTAGTATGTTCCTGTTCCCCGCGTATGCATGAGACTACATTCCGAAAAGCAGCAGAGCGGGCAGGTCTGAATCCATACATGGTAGAAATCGCAAACATTCGTGAACATGTTTCCTGGATTCATAAAGATATGGAAGAGGCTACGAAAAAAGCAGTGATTCTTATGAGAGCTGCTGTAGCAAAAGTAAACTTAAATACACCGCTTCATCCGGGAGAAAGCCGTGTTACAAAACGTGCGCTGGTTATCGGCGGAGGTATCGCGGGAATTCAGACAGCACTGGATATTGCTGATGCGGGATATGAGGTAGATATTGTAGAAAAAACACCAAGTATTGGCGGAAGAATGTCACAGCTGGACAAAACCTTCCCGACACTGGACTGTTCTGCATGTATTCTGACACCAAAGATGGTAGAAGCAGCAGCCCATGAGAAAATTACGATTTACACCTATAGTGAAGTGGAAAAAGTGTCCGGTTTCGTAGGTGATTTTACAGTAGATATCCGTAAAAAAGCCAGAAGTGTAGATATGGATAAATGTACCGGCTGTGGAGTCTGTCAGGAAAAATGCCCTTCTAAAAAGACACCGAGTGAATTTAACCGTGGCTTAAATAACAGAAGTGCTATATACACACCGTTTGCACAGGCAATTCCAAATGTACCGGTGATCGACCGTGAAGCATGTACCAAGTTCAAAACCGGTAAATGTGGAGTATGTGCAAAGGTATGTCAGGCAGGTGCGATTGACTACGAGCAGAAGGATGAAATTGTAACCGAAAAATATGGTGCAATTGTAGTAGCGACAGGGTTTGATACCATCAAACTGGATCAGTACGATGAATATGCATATAATCAGAGCAAAGATGTGATTACTTCTCTGGAACTGGAACGTGTCATGAACGCTGCGGGACCTACCAAAGGACATCTGGAACGTCTTTCTGATGGAAAAGCACCAAAAGAGATGGTATTTATTCAGTGTGTGGGAAGCCGTTGTGCAGATGACAGAGGAAAGAGCTACTGCTCTAAAATCTGCTGTATGTATACTGCAAAACATGCCATGTTGATCCGTGATAAATATCCGGATGTCAACGTAACCGTATTTTATATAGATGTACGTACACCAGGAAAGAACTTTGATGAGTTCTACAGAAGAGCGGTAGAGCAGTATGGTGTGAATTATATCAAAGGTCAGGTTGGAAAAGTTCTTCCACAGCCAGATGGAAAGCTTCTGGTACAGGGTGTAGATCTTCTGGATAATAAGCAGATTCTGAAAGAAGCAGATATGGTAGTTCTTGCCACTGCAATTGAACCGAATCCGGATGTGCGTAAGATTGCGACCATGCTTACAGCAAGTATTGATACGAATAATTTCCTGACAGAAGCACATGCAAAACTCAGACCGGTAGAGTCTCCGACGGCAGGTATTTTCCTGTCCGGTGTATGTCAGGGACCAAAAGATATTCCGGAAACAGTAGCACAGGCCGGTGCAGCAGCAGTCAAAGCCATTGGACTTCTGGCAAAAGATAAATTAATGACCAATCCTTGTACCGCCCAGGCAGATGAGCTTCTGTGTAATGGATGTTCCACCTGCGCAAATGTCTGCCCTTATGGTGCGATTACATATGAAGAAAAACAGGTGAATGACCACGGCATTCGAGAAGAACGCCGTATCGCAGTTGTAAACAGTGCACTGTGCCAGGGATGCGGAGCATGTACCGTTGCCTGCCCGTCCGGAGCCATGGACCTGCAGGGATTCTCAAACAGACAGATTATCGCGGAGGTAGATGCAATATGTCGATAGAAAAAGAAGAATTCAAACCGAAAATTGTAGCATTCTGTTGTAACTGGTGTAGTTATGCAGGTGCCGATCTTGCCGGAAGCAGCCGTCTTTCTTATCCGGCAGATGTGAAAATCATCCGCGTGCCATGCTCCTGCCGTGTGAATCCAATGTTTATTCTGAGAGCATTTGAAAAAGGCGCTGACGGAGTAATTCTGTGCGGATGCCATCCGGGAGACTGCCACTACAGCACCGGTAATTTCTATGCGAGAAGACGTATGACACTGCTTTTCTCCATGTTGGATTACATCGGTGTGGAAAACGGACGTACCCGTGTAGAATGGGTATCCGCAGCAGAGGGTGTGAAGTTTTCCCAGACAATGAATGAATTTGTAGAAAAAGTACGTTCCCTTGGAAAAAATGTCAGATTGGAGGATTTAAGATGCAGGCAATCATAAATCGTGCAAAAGAACTGCTGGCTGACGGAACCGTTGCCCGTGTTCTTGGATGGAAAGCCGGAGACCTGTCTTATAATCCGGAACCGGCTTATTTTGAGACAGAAGAATCCCTGAAGGATTTTGTATACAATGGATTTTGTGGCGCAAATTTAAGCAAATATATGATAGAGGCGTCCAAACTGGAAGGAAAGACGCTGGTCTGTCTGAAGCCATGTGATACATACAGTTTTAACCAGCTGCTGAAAGAACATCGTGTGGACAGAGAAAAAGCCTATATTCTCGGTGTTGGATGTAAAGGAAAACTGGATATTGAAAAAATCAGAAAAATGGGTATCAAGGGAATCGAAAGCATTTCTGGTGCCGAACTTACAGAAGACGCAGATACATTGACTATTCAGACCCTTTATGGTGAAAAAACATGTGCCTATGCAGACGCAATGCTGGAACGCTGTCATGTCTGTAAAGGAAAAGAACACAAGATCTATGATGAACTGATTGGCGAATCAAAAGATACCAAAGACGCAGACCGTTTTGAGGAAGTAAAGCGGATTGAGGCAATGAGCCCGGAAGAAAAATTTGCATTTTTCCAAAGTGAGCTGAGCAAATGTATCCGCTGTAATGCCTGCAGAAATGTCTGTCCGGCATGCAGCTGCCGCAAATGCGTATTTGACAGCAATAAATTCGACAGTTCCCAGAAAGCAAATGCAGATTCTTTTGAAGAAAAGATGTTTCATATCATTCGTGCTTTCCACGTCGCAGGAAGATGCACAGACTGTGGAGAGTGCAGCAGAGTCTGCCCGCAGGGAATTCCACTGCATCTGTTTAACCGAAAGTTTATCAAAGACATCGATGAACTGTACGGAGAATATCAGGCAGGAGAAGATGCAGAAGCCAAAGCACCACTGACAAGTTATACATTTGATGATGCAGAGCCAAGTATTGTAGGAAAGAGGGGATAATGTATGTATAAGATCGCAAAAGAAAATCTGTCCGCATTATTCCGTAAGATTGCGGCCAGCCAGGAACTGTACCTGCCGGTAAAAGTAAGTGATCAGGTAAATTTCAGAGTGTGGAGTGAAGATGCACAGGTGGATCTGGACACCCTGAAAACAGTAAAATCACCAAAAGATGCCTTTTTTCCGCAGTGTGAGAATCTTTACAGCGTAAAAAAAGAAGGCAGAAAATTATCTGTGGAACCGGGAACTTTGAAAGAAACAGATTTCGTCGTATTTGGTATGAAAGCCTGTGACGTACAGGGTGTAAAAGTACTGGATAAAGTATTTCTGGCAGATCCGGTAGATACCTATTATGCAGCCAGAAGAGAACATGGAACCATTGTTGCCATGGCATGTCATGAACCGGAAGAATCCTGTTTTTGTAAAGTATTTGGTATCGACTGTGCGGATCCGGCAGCAGATGTCGCTGTATGGATGGCAGAAAAAGAACTGTACTGGAAACCACTGACAGAAAAAGGACAGACACTGACAGAAAGTGTAAAAGAACTTCTGGAGAGCGCTGATCAGAAAGACGAAGAAACCATAGAAGAAGAAAAAGCAAAAATCCGCAGTATTGTAGAAAAGCTTCCATATTCCGGACTTTCCCTGGAAGGATGGAATGGAGATGCATTGACAGAGAAATTTAATTCGACTGTATGGGAAGAACTGTATAAGCCATGTCTGGCATGCGGAACCTGTACATTTGTATGTCCGACCTGCCAGTGTTATGACATCAAAGATTATGATACCGGTCATGGCGTATTACGTTACCGCTGCTGGGATTCCTGCATGTATTCTGATTTTACCATGATGGCTCACGGGAATAACCGCACCAGCCAGATGCAGAGATTCCGTCAGAGATTTATGCATAAACTGGTATATTTTCCGGCAAACAATGACGGTATGTATTCCTGTGTGGGATGCGGACGTTGTGTGGAAAAATGCCCGGCATCTTTAAATATTGTAAAAGTAGTAAAAGCATTTCAGAAGGCGGGAGGTGAAGAATCATGAGCGAATGTACCTGTCATAAAAATTATAAACTGGATACGCTGATCCCTAAGGTTGGGGTTATTACCGATATTCGCGAAGAGACTCCGGACGTAAAGACATTTCGTGTAAATGCACCGGAAGGAGGAAAACTGTTCGATCATATGCCTGGTCAGTGTGCCATGCTTTGTGCACCGGGAATCAGTGAGGGAATGTTCTCTATTACTTCTTCCCCAACGAATAAAGAATATCAGGAATTCAGTATCAAAAAATGTGGTATGCTTACGGAATACCTTCACAGCTTAGAAGTGGGTGACGAGATTACAGTAAGAGGACCTTACGGCAATCACTTTCCGGTGGAAACAGAGCTGAAAGGAAAAAATCTTCTGTTTATTGCCGGTGGCATCGGTCTTGCACCGCTGCGTTCCGTGATCAATTACGTGCTGGATAACCGTGATGATTATGGTACGGTAGATATCGTGTACGGTTCCAGATCTGCAGACGATCTGGTACAGTTAAAAGAAATTCAGCAGGTCTGGATGAACGCAAAAGATGTGAATGTATATCTGACGATAGACCGCGAACAGGAAGGCTGGGACGGTCATGTGGGATTTGTGCCAAACTATGTAAAAGAACTGGGATTTGACACAGACAAGACAGCGCTTCTTTGTGGACCGCCTATTATGATCAAATTTGTTCTGGCAGGACTTCAGGAGCTTGGATTTACCCATGAACAGGTATATACTACTCTTGAGCTGCGTATGAAGTGCGGAGTTGGAAAATGTGGACGATGCAATATCGGTTCCAAATATGTCTGCAAAGACGGTCCGGTGTTCCGTTATGATGAAATTGAAGAATTACCTAATGAGTACTAGGAAAGGAAGTTACCAATATGGAAAACATGGTGAATGTATATTTTTTCGGTAAAAAATACAGTGTACCTTCAGAACTGACAATCATGACGGCCATGGAATATGCCGGATATACTCTGAAAAGAGGATGTGGCTGCCGTCACGGATTTTGTGGTGCCTGTGCAACCATTTACAGAATTAAGGGACAGAATGAACTGAAAACCTGTCTGGCCTGTCAGACACAGGTTCAGGAAGGAATGTATGTGGCAAGTATCCCATTCTTTCCAACAGATAAAAGAACATATGATATTAATGAAATCCAGGCAAAACAGCAGATTATGATGGAATTGTATCCGGAAATATACAGCTGTATCGGATGTAATGCCTGTACAAAAGCATGTACTCAGAATCTGAATGTTATGCAGTATATTGCATATGCGCAGAGAGGCGAATTTGAAAAATGTGCAGAAGAATCTTTTGACTGTGTAGGCTGTGGATGCTGCAGTGTAAGATGTCCTGCAGGTATTTCTCATCCAATGGTAGGACTTCTGGCAAGACGTCTTACCGGAAAATATATTGCTCCTGAGGCAAAGCATCTTACAAAGAGAGTAGAAGAGATCAACGAAGGTAAGTATGATGAACTGATCGAACAGATCATGCAAAAGCCTCTTACGGAAATGCAGGAACTTTATAATAACAGAGATATTGAGAAATAGGGAGGGCATGAAAGATGTATGCACCATATCCAGAAAATATGATGGAATCTGTCAAAAAGGTAGAAGCAACCAGAGAGAAACGTATGGGGACAGAACCGAGACGTCTGTCTGCTGAGGAAAAAGATGCGCTTCTGAAAGAGTTCCATCCGGATTATAATCCAGAGGCATTTGCAGAGATTAAAGTAGGACCAAATAAAGGCCAGAAGGCTCCGTTAGAGCTGGCAGATATGCTTCATTCTACAAGCCGCCTGATGACAGAAAACGTAGACCTTACCAAAGTTGATTATGATGTAGATGTGCTGATCATCGGCGGTGGTGGTGCAGGTTCTTCCTGTGCCATCGAAGCACACAATGCCGGTGCAGATGTTATGATCGTAACAAAGCTTCGTATCGGTGATGCCAATACCATGATGGCAGAAGGTGGAATCCAGGCTGCCGATAAAGAAAATGACTCTCCGGTACAGCATTATCTTGACTGCTTCGGAGGCGGCCATTTTGCAGCAAAACCAGAACTTGTAAAGAGACTGGTTATGGAAGCTCCGGATGCAATCAAATGGCTCAATGAATTGGGTGTTGAGTTTGATAAAGAAGAAGACGGAAGAATGGTAACCACACACGGTGGTGGTACTTCAAGAAAGAGAATGCATGCTGCCAAGGATTATTCCGGCGCAGAGATTATGCGTACTATAAGAGACGAAGTGATAAACCTTGGTATTCCGGTAGTAGAATTTACATCAGCGGTAGAACTTCTGAAAGATGAGAAGGGACAGGTGGCAGGAGCCGTTCTTTTGAATATGGAAACCGGTGATTATTCCGTTGCGAGAGCAAAAACAGTTGTAATTGCAACTGGTGGTGCAGGAAGAATGCATTATCAGGGATTCCCGACATCCAATCATTATGGCGCAACAGCAGATGGACTTGTTCTGGGATACCGTGCAGGAGCATCACTTCTGTATCAGGATTCCATTCAGTATCATCCTACCGGAGCAATTTACCCGGCACAGATTCTTGGTGCACTGGTAACAGAAAAGGTTCGTTCTGTTGGAGCACAGCTGGTAAATGCAGAAGGAGAAGCTTATATTCATCCACTGGAAACCCGTGATGTGAATGCCTCCGGTGTCATTCGTGAATGCGAAGAAGGCCGTGGAGTCGAAGTGCCTGGCGGACAGCGTGGAGTATGGCTGGATACGCCTATGATTGAAATGCTTGGCGGAGAAGGTACTATTGAAAAGAGAATCCCTGCAATGTTCCGTATGTACATGAATTATGGCATTGATATGAGAAAGGTTCCGATTCTGATTTATCCGACACTTCATTATCAGAATGGAGGACTGGAGATTGACGGAGACGGATTTACAAAAGAGATCCCGAATCTGTTAGTTGCAGGAGAAGCAGCAGGTGGAATTCACGGAAGAAACCGTCTGATGGGTAATTCTCTTCTGGATGTAATCGTTTTCGGAAGAAATGCAGGAAAGAAAGCAGCTGTAAAATGTAAAGAGGTAAACCTGGGAGAACCGAATCTGAATCATATTTATGCATACGATGAAGAATTAAAGAAAGCAGGCTTAGAGACTGGAGAAGTTTCACCGCTTCTGCTTCCTCATTATGCAAGACATGAAAGATAAATAAAGGAGGAATTTCCAATGCGTGAAATCGAAGTCAGCCAGATCACAGATGTAGTAGAACGGCTCTGTATGGAAGCAAATGAGCATCTTCCGGAAGATGTAAAATGTGCGATCAGAAATTGCCGTGCATGTGAAGATGGAGAAATTGCAAAAGGAGTTCTGGATAACATTATCGAGAACTTTGAAATTGCAGATAACGAATGTGTTCCAATCTGTCAGGATACAGGAATGGCATGTGTTTTTCTGGAAATCGGACAGGACGTACATCTGACAGGAGGCAATCTGACAGATGCAGTCAACGAAGGCGTCCGCCGTGGATACGACAAAGGATATTTGAGAAAATCTGTTGTAAAAGATCCGGTACGTCGTGGAAATACAGGAGATAATACACCGGCAATGATTTATACAGAAATCGTTCCAGGAGAACAGATCAAAATCACAGTCGGACCAAAAGGGTTCGGAAGTGAAAATATGAGCCAGATCCGTATGTTCAAGCCTTCCGCAGGATTACAGGGAATCAAAGATTTTATTCTGGAAGTAGTAGAAACCGCAGGTCCGAATCCATGTCCTCCGATGGTAGTTGGTGTGGGAATCGGCGGAACTTTTGATAAGGCAGCACTGTTGGCAAAGAAAGCATTGATGAGATCTGTGGATTCTTCCAATCCGGATCCGTTCTACGCAGATCTGGAAAAAGAAATGCTGGAAAAAGTAAATGAACTTGGCATTGGACCGCAGGGATTTGGCGGAAAGACTACAGCAATCGGACTGAATATTGAGACAATGCCAACCCATATTGCAGGTATGCCATGTGCAGTAAATATCAACTGTCATGTAACCCGTCATAAATCGGAGGTGATCTAACGATGGAAAAAAGAAAAATTACACTTCCTCTGACAAGAGAACTGGCAAAGACACTTCACGCAGGGGATCAGGTATTAGTAACCGGAACGATTTATACATCCAGAGATGCCGGTCATAAAAGAATGTGTGAAGCTCTGGCAAAAGGGGAGAAGATCCCATTCGATCCGACGGATGCTACCATCTATTATGTAGGACCTACTCCAGCAAAACCGGGACAGGTTATTGGATCAGCAGGACCAACAACCAGTGGACGTATGGATGCCTATGCACCGACTATGATGTCTGTGGGTGCAAGGGGAATGATTGGAAAAGGCGCACGCCTTCCGGAAGTAGTAGAAGCGATGAAGAAATACGATGGCGTATATTTTGGAGCAATCGGAGGAGCAGGTGCACTTCTTGCAAAATGTATCAAAAAAGCAGAATTGATTGCATATGAGGATCTGGGCGCAGAGGCACTTAGAAAATTATATGTGGAAGATATGCCGCTGGTAGTCATTATCGACAGCGAAGGAAACAATCTTTATGAAAGCGGACGGGCAGAATATCTCAGACAGCATAATGAATAATGGAAAATGAGGTATAGGATTTTATAAAAGATACTTTTTATTTGATTAGAGATGTGATATAGTAGACAAAAATAAAATTCAAGAAGACTGTGGGAACAATGTGGTTCCTTACAGTCTTTTTGTTTTTACATGATATTCTATGAATCATACGGAGGAAAAACGGTATGAAGAAAATACTGGTAATTAATCCCAATACCTCAGAAGAGATGACAACAGATGTGAGGGCGACGGTAAACCGCATAAAAAGAGCAGATGTGGAAGTGGAGACGGAGTGCTGATTGCCTACTGTACTTTTATGACCATGCTGCCATATATTACAGATGGCCTGAAAAATACTCCGCCGGTACTGATCCGGGCATCCACCAGCCTGGGAGCTACTCAGTTTCAGATATTTACCAGAGTCATGATTCCCAATGCCATGCCGAACCTGTTTGTAGGTATGAAAGTAACACTGGCTATGACGTTTGGAGCACTGATGGTGTCTGAGATGCTGGGAGCATCCAAAGGACTTGGCTATATGATTATCAATGCAAAACAGTGGTTTAACATAATACGGCAAGAATTCTCCTTCCTCTGCAGGTGGGAGATGAATTGCAAGAAAAATATAAAGAACACTTGTTCTGTATATGAAAATATGGTATAGTACAATCAGTCGAAACGATAGAAAGGGCTGATTGTATGGAGAAAATGGACCATAATGCACATTCAGTATATTTGATGTACTATCATCTGGTCATGGTTGTAAAATACCGAAGAAAAGTAATGGATGATCCGATTTCAGAACGGGCAAAAGAAATCTGGGAATACATTGCACCTGATTATGGGATTACACTGGAAGAATGGAACCATGATGTTGACCATGTGCATGTTATGTTTCGGGCGCAGCCAAAATCAGAACTCAGTAAATTTATCAATGCATATAAAAGTGCAAGCAGTCGTCTGCTAAAAAAGGAATTTCCGCAGATCAGGGAAAAACTCTGGAAGGAAGCATTCTGGAGCCAGAGTTTCTGCCTGCTGACAGCAGGGGGCGCACCGATTGATGTTATCCGTAAGTATATTGAGACACAGGGAGAGAAGAGGAGATGAACATAGCTTACCGTTTTCGGATATATCCAACGCGGGAGCAGGAAGTCCTGCTTGCAAAGACATTTGGTTGCTGCCGCTTTTTATACAATCAGATGCTGGGGGATAAGAAAAGGGAATATGGTACAACGAAAAAAATGCTGCGTAACACACCTGCTATGTATAAAAAGGAATATCCGTTTTTGAAAGAAGTGGATTCCCTGGCACTTGCAAATGTGCAGCTGCATTTGGAAAAGGCATATAAGAATTTTTTCAGGGATCCTAAAATTGGGTTTCCGAAATTCAAATCAAAACACCGAAGCAGAAAAAGTTATACGACAAATGTGGTCAATGGAAATATCCAGATAGGGGAACACCGGATAAAACTTCCAAAACTGAAATGGATCCGGATGAAAATACACCGTGATATTCCGACAGAATACTGCCTGAAATCAGTAACGGTAAGCATGGAAGCTTCCGGAAAGTATTATGCAAGCCTTTTATATGAAAAATCTGGCTGTGAAAACCAAGCAGAAGAATTGGATTATGAAAAAGCGAAAATCCTTGGGATTGATTATGCAATGCATGGGATGGCTGTATTTTCTGACGACATAAAAGAAAAAAATACCGGTTATTTCAGGAAAAACAGCGAGCGCCTTGCAAGGGAACAGAGAAAATTGTCCCACTGTGTAAAAGGAAGCAGGAATTATGACCGGCAGAAAAAACGTGTTGCTTTATGCCATGAAAAAATCCGAAACCAGAGAAATGATTTCCTGCATAAACTGAGCCGTGAAATAGCAGATGCGTATGATATTGTTGCGGTAGAAGATATTGACATGAAAGCAATGGGTCAGTGCATGCATTGGGGGAAAAGTGTCATGGATAATGCTTATGGAAAGTTTAGGGAATTATTGGAATATAAGCTGGTATGGAATGGAAAGAAAATGGTACGTGTAGACCGTTTTTTCCCTTCCAGTAAAAAATGCTGTAAATGTGGCCGTGTAAAGAAAGAATTGAAACTTTCGGAAAGGGTATACATCTGTGTATGTGGAAACCGGATGGATCGGGACCGGAATGCAGCCATCAACATCCGAGAAGAAGCACGCCGTATGTTGATGGCTGGATAAACAGGAACCGTCTGTGTCCAGACAATAAAAATATCCCATAACTGGGTAAACAGAAATCGCGGGGCACGCGAGGATAGCTTGTTGATACTTGACTCAGTAGAGTCATTGAGCAAGAAGCCCCCACTTCAAAATCTATGATTTAAGTGGTGGGAGCATGTCACGATGGATGATATGTTTCTGGCAATCATTATTATCGGTGTATTGTATACGGTTATGTACGCTATCTTGTCACTTCTGGAAAAAGTACTATTTAAATGGAAAACAGATGTCACCAGCGCAATTGAAAAATAATTGCTTGATATATAAAAGAAAGGTGAGACAAAAAGGGAGGATCATTATGAAAAAGAGAACATCAATGGCAGCAGGATTAGGACTGGTTCTGGCAATTGCAGGAATGATGGCAGTACCGGTCATGGCAGAAGAACTGACACCGGTAACAATCTACGGAGTATCAGATCCACAGATTTCCGCACAGCAGATTATTGCAAAAGAAAAAGGATTTTTTGAAGAACAGGGACTGGATGTGACCAATGTACTGATCGAATCCAGCGGAGATCTTCCATCTTATATTGCAAGTGGAGAAGCACCGGTTTCCTGTGAATCTACTTATACCTGTACCGAGATGGCAGCAGCAGATGTTCCTATGAAGATGCTGACCAGTACTACAGATATTGGTGGTACACAGGGGGGTAGCAGGACCTGATTTTGAAGTGACCAGTGCCAAAGACCTGGAAGGCTGCACCATGGGTATGATGAATGGTTCTGGTGTGTACATTGCGGTAAGAAATATGGCAGAACAGATGGGTATTGACTGGACTAAGATTAATGTGGTATATCTTTCCCCATCAGAGCAGATTGCAGCACTGGCAAATGGGCGGTAAGCTGTTATTCACAGGTTCCAAGTCTTATCTGCCAGATTACGAAGGAGACGTAGACTGGCTGAAATTCTATTCTACTTTACAGGTTACGAAAGATTTCTATGACAATAACTATGATACCTGTGTAAAACTGGTAAAGGCATTTGTAGAAGCAACCGATTATATTAATGAGAACATGGAAGAATGTGCAGGCATCATTGCCGAATGGCGGAATACATGAATGAGATGGGCAACATTGACAATGTACCGGATTTTGATTCTTATGGAGATCCGTCTGTCTTAAAAGAAGTCCTTCCGGAAGCAGCAACAGAAGTAGTATCAGAATAAAAACAGAAGCATAAAAAGGTGAAAACAGGTGGCCTGCAGAGGGTGGGTCACCTGTAATTGTGTTTTAAGGAAACAGGAGAAAAGATATGTACGATGTATTGATTAAAAATGGAAAACTGGTAACGCCAGACCGGATCTATGAAGCCGATATAGCAATAAAGAATGAAAAATATGCTGCATTTCTTCTTCCCGGAACAGAAACGGAGGCAGAAGAGGTAATTGATGCAAAGGGTTGCTATGTATTCCCGGGTATTATTGACTGTCATGCGCACTTAAATGAGCCGGGATTTGAATATCGAGAGGATTTTGAAACCGGATCCAGAGCAGCAGTGGCAGCAGGTTGTACCTGCCTGATTGATATGCCGTTAAATAATAATCCTTCTTTATTAAACAAAGAAACTTTTGAAAAGAAGCTGGAGAAGATCAGTCAGCATTCTTATGTGGATTTCGCACTCTGGGGAGGAATTGTGGGAGATTATGATGACACGCAGGGATCTGTAAAAAATAACATGGCAGATCTTGTAGATCTGCAGAAATGTGGTGTGGCGGCGTTTAAAGGTTTCACATGTCCCAATGGAGATCTTTTTCCAACAGTAAATCTGGGAAATATTCGAAAAGCACTGGAAATTCTGAAACCATATGGAGCACTTTGTGGGTTTCACTGTGAAGAATATGGGCAGGTATTAGAACTTACAAAGGAAATGAAAGCAAAAAAAGGAAGATCAGAAAAAGAGAAAATCCGGGATTTTCTGGATGCACACGATGTTTGGGCGGAATATGTGGCAGTGAAGAATGTAATTGATATGGCACGCATTACCGGAGGCAGGGTACATATCTGTCATGTCAGTCATCCAATGTCAGCACAGCTGGTAAAGGAAGCTATTTATGAAGGACTTCCGGTTACTGCGGAAACCTGCCCGCATTATCTGGGATATACGGAAGAATTTGTGCTGGAAAAAGGGGCACCGGCCAAATGTACACCACCGATGCGCAAAAAAGAAGATATGGAAAAACTATGGGATTATGTCTTAGATGGAACATTATCCTGTATCGGAAGTGATCATTCTCCGGCAGCGGATGAAGAAAAAGACAATCAGACAAAAGATATCTGGTCAGCATGGGGAGGGCTAAATGCCATTCAGTATTTTCTTCCAATGATGTTTGATCTGGTTGTACACAAAAAACAACTAAGTCCGACTTTGATTGCAAAGGTGATGGATTATAATCCGGCGAAGATCTTCGGCTTATATGGAAAAAAGGGCGCTTTTGAATTGGGATTTGATGGTGATGTGGTAATCTTAGACCCGGAAAAACCATGGATCTGTGATCAGAAAAAACTTTTTACCAAAGGACATGTATCCTGTTTTGAGGGAGAAAGTGGAAAAGGATCTCCGATTTGTACGATCATACGTGGAAAGATAGTTGCTGAGAACGGAATGTTTAAAGAACAGAGAAAAGGATATGGAAAATTTGTGAGACCATTGTAATATTCAGATTCATCAGAAAGACTGGGATGTAAAAGAAATGAAAAAAATACAGCAGATAGAAAATGCAGTAAAAAAATACAGAAATCTGGTTGAAAATACAGAACAGTTTCTGTGGACACATCCAGATGCAAATCCAACAACAAAAGCAGTTCATGCATCCGGAATACAGCATGGAGATAACTATTATATTACAGATCTTGAAAAAGCCTGTATCAATCCAATAAAAGTTTTGGTTTTGTTAGTAAATCATTTGTTGGAGAAAGAGGCATCATGTGCAAACAGAATCATTGATGAATATCGACCGGTATTTCCCGGAAAAGAAGCATACTTCCAGACAATAGACGGTTTAAAAAAAGAATGGACTGCTGTAGCATACCATGAAGACGGTAACATAGAGCTGAGAATCTGAAAATCACATTTTTTCAATGAATTTTGCTGGACTGATTAATGCATAAAGCTGAGCATTCGCATAAAATAAGGAAAATCAGATACTATGATGAAAAAATAACGATTAAATTCCGGTTGTTTTTATATGTTCTTTATTATATAATGTCCATTAGAAAACACATGGAACAAGAAAACAGTAACGGAAGATTTCAACAAATGTGTCTGGCCGGTCAAAGAAGACAGGTCAACGCAGCAGAAATAGCGGTGTTATTTCTGCAGGGTGAGAACCTGAGGTTACTATTTTTTTGTATAATGGGAAATGATAGTTCCTGTTATGACGGTGTATATACATTTAAGGAGGAGAGAACATGAAAACTAAGAAACTGTCATTGACAACGTGGATTATTATAGCCACACTTGCCGGAATTGTATTTGGATCCATTGTAGGACCATGGGCGTCCAATCTGAAGTTCGTCGGCACCATTTTTATCCGTCTGATTCAGATGTCTGTTGTATGTCTGGTTATGACATCCGTAGCAGCTGCCATCGGCGGAATTGAGGGAAAAGGTGCAGGAAAGATGGGACTGGTAACGTTTATCTGTATTATCGTATTTACCCTGATTTCCGCCGGTCTGGGTCTTGCGCTTGGACTGATTGTAAAGCCAGGTGTAGGTGTGACCATCGGTACAGAAGCAGCTGCCGTAGAGGTTGCATCCGCAAGTATTACCGAGACACTGACTAACTTTGTACCTACTAACATTTTCAGTGCTATGGCAAACGGTGATATGGTGCCATGTATTCTGTTCTCTATCTTCTTCGGTGTATGTGCCGGATCATATGGCAGAACAAGTGGAAATGACATGGTAATGGATCTGATCAAGGCTATCAACGGTGTCATCATGAACATCATCAAGATTGTTATGAACCTTGCACCGATCGGTATCTTCTGTCTGCTGGCAGATGTGGCAGGCGGTACAGGATTTACCGTTATTCTTCCGATGCTGAAGTTCCTTGGATGTCTGCTTATCGGTGACGTGATCCAGTTCCTGATCTACGGACCGTTTACCGCAGCATTCTGTGGTGTCAGCCCGGCGAAGATGCCAAAGAAGTATTCTAAGATGTCTATGATGGCAGTTACTACCACATCTTCTGCCATCTGTCTGCCGACCAAGATGGAAGATATGGTAACCAAGTTTGGTGTAGACCGTAAGGTATCTGATTTTGTAGGACCGATCACCATGTCTATGAACAGCTGTGGTGCAGTTCAGTGTTACGTGCTGGCTATGCTTTTCATGAGCCAGGCAACAGGCAGGACATTCACCATGTCACAGTTTGCCATGACCATTCTTCTGGCATGCCTGATGTGTATGGGAACCATTGTAGTTCCTGGTGGAATGGTAGTTACCTATACATTCTTTGCTGCAACTATGGGACTTCCTACCGAAGCTGTTGCGATCCTGATCGGCATCGACTGGTTCTCCGGTATGTTCCGTACACTGATGAACGTAGACGTGGACGTTATGGTTGGTATGATCGTATCAAAGGTATGTGGTGTCTTTGATAAAGAGGTATATGACGAAAAGAAGACAGTTTCTTATGAAAATCGATAAAAAAGATTGGGGCAAAGCGGACCTGTAACATTATGGGTTCGCTTTCCTTGAATAGAGAGATAAAGGAGAAAGAATATGGATTTAAAGAAAATAACAGCAGAGATCGCAGATGATCTGGATTTCCTGAAAACTTTTACCGCAACACCTGGTAATGGATGTACCAGAATGCCATTTACAAGAGAAACAAGAGATGCGGCTGAATATCTGAAAAAGATCATGAAGGAAGCAGGACTGGAAGTAAGAGAAGACTGTGTGGGAAATATCTTTGGTGTTCTTCCGGGAAAGGACAGAAGTCTTCCATGCATTATGGCAGGATCTCATTATGATTCTGTATACAACGGAGGAGATTATGACGGAATTGCCGGCGTCATCTGTGCAGTAGAACTGGCAAGAATGCTCCACGAAGAGGGCAGGAATCTGGAATGCGACTTTGTCGTGGCAGCCTTTATGGATGAAGAAGGATGCCGCTTCGGAACCGGCTACTTCGGATCCAAGTGTATGCTGGGACAGATGACGGTAGAAGAGTGTAAGCACTTTACCGATAAAGATGATATCTCGGTATACGATTCCATGAAGTCTTATGGTCTGGTTCCGGAAGATCTGGTGAATGCAGCATGGCCGGAAGGATCCATCGGACATTTTATTGAGCTTCATATCGAGCAGGGACCGGTACTGGATGCAACCAGTATTGAACTGGGACTGGTAGACTGTATCGTGGGAATTCAGAGATATATGATTACCGTAAACGGACGTTCTGACCACGCAGGAACCACACCGATGGATATGCGCCAGGATGCAGTAGATATTGCGACAAAAGTCATCAGCAAGATTGGTGATATGGCGAGAGCAGAAAAACCAGGTACTGTAGCAACGGTAGGATACATGAAGGTAACACCGAGTGCTATGAACGTCGTGGCACAGTCTGTAGACTTCAGTATTGACATTCGCTCCACAGAAAATGAGATCATTGACAAGATTGCATCTCAGATTATGACAGAACTGGATAAAGAGACACAGGCAACAGGGGCAACTTACAGCGTTGACCGTAAGCTGACCATCACACCGGTGCAGTTAAGCGGGGCTATGCTGGATATCATGGAAGGAAGCTGCAAGGACCTGGGATATTCTTACAAGAGAATGCCAAGCGGTGCCGGACATGATGCTCTTGCCATCGGACAGTCCATTGACACCGTCATGATCTTTGTGCCAAGCAAAGACGGCAGAAGCCACTGCCCGGTAGAACATACCGAGTATGAAGCGTTTTCCAAAGCAGTACAGGTATTATACGAACTGATCCAGAAAATTTGATCTTTTGGGGTCATAAATGAAAAAATCTCCGGGCAGATTTAATTCCCGGAGATAACTTTGATAAATAGTAAAATCAAGACAACAATGATAATGGGACGAACAATTTTCGTCCCGTTTTTCATGACCAGTCCACTGCCGATATAGTGTCCTGCCAGACAGAAAGCGGCGCCTGCCAGTCCCGGAGCGAACAGAACCTGCCCGCTGAATAAGAAGGTAAACAGGGCGGCGGCATTGGAAGACAGGTTGATCATCTTTACATTGCCGGAAGCAGTGCGTACATCCATATGGGCGAGACGGGTCAGCGCCAGCAGCAGAAAGGTTCCGGTACCGGGACCGTAGAATCCGTCATATATACCAATGAGAAAAGCACTGATGCACACAATAAGCATTCGTTTCCTGTGGGAAAATGCGGCAACTTGCGTGGCTTCTTTTTTGTCAGTCAGCACACATACAGCAACAACAGGCAGAATCACCAGCATCACTTTTTTCACAACGATATCGCTGGTCAGCAGAACCAGGTGTGCTCCGCAGGTAGATCCGATCAAAGCACAGAGAATGCTGGGAACGGTGAGTCGCTTATCAAAATAGCCGTGCTTACAGTAGCGCACCGTGGAGGCTGTTGTTCCGATGGAAGAGGCCAGCTTATTTGTAGCCAGAGCGTTGTGCGGTGGAAGTCCGGCAAGTAAAAAAGCAGGCAGGGAAATCAGACCGCCACCGCCGGCAATGGAGTCCACCAGACCGGCGAGAAAAGTAAGCGGGCAGATAATCAAAAATGGAATGAAATTCATGGCTGGATACCGTCCTTATATCAGAGTATGTAAAAATGTAATCGTTTCTTTCAGCAGTTCTTTTGTCTGGGCACTGTCCGTATCCCGGTCAAAGTCATGCTGACTGCCGGATGCAATGAAACGCGTTGCGTGATATTTTTCCGTCAGTTTCTGGAATTCTGCAAATGGCACATCCGTATCTCCGGTGCTGTGTGCGCAGAAAACAGGACATGGCAGTTCACTGCACAGACGCAGAGAATAGTATAATAAAAAGTATTTTTCACGATCATGGAAGAAAAGAGACTTCCATTTTCCAGACTGCCTTGCATAGACATAGGCAGAATAGTGCGTGTCCAGAGGGCCTTCTGTATGTGGCTCAGATGGAAGAGAGTCCAGAATCGCTTCGGACACCGCTGGAAGTGTCTGGTAATAGTAACTTGGATTTTCATACCAGAGATCTTCCAGAAAACCATATCCATAATAAGAGAGGACACCGGCAGGTGCCTTTTTTAATGCAGGCAGGTCATCTGGCATGGGAAAATCATGTTTTCCTATGCTGGCAGCAGCCAGAAGCATCAGATAAGCACCGCTGGATCGACCAAAGAGCACATAAGGCAGGGGATCAGATCCAGGCACAGTTATCTGAAACAAATCAGGCTCAGTCAGACAAGTATTTACAGAATCAATCACATCCTGCAGAATGTCCTTCACATCACAGGCCGGTGCCAGTGGATAGTCAAAGGCAATCACCGGAAAACCTGCAGATGTGAACTGTTTCAGATGTGCTTCCGGAAGATCACACCGAGATCCATAGAGCAGACCGCCACCGTGAAAGTAGAGAATACAGGCTCTTGAGGCTGCGTCCGGGTTCTTGTATATCGTGGCAGATTTCTCACAGAATCTGCCTTTTATCGAAATGGTATTTATAGTATACATAATTTTAGCTCCTTCCCCAATGGATATTAGCATATTAGCGATGAGGTAGCAATATCTGATTAAGTTCTCTTGCGCATGGTTAAAAAAACAGTTATACTCAAAAATATAGTATAGAGGAGAATGGTATATGATAAATGTAGGGGAAAGAAATTGTATCATTGCCAGTGGTGAGACTATAACGCTTTACCATGGATCAAAATCCGGTATTCAGGGAAACATAGCACCGAAAAGCAGGGACAAATGTGATTTTGGCAGAGGTTTTTATATGGGGACAGATCCGAGGCAGCCGCTCACGCTGATTTGCAATTATCCGAAGGCAAAATTGTATACACTAAGTATAGATTTGTCAGACCTGAAAATAATAGATATAGAAGTTGGGCTGGACTGGGCATTGCTGGTTGCATATAACAGGGGAAAAATGGAATCGATAAAAGGAACTCCGCTCTATGATCAGTATGCAGGCTGGACGGAAGAATGCGATATGCTGATTGGTTATATTGCAAATGACAGGATGTTTGTTGTATTGGATCGTTTTTTTAATGGAGAGATTACAGAACTTGCATTAATCCACAGTCTTTCTGCATTAAAACTGGGAAAGCAGTATGTAGCACTGACAGAGAAAGCCTGTGAACATATTAAAATTATAAAAGTACAGGATATATCAGAAGAAGAGAAGAAAATATTGAAATACGAAAGTGAGAAAAATCGTTCAGAAGGAATTGCACTTGCAGAAAAAGTCTGTCGTCAGTACCGGCGGGAAGGACGATTTTTTGATGAGATATTAAAGGCAGGTGAGCAAAATGCTTGATCTTACACTTCAGAAACGTCAGCTTTGTGATATACAGGGAAGACTGTTTGAACTTGCTTTAAAAGTGGGATACGATTGCCCTTATTTTATAAAAACATTTATGAACAGCCGGGCGGCGGCAGCATTAGATGATGTGTATGACCGTTTACAGTGGGCAGGAGAAGAATATATTTTGGAGGAACTGAATGAGGAAGCAGGCGGGTTAAAAAAAGCAGGGACAGTTTACAACCGGGAGGTGATGTACTGGACCGGATATGTGTACCGCTACTGGCATTATTATACTGGGGAAAACAGTAGCCAAATTTATAAAACCGCAGATGAAAAGCGGATGCAGGAGAGTTGGCTTGGATTCCATACACTGGATGTGGAAATGGCAATTGATAATCTGAAAGAAATACATGATCAAAAATCAAACTGAGAAAAACCAGAGGCAGCCAGACGATATCGTCTGAAAACCTCTGGTTTTTCTCAGTTTGATTTTACGGGGAATTGGCGTCCCGTGAATTTGAAAATGTTCCGCGGAGATCTTTCTTGTTATAAGGTGTGTTTTTCCTTGTTTCGTTTTGTAAAATACAGGAAAAACAGTACATTCAGCACGATTCCCACTGCAGTGGAAGTCGGTGCTGCCAGACCGATCTTGGTCAGGCTGGCATTTGGCTGGATACTCATGTAATAGGACATCGGAAGCCGGACCAGAAGAGTCTGAACCAGCCCCTGGATCATCACCCAGACCGTCTGATTATTTCCGTTGAAGTAGCCAATCATGCTGAACAGGATAGCAGTCACAATCGTCTCCGGTGCAAAGCCCTTCAGATAGTCGAATCCATTCTGGACAACCGCTGGATCGGCTGAGAAGAAGCCTGCCAGCAGATCACCCTTAAATATCACAAGGACAAATACGATACAGCCAAAGAACAGACCGATCCCAATACCGGTAAACAGGGCATGTCTGGCACGTTTGTGATTGTTGGCACCCACATTCTGGGAGACGAAGGATGCCATTGATTGCATCAGTGAACTTGGAATCAGCATGGCAAAGTTGACGATCTTGCAGGCAACACCATAGCCGGAGGATGCTTCCAGACCCAGCCGGTTGACAAAAGCACACAGAGCCAGGAAAGAGATCTGTGTCAGAAATTCCTGAAGCGCCAGAGGCAGTCCGATGCCTAAGAATTTCCGGCACTGGGAATTGATTCGGAAATCGGATCTCTGAATCTGAAATGATAGATTCTTTTTCAGTAAAATATGAATAGCACATACCACACTGACAGCCTGGGCGCAGACTGTGGCGATGGCAGCTCCGGCAGCATCCATATGCAGTCCGGCTACCAGAATCAGGTCACCGAAGATATTCACGATACAGGCAACCAGAACAAAGAGCAGTGGAGACTTGCTGTCGCCTAATCCACGGAAGATAGCGGAAAGCAGGTTGTAAGCTACAATGAACAAAATGCCGCCACCGCAGATACGCACATAACTGGTGGTCAGGTCAACCGCTTCAGTCGGAGCCTGCATCAGAATAGAAATCGGGCGGGCAAATGTGACCATAATAATGAACAGTACCGCAGAGATGATGGCAAATACCACAACACCTCCGCCGATGACAGATCCGATCTGCTCCGGCTTTTTCTCGCCCAGATAACGGGCAATCAGTACGGTGATGCCCATGGCAAACTGTGTCACCACAAAGGTCACCAAATTCAGCACCTGACTTCCGGTAGATACGGCAGAAAGTCCGGAGGTAGAACCGAATCTTCCTACTACGAGAAGGTCTACCGCACCATAGGCAGCCTGTAACACCAGTGCTCCCAGAATCGGAAGCATAAAGAGAGACAGTTTTTTCAGAATACTGCCCTGTGTAAAATCATTTTTTTCACTTGTCAAGATGAATTCTCCTTTCACACATAATATGATAGAGCTGATCCATGGTACGGATCATGCATTCAACGTCTTTTTCGGAAATCTCTTCTGTATAATCAGCCAGAATGGAAAAACATTTCTGATTATACTTCTGGGAGAGTGCCTGTCCGGTCTCTGTGAGAGTCAGCCAGGTGACTCGTCCGTCCTCCGGAGAAACCGTTTTCTTCAGATAGCCTTTCTGCTCCATATCTTTTACCGTTCTGGTCACACCGGGCCGTGGCAGAGATAACCGGTCGCTGATATCCGAAATCTTTACCCGCATGCCCTGATGCTGCATCTTTTCAATGATATCCAGATACTGAATATAAGAGGAAGTTACGCCTTCTGGAAGAGGCGGAAGCATATCGCGAATGCGTTTTGCCTGATAACAGGCATCCATCATACGTTTTAACAGTTCAATTGTCATCACAGAACTCCTTATCATATAGTTACCATTGATAATTAACATTGGTAATTATAAAAAGAATAGAAAAATTTGTCAAGATAAAATGTATTTCAATCATGCATCACATATATTCGAAAATTAATTCAAAAATCTATTGAAAAACAGCATACTTCTTGCCATAATAGAGACAGTAAAAAGTGGCTGACCATAACAGGAGGAATGTTCATGTTAAAGACAATTGTGAAAAAAGGCAGTTATCATGATTCCGTTGTTCTGATGCTTTTGACCAACCAGATTTCCGCACTGGAAGGCGTAAAAAAGGCATCTATCATGATGGCAACACCGGCAAATAAAGATATTTTTAAACAGAGCGGACTGGATACACAGGAACTGATGGAAGCAACTGCCAATGATATGGTAGTAGTTGCTGATGTGGAAGACGACAGTCTCCTGGATCAGATTATGGAAACAGCAGAAGAATTTTTTAAAAAGCAGTCAACGGTCAGCGCAGGTAAACAAGAAGAAAGTGTGAAGTCCTGGGATAAGGCGCTGGAAAAGCTGCCTGATGCCAATCTGGCAGTGATCTCCATTCCGGGCATGTACGCAGCGCTGGAAGCAGACCGTGCGCTGGATGAAGGAATGAATGTTTTCATGTTCAGTGACAATGTGACACTGGAAGACGAAGTGGCATTGAAGAAAAAGGCACATGAAAAGGGGCTCTCTGTTATGGGACCAGACTGCGGTACCGGAATCATCCAGAGTGTACCGATCGCATTTACGAATAAAGTAGCGCCGGGTTCCATCGGTATCATCGGAGCATCCGGAACCGGTATTCAGGAGCTGACAACCATCATCGATCGTCTGGGCGAAGGGGTGAACAATGCCATCGGAACCGGCGGAAGAGATTTATCCACAGCCGTTGGCGGCATTACCATGATGGATATGATCGATGCCATGGAAAAAGATGACAGCGTAAAGGTACTGATCGTTATCTCCAAGCCACCTGCAAAGGAAGTCAGAGAAAAAATCTCAGCCAGACTCAGTAACTTCACCAAACCGGTGATTACCCTGTTCTTAGGAGAAAAACCGGAATACCATGAAGAGAATTTCTATCATACTTATACACTGGATGAAACAGCCCGTCTTGCAGTCAGTCTGGTAAGAGGCGAGACAATTCCGGAAGCCACAGCAGATGTGGACAGTTCCGCATTCTACAAGGCAGAGGATCAGAAGACCATCAAAGCATATTATTCAGGCGGTACACTGGCCAATGAAGCTGCGATGCTGATCAAGGATTCCATGAACTGTGAGATTCCTCCGGAAGATATAGAAGGCTATATGCTGCAGTTAAACGGCAACGTAGTCATCGATCTGGGAGACGATGCTTACACAAAGGGTAAGCCACATCCGATGATTGACCCTGCAAAGCGTATTGAGTGTATGCAGGAAGCCGTAGACGATGAGAGCACCGGAGCGATTCTTTTTGATATTATGCTGGGATACGGTTCCCACGAGGATATGGCAGGAGCACTGATTCCGACCATTGAAGAACTGAAAGCAAAAGCAGCCGCAGCTGGAAGAAAGGTATTTTTCGTAGCCACTGTATGTGGAACCAGAAAAGACTTCCAGGGCTACGATGAAGCAGTGAAGAAGTTAAAAGACGCAGGTGTGATTGTCTGCGAGAACAATAAACTGGCAGTCCGCACTGCGATTCAGGCAGTGGGACTGGACTTTGAAGAACCGGTAAAAGAGATCCGTGAAAAGAAAACGATTGCAGCAGAAAAGGCAGAACCTTCTGAAAAACTGATGCAGCTGCTTTCTCAGAGGCCGAAGATCATCAACGTAGGTTTAAAGAGCTTTGCAGAAGTGGCGGAAGACTTTGGATGTGAAGTGGTACAGTATGACTGGATGCCGCCAGCAGGAGGAGATGTACGTCTGATTAAGACATTGAATTTCCTGAGAAATTATGAAGGTATTGATGAAGCCAACAAGCGTGTCATTGCCAAAGTAGTAGCCAGCCAGCCGGTAATCAAACATGTAAAACGTGCCAAAGAAGTGATCCCGCAGATTGCAGAAGGAAAAGTGATTCTTCATGCGGGTCCGCCAATCGAATTTAAAAATATGCCAGATCCTGTACAGGGTTCCTGCGTAGGTGCCGTTCTTTTTGAAGAATGGGCAGATAACGAGGCAGATGCCAGAGCACTGCTGGCTTCTGGTGAAGTGAAGTTCATCCCTTGCCATCACTGCAATGCAGTAGGACCGATGGGAGGTATCACCTCTGCCAACATGCCGGTATTCGTAGTGAAAAATGAGACAGACGGCAACGAAGCATACTGTACCATGAATGAAGGTATCGGAAAAGTACTGAGATTTGGTGCTTATTCCGAAGAGGTAGTCAATCGTCTCCGCTGGATGCGTGATGTCCTTGGCCCAACGCTGGATCGTGCCATCACAGAGCTGGGTGGTTTAAGCGTCAATCCACTGGTAGCCAAGGCAGTAGCCATGGGTGATGAATTCCACCAGAGAAACATTGCCGCATCCCTGGCATTTATGAAGGAAGTAGCTCCGGTGATTACAAAACTGGATATGTCTGAAAAAGACCGTTATGACGTGATCAAGTTCCTGGCAGATACAGATCAGTTCTTCCTGAATATCATGATGGCAACAGCTAAGTCTGTCATGGACGGTGCACGTACCATCACGGATGGAACCATCGTTACAGCCATGTGCCGTAACGGTGTGGAATTCGGTATCCGTATTGCAGGTATGGGGGATGAATGGTTCACAGGTCCGGTAAATACACCAAAG
Organism: uncultured Lachnospiraceae bacterium; assembly: GCA_900544685.1. GTDB lineage: Bacteria > Bacillota > Clostridia > Lachnospirales > Lachnospiraceae > Marvinbryantia. The sequence continues at coordinate 26,041 of UQWA01000013.1, read as the reverse complement.
GGGCTGTATTTCACCGGATATGACGAAGAGGACGGATGCCCGGATATGGGGGACAGTGCAATCACAGAGACTTTCGGTGTTGGTGGTATGGCCATGATCGCAGCTCCTGCCGTTACCCGGTTCGTAGGAGCCGGTGGATACGAAGATGCTCTTCGTGTCAGCAACGAGATGGCAGAGATCACCATCGATCACAATCCGAACTTTATCATTCCGACCTGGAACTTTCAGGGAACCTGTCTGGGTATTGATGCCAGACTGGTAGTGGAAAAAGGCATCACTCCGGTGATCAATACCGGCATTGCACACAAGATTGCAGGCTACGGCCAGGTAGGTGCCGGAACGGTACATCCGCCAATGGAATGCTTTGAAAAAGCCATCGTAGCCTATGCAAAGAAACTGGGATTTGAAGCATAAAAATATAGTAATGGTGTGAAACAATGAAAAAGAAAAAAGTAGTGATTGCTCTGGGCGGAAACGCCCTGGGCAAAAATGTGGAAGAGCAGAAGGAAGCAGTGGCAAAGACTGCAAAAGTAATTGTGGATCTGGCCTCTCAGGGACTTGACATTATCATTACCCACGGAAACGGACCACAGGTTGGCATGATACAGGACGCTATGGACAGTCTGGTGGTACAGCACGAAAATTATAAACAGGTGCCTTTGCCGACCTGCGTGGCCATGAGCCAGGGATATATTGGCATTGATTTGCAGAACGCCATTAAATATGAATTATACAGCCGTGGAATTGACGGAAAAGTATCCACTATTCTGTCGCAGGTAGAAGTGGATGAACAGGATCCGGCATTTCAGAATCCGACCAAGCCAATTGGACGTTTCCTGACAAAGGAAGAAGCAGAAAAAAATATGGCGCACGGCATTACCTGTATGGAAGATGCAGGCAGGGGTTACCGCATTGTGGTGCCATCCCCGATGCCAAAACGGATCCGGGAGCTGGAGACGATCCGGACGCTGGTACAGGCAGGACATATCGTTATCACCTGTGGCGGCGGGGGAATTCCGGTGGTATCCAGAAATGGCCGTCTGGAGGGTGTCAATGCAGTCATTGATAAAGATAACGCCAGCAGTCTGCTGGCAGAAAAGCTGGATGCGGACTATCTGGTCATTCTGACAGCAGTGGAAAAAGCAGCCATCCATTTTGGAAAGGAAGACCAGCAATGGCTTTCCGATCTGACGGTGGAGCAGGCAGAAAAATACATGGAGCAGGGCGAATTTGCCAAAGGCTCTATGCTTCCGAAGATTGAGGCAGCAGTACGCTTCGCCAGATCCGGGGAAGGAAGAAGTACTCTGATTACTCTGTTGAATAAAGCAGCAGAGGGAATAGCAGGAAAAACAGGAACTATGATACATTCCTGATGGATTTTTGAAAAAAGACTCCGGGGTTTTGCAGCAAGAGCAGGGCTCCGGAGCATTTTTGCAAAAGAAAAGGAGAAATTATGAACATACCGGTAACACCATTTATGTGGCTGATGGCATTTTTGCCAATCATTGTTTTGCTGATTTTGATGTTAAAGTTCAAGTGGGGAGCCACAGAAGCTGCCCCGGTGGGACTTATCATTGCGATTGTAACAGGTCTTTGCTTTTATAAAGCAGATGTGCGTCTTTTGGCAGCGGAGAGTGCCAAGGGATTCTGGAGTGCGCTGGTGATTCTGATTATCATCTGGACTGCTGTTTTACTGTATCAGGTGGGAAATGAAGCCAATGCCTATCAGGTAATCCGAAACGGTCTGAAGAAGTTCCTGCCAAATGAACTGCTTCTGGTACTGGCAATCGGATATGTATTCACCAGCTTTTTACAGGGAATTACCGGATTTGGTGTTCCTGATGCGGTAGGTGCTCCGCTCCTGATCGGAATCGGGGTCAATCCTCTGTGGGCCGTCGTCCTCCCTCTTTTCGGTGAGTCCTGGGGAAATACCTACGGAACATTGGCAGCAGCATGGGATGCCCTTGCTATGTCAGCAGGCTTGACACAGGGAACAGGAGACTATCTGATGACAGCGTTTTGGACAGCGGCCTTTATCTGGTTTTGGAATGCAGTCAGCGGATTTGCAGTCTGTTGGTTTTATGGAAAAGGAAAGGCCATCAAAAAAGGCCTTCCGGCGATTTTGCTACTGTCTGCAATTCAGGGCGGTGGAGAACTTCTTCTCAGTCAGATCAATACCACACTGTCCTGTTTTGTGCCGGCCTGTGTCTCACTGATTGCAATTTTATTCCTGGGACGGACCAGATTTTACGGAGAAGAATGGTGTGTAGAAGACAGCCCGATTATGAACCGTCAGCATGCGGAAAAAGAAAACAGCCAGGAATCCACAGATATGACGCTGTTACAGGCATTTGTACCATATATTCTGCTGTCAGTGATTACACTGGCGGTACTGCTGATTAAGCCGTTAAATACGATACTGAATCAGGTAGCACTGGGACTGCCGTTTCCGGAGACTGTCACCGGCTATGGAAGAGTGAATGCAGCATCTGACTGCTACTCACCGATCCGTCCGTTTACCCATGCAGGAATGTTCCTGTTCTTATCTGCGGTGATTGGTCTGATATATTACCGGAAAAAGGGATGGATTAAAAAAGATGGCGTAAAGAAAGTATTTGTGAATGCGATTTCCATGACCATGCCGTCTGGAATTTCTGTGATTGGTCTGGTTATGATGTCGAAGGTCATGGACGGAACCGGACAGACCATTGTGCTGGCCAACGGTATTGCAAGTGTACTGGGAAAAGTATATGTACTGCTTGCACCATTTATAGGTCTTCTGGGAACCTTTATGACAGGAAGTAACATGAGTTCCAACATTTTGTTTGGAGGCTTTCAGGCAACCACGGCAAATTTGCTGAATGTGAATGCATCGGTAGTTCTGGGCGCCCAGTCAGCCGGAGGTGCAGTGGGAAGTACGATTGCACCAAGTAAAATTATTCTGGGAACGACCACAGCCAATATTCTTGGCCAGGAAGGGGAAGTAATCAAAAAGATCATGCCGATTACATTGACGGGTACCGCGATTATCGGTATAATAGGGTACCTGCTTACAATGATTTAGGGGGAAAGAAATGGAGCAAAAAGGATTTTTTCAGACGAAAGCGGGACGTCTGACCATTGCATTTCTGGTGATTGCAGTGGCGTGCGTACTGATTGTAACAGGACTGCAGTCCGATGGAAATAGACTGTGCACGGTGGGATTTCTGATGATTGTGGCAGCGATGTTATACTCACCTGTGAAGATGTATCTGATTGACCGGATACACGGAAAGTAAAAGACTGGAGATAACGGTTCGGAATTCATGTCCGAATTTGTGGAGGTACTGAATAGATACAATTAAGAAGTGACCGGGAAATAGCCGGCAGACAGAAAGAGGACATATGGAGTCGACGAATTTGAATTCAAGTCACAAAAAAGATAATCTGAGATATCTGAGACGGTATCTCGGACTGACACAGAAGGAATTTATTGCACGCTTTTTAAGTGAGGAAAATGGGATGCCCTGCATGAGTATTGCCACCTACTCGAATCTGGAATCCAGAGGAGGAGTAAGACTGAATGATGTGGTGCTTTCGATAGCCGAACAGCTTTCGATGGATTCTATGATTTTTTCTATGGATTCTGCAGAATTTGCGGAAAAAATCGATATGCTGATTCCAAGCCAGTCCAGAAATAAACAAATTCAGGAAAATGGTATGCGCAAGGGAAATATTAACCAGCTTCTGTATCGCCTGACCATGTATTTTGCAGATCAGATTTTTGATCATAAGCTGAAAAAAGGAGATCAGATCGAGTCGGACCGTGTACTTGCGACAAAACTTGGGGTGGGACGTTCTGCAATCCGGGAGGCACTGAAGGTACTGGATGTGCTGGGAATGATCGACATCCGTCCGGGACAGGGTACCTATATTAGTAATGATGAGACCAACTTTTTTATTATCCCATTATCCTGGTCCCTGTTTTTAAATGGAAAACAGGTGGAGAACATTCTGACGGTACGTAATCTTTTGGAAGTAAAGGCGGCAGAGCTGGCGGCTGAATGTACAGATACAGATGCATTGAAAAACTTAAAAGCGGTAGATGAGAAAATGAACTGCGCCTATGCCCAGCAGGATTATAAAGCTTTTCTGGAGACAGACCTGGAGTTCCATCAGGGGATTGCCAGATGTTCCCAGAATACGGTAATTCTGAGTATGATGCAGACCATCAGCAGTCTGATGAGACATGTCAGTGGAAGCGGTATGGTCAATGCACAGCAGCTGAAGGAAAGCGAAGAAGAACACAGCCGGATCTATGACTGCATTCTGAAACATGACGGAAAAGGCGCAGCAGAGGCCATGAAGTATCATCTGGAAAGAGCAGCAGGAAGATATAATTATCGATAATGAGAGAAAATTAGAGGGAGAAGAGACAGAATAGGAGATCTTATATATGAAAAAAAGAAATGTATATGCAGTTACAGTGGCGTTCTGCCTCTTTAGTGCAGTATTTGGAAGTGGCACGCTGGCAGCAGGCGGGACCCGGCATCTGGTCGGCATCGGAGAGGGCGGAACTTCTGTGGCAGAGCCAGAGACGACAGTCGGAGACACAGAAAAGAGTACAGAAGCTGCAACAGAGAAGCTCAATGGCTGGAAGGTTGCTATTGATCCGGGACATCAGGGCAGCTGGGTGGATATGAGTGCTCAGGAACCGTCGGCACCGGGATCTTCTGAGACAAAGGCGAAAGCCACCACAGGAACCACCGGAAAGTTCAGTGGATTAAATGAATATGAATTAAATCTGCAGGTCTCTCTTTTATTAAGAGACGAACTGGAGGATCGTGGCTATGAAGTGGTTATGACAAGAGAAGACCATGATACTGCCATCAGCAATAAAGAGAGAGCAGAGCTGGCCGCAGCGGAAGGCGCAGATATTCTGGTGCGGATCCATGCCAACGGCAGTGATGATACATCCGTGAACGGTGCACTTGCCATGGTGCCGTCTCAGAGTAATCCGTATGTTGGATATATGTATGGGGAATGCTATGAACTGGGAGATGATATCTTAAAGGCCTATTGTGAAAGCACAGGGATCGCAGATGATGGGGTGCAGTATTACGATAACATGTCTGGCATCAACTGGAGTACCATTCCGGTGACGATTCTGGAAATGGGCTTCATGAGCAATCAGAATGATGATCTGCTGATGGCAGATGAGACCTTCCAGCCGGTGATGGCAGAGGGAATTGCCAACGGAATAGATGATTATTTCGAAGATAAAGTGCCAGTAAAGAAGGCAGAGAAACAGGCTGAGGATGCATCACAGAGCAAGCAGAAAACAGACACGAAGAATACCAGCGAGACAGAGGTAGCATCGTCAGCAGATATGAACAGAATAGAAAACGAACTGGCAGAGGATCTGGCAGTCCGTGCCGGAGCCGGTGAGAATTGGTCAGCAGCAGTCGTGAATTTAAATACAGAAGACGGCTGTACGGTGAACAATCAGTCCATGCAGGCGGCAAGCCTGATTAAGCTGTTCATTATGGGTGCAGTGTATGACAGTTATGATAGTCTGACAGCAGCTTATGGTGAAGATCAGATACAAAGTCTTTTGTCAGATATGATTACGGTGAGCGATAATACAGCGGCCAATACTTTGACCAATTATCTGGGAGACGGAGATGATGCCACAGGCCGCGGGGTGGTAAATGAATACTGTGCATCCAACAGCTACGAGAGTACCAACATGGGACGTATGCTGCTGGCACCGGCAGATAACGGGGATAATCTGACTTCTGTCAGTGACTGCGCAGAATTTCTGCGAAAAGTATATAAGGGAGAACTGCCTCATGCAGAGGAGATGTTGGGATTCCTGAAGAATCAGCAGCGTACACACAAGATTCCGGCAGGTCTTCCGGAAGGCGTGGAAAGCGCCAATAAAACAGGTGAACTGGATACGGTAGAGAACGATGCTGCAATTGTATTTGCAGATACACCGTATATCCTGTGTATTATGTCAGAGAATCTGTCTGATGTGGGAGCGGCGCAGAGTAACATTGCAGGGATTTCTTCAGACATGTATCAGCTCATAGAAGAAAAATAGCAGACATACGGGAAAACAGACAATTTTCATAGGAAAAGAGGAAGATTATGAAAAACTTACTGAGTGGATTTATTGGAAAGAAGAACTTCTGGCCAAGACTTTTCATTGCTTTGCTGGCAGTTCTGAGCATGGGCGTGACCTTATCTTTCCTGATACAGGTAAATCTGGGAACAGACCCATGTACACTGATGAACCGTGCGGTTGCAGCAAAGCTGCATATGAGCCTGGGCAACTGGCAGGCACTGATGAATATTATTTTGCTGGTTGTCGTACTGATCTTTGGTGCAAGAAATTTTGGCTTTGGCTCTTTATTTAATATGTTTTTAATAGGTTATACTATAGATTTCTGTACCTGGTTATGGAACCGGATTCTTCCAATGGAAATGTTTCAGTTATGGAGTGTACGGATTGGAGTGCTGATTCCGGCAATCATTCTGTTTGTATTATCTGCAGCACTTTATATGGATGTAGATATGGGAACCGCACCGTACGATGCCATCCCATATCTGATTTCCGTGAGACTGACGAATGTACCGTTTCGAACCATTCGTATTGCATTCGACTTGACAGTTACTCTGATTGGATGGATACTGGGAGAGACTCCGGGAGTCGTTACTGCACTGATGGTACTTATGCTGGGACCGGTCATCAGCTGGATGGGTGGCTGGCTGGCGAAGCACTTTGAATTATTCAGGGAGTTGTAGGCATGCAGAAAATTGACAGAGAAGATATGTTGGAACTGACCAGACGAATGACCGTGAAGCGGAACTGTTTTCACAGAATAGCAGGAGCCTATCTGGATGCAGACGGGTTCATTGACGGCACCTTCAATATCCATTTTCAGAAGCTGTCTTCAGCAGATCAGGAGAAGAATCTGAAGATAGCCAAAGCCATTCCTTTTTCAGAGACAAATGAAGAGTTAAAATTATACCATTTTTCAGAAGAAGCGAAAAGACCGGGCAATATCTGGAGCGTGCTGATGGAGCTGCGCAACAGTGAATTAAAAAACGATGCTCTGTTGGAATCCTTTTATGAATTCGTGGCAGATCAGTATAGCGCATCCGGAGATTATGCCATCTATATGTTCTATGGAAGCTATGATGTACCGGTAAAAGCAAAGGACAAAGCAAGTCTGTGGGACTCCGAGGAAGTGTACAATTTTCTGATATGTGCCATCTGTCCGGTATCAGGAGATTATGAACCGGGGAATGCCAGATGTGGCTTCCTGTTCCCTGCGTTTACCAATCACAGCAGCGATCTGTATGGCATTGATGTATTTCATGCAAAACTATGAGAAACACGCTCCGCGAGTTTCTCAAGTTATCGCGGCAGTCGCCAAGGTCTTGTGCAAGCACAGACTTTGGCTTGTTGCTCGCGTAAATAAAAAAATCCGGGGGATTTAAAAGTCACCCGGATTTTTCTGTGTGAGTAGTTATGACAAATTATTTTACATTTTCTTTGTAAACCTGAAGTGCTGCAGCAACTGCTTCGCCGGCCGGTACTTTTACGCCGTTGTCGATCAGGACTGCTTCGATAGCACCTAAAGTGAAGAGGATGTTTCTCTTCTGGCTTGAATAACCCATGTTACCGATACGGATGATCTTGCCATCCAGAGGACCGAAGGAAGTGGCCATCTCGATACCGAAGTCACGCAGAGCCTGTCCACGAAGAGTCGGTCCGTCAATGCCTTCCGGGATGCAGATAGCAGTTACACATGGCATTTTGTGTTTCAGATCACCGAAGATCTTCAGACCCATTGCCTGCAGACCTGCGCACAGAGCCTTGTCATTCAGAGCATGACGTGCAAAACGTTCCTGCAGACCTTCCAGCATGATGCAGCGAAGTGCTTCATGAACAGCGTACTGCATGGAAGTTGCTTCTGTATGGTGGTTCAGGTGACGTGGGCTCCAGTAATCTTCCAACTGTGCGATATCCAGGTAGTTACTTGGAATCTGTGGAAGAGTACCATCAATATCACTGCTGGTACGGATACCTTTTTCAACTTTCTTTCTTTCATTTACGATCTTGGAGATCTTATCATTGTATGTGATCAGTGCAGATCCGGATGGTGCGGAGATACATTTCTGAGTACCTGCGATACATCCATCAATTCCCCATTTATCAACCGGGATATCAACGCCACCCATGGTAGCAACGGTATCAACGATCAGCAGAGCATCATATTTCTTACAGATCTTACCCAGCTCTTCCATTGGCTGCATCATGGAAGTAGAAGTTTCACCATGGATGCAGGCAACCGCTTTGTAGCCGCCCTTCTTTAATTCTTCTTCGATTTCTTCCGGATCAAAAACAGTTCCCCATTCTCTTTCCAGAAGTGTAATGTCTGCACCGCATCTTTCCAGAATCTCGCTGAGCAGGTATCCGAAACGTCCGAATGCAGGGATCAGAACCTTATCACCTGGGCAGATAGCGCCGGTCAGAACTGCTTCCAGACCACCACGGGAAGTGGTATCTACACAGTAAGTCTGTTTGTTCTCTGTCTGGAACAGGATACGTGCCATTTCCTGAGTCTCAGCCATCAGATCAGTGAATTCCGGGTCAAACTGACCGAGGATATGAGAGGACATAGCCTTTAATACACGAGGATCTGCTTCAACAGGACCTGGTGTCATCAGTGTACGAGGAGAAGGATTGATTTCTTTAAAAGTCTTCATAATAATACTCCTTTATCTTGTTATATAAATGTATAGTGCTCATAACATGTGTTCCGGAAAAGCTGCCCGGATCATTTTATGGATAGTATATACTGATCCTTTTTGAATTTCAATATGAAATCATGAAAAAACTTGGAAATTATGAATGAGAATAATGAAAAATACAGATAATAAAGGCGTTTGTAGAAATTATAAATATAAAAAACAGAAATTAAAACCGGTTGACCACAAACAAAATTTTTAACAGAATGCGGGAAAGTTGGTGTAATTCATCTTGCACCATATTTCAGAATAGGATATACTAATTTTAAGTATGCAAATTAAAGGAGTATGGAGATATGGACTTGATTACAGTAAGAGAAATCTATAGAAATAGAGAACAGTACCTGAATCAGGAAGTAACCGTAGGCGGATGGGTAAGAAGCATTCGTGATTCTAAGACATTTGGATTCCTGGTACTTCATGATGGTACATTTTTTGAGACACTGCAGGTAGTGTTTGCGGACAAGCTGGAGAATTTTGCAGACATCTGCAAGCTGAACGTAGGTGCAGCCGTGATCGTTAAGGGAACACTGGTGCCTACTCCACAGGCAAAGCAGCCTTTTGAGATTCAGGCAGTTTCCGTAGAAGTGGAAGGAACTTCTGCACCGGATTATCCATTACAGAAGAAGAGACACAGCGTGGAATTTTTAAGAACAATTTCCCATCTGCGTCCACGCACCAATATGTTCCAGGCCACTTTCCGTGTACGTTCCCTGGCTGCTTATGCGATTCATAAGTTCTTTCAGGAGAGAGATTTCGTATACGTACACACACCACTGATCACAGGAAGTGACTGTGAAGGTGCCGGCGAGATGTTCCAGGTAACAACACTGGATCTGAAGAATGTGCCGATGACAGAGGATGGAAAAGTAGATTATACACAGGATTTCTTTGGCAAATCCACGAACCTGACCGTAAGCGGCCAGTTAAATGCAGAGACTTTTGCACAGGCATTCCGCAATGTCTATACATTTGGACCGACTTTCCGTGCAGAGAACTCTAACACTGCACGTCATGCAGCAGAGTTCTGGATGATCGAGCCGGAGATCGCATTTGCAGATCTGAAGGATGATATGGTACTGGCAGAATCCATGCTGAAATATGTTATCCGTTACGTGATGGAGAATGCACCGGAAGAGATGGCATTTTTCAACAACTTTGTGGACAAGGGACTGATTGACCGTCTGAACGGCGTAGTATCTTCAGATTTTGGTCATGTAACTTACACAGAAGCTATTGAGATTCTGGAAAAGAACAATGACAATTTTGATTACAAGGTAAGCTGGGGATGCGACCTGCAGACCGAGCATGAAAGATATCTGACTGAGCAGATCTTCAAAAAACCGGTATTTGTAACCGATTATCCGAAGGAGATCAAGGCTTTCTACATGAAGATGAACGAAGATGGCAAGACCGTTGCTGCTATGGACTGTCTGGTTCCTGGTATTGGAGAGATCATCGGCGGTTCTCAGAGAGAGGATGATTACGACAAGCTTCTGGCTCGTATGAATGAACTGGGAATGAAAGAAGAAGATTACAAGTTCTATCTGGATCTGCGTAAGTACGGTTCCACCCGTCATGCAGGATTCGGTCTGGGATTTGAAAGATGCGTCATGTATCTGACAGGTGTGGCAAATATCAGAGATGCCATCCCATTCCCAAGAACAGTGGGTAATTGTGAATTATAATTTACGATTCACAGCGAAAAGAAAGAAGAGGAAGTTATGTCGGATAAGATACTCGTAGTGGATGATGAGCGGGAAATCGCCGACGTCATCGGACTGTATCTTCAGAATGAGAATTTTGAAGTGGTCAAATGCTACAATGGAAAAGATGCTCTGGAGGCGGTAGAGAAGGAGAAACCTTCTCTCGCCATCCTGGATGTGATGCTTCCGGACATTGATGGATTTACGATTTTACAGAAAATCAGAGAAAAGTATATGTTTCCTGTGATTATGCTGACAGCAAAGACCGAATACATGGACAAGATCACAGGATTGACCCTGGGGGCAGATGATTATATTGAAAAGCCGTTTAACCCTCTGGAACTCATGGCGCGGGTAAAAGCACAACTACGCCGTGTAACCAAGTATAATGAAGGCAATAAGCCACAGGAAGATATCATAGATTTTGGTGGTCTGGTGATGAACCGCAGCACCCATGAATGCCAGTTTAATGAGCGAGAGCTGACGCTGACCCCCATTGAATTCGATATTCTGTGGATTCTGTGTGAGAACCGTGGACAGGTAATCAGCTCAGAGCAGTTGTTTGAACAGGTATGGCATGAGACATATTATAAACAGAGCAACAATACGGTAATGGTACATATCCGTCACCTTCGTGAGAAGATGGGCGGTTCTATGGGAAAGACAGATTTCATAAAGACCGTATGGGGAGTTGGATACAAGGTTGAAAAGTAACTATAAGAAGCTAAAGAGGACAATTCTGATTCGTACAGGTCTGGTGGCATTTCTGACACTGGTCATAGGGGAGGGGATTGTCCATTTTTTTATTGATGGTATCTTTCAGGACCTGTTTACGAATCTGATTATGGGGATTTTTACCAGTACCAATATGGATGCTGTGACAGCCAATGAGTGGTACGGCAGGATTTTCATGGATCATAAAGATTTTTTCCTGATATTGGGATTTATTATTCTGTTCCTGATTTTTTACAATCTTCTGATAAAAAGAATGCTACATTATCTGAGCAGTGTGGAAGCGGCAATTGATGTCATTCAGAGAGAAGATGATGAACAGATTGTGCTGGTGCCGGAACTGAAGCCGCTGGAAGATAAGCTGATGGCATTGCGGGCAACGTTGAAGCGCAAGGAGATGGAGACTGCTATCAGTGAACAGAAGAAAAATGATCTGGTAGTCTATCTGGCACATGATCTGAAAACACCGTTAACTTCTGTGGTTGCCTATCTGACTATGCTGGATCAGAGAAAAACCATAGCGGACGAGGACCGACAGAAATATATTCATGTGACGCTGGAAAAAGCAGAAAGACTGCGGGAGCTGATCAATGAATTTTTTGAGATCACCAAATACAACCTGCAGGATATTGTGCTGGAGAAGGAGCAGTTGAATCTGTCTATGATGCTGGAACAGCTTGCAGATGAAAGCTATGGTGTGCTGAGAGCAAAGTATCTGACATGTTCCGTAGAGACAGATGATGATCTTATGGTACTGGGAGATCCGGACAAGCTTGCCCGTGTATTTGATAATCTACTGAGAAATGCCATAGCCTACAGCTATACAGATACAGAGATTCAGATTGAGGCAAGAGCTAAAGGACAGGATATTGTTATTACGTTCAAAAATCAGGGACATGAGATACCGGAGCAGAGTCTGAAAACTATTTTTGAAAAATTCTATCGTGTGGACAATGCCAGATCCAGCCAGACCGGTGGATCCGGGCTGGGATTGTCCATTGCCAAGCGAATCGTAGAACTGCATGGTGGTATCATCGAGGCAGCAAGTGACTGGGAATGTACCACATTTACAGTTATGCTTCCGGGAATCAGTAACCCGACGCAGAAAGTGCAGGCACCGGAACCACCAAAAGAAGAGGATCCAATGACCAGACATCAGAGATTTGGAACAAATAAGAAGTCAGAAAGTGGAAAAAAGAATCGGAGAAAAGTGTAAGGAGGGTAGTATATGGCAGGACGAAGACGGCGGCAGAAGAAAAAAGGCGGGATCGGGAATGTAATCAGTACGTTGATTTTGCTGATTGCAATTGGTATTTTCTGTTTTGCCGCATGGAAGCTGGTGACGATTTATCTGGACTATAAGACCGGAGTGGATGAATACACAGCACTGGAAGAATATGCGGACAATGAAAAAGTCACAGAAGGACTGGAAGATACCATGGATGCGAATGATACCATGGGAGATGAGTGGGGAGATGCGGAGCTGACAGAACACAGTGGCAGCAGCCGGTTTGAGAACATGGAAAATCCCATTGATTTTGACAGTCTGCAGGAAATTAACCCGGATGTGATTGGCTGGCTGGAGATGGAAGCGGTTGATACCATCAATTATCCGATTGTTCAGGGAGAAGATAATGATTATTATCTGCATCGTACATTCCAGAGAACCGATAATTTTGCAGGTTCTATTTTCATGGATTATATGAATAAGAGTAACTTTGGACAGCGTAATACCATTGTATATGGCCATAACATGAAAAATGGTTCTATGTTTGGCAGCCTGAAGAATTACCGTGATCAGGAAGTATATAAAAAGAGTCCGTATTTCTGGATCTATACACCGACCAGAATTTATAAATACGAGATTTTTTCATGCGCAGAAGTAGACAAATTTGGTCAGGACTATCAGATTACCTTCCGGGATAAAGAAGACTTCCAGGAATTCATCTACCATGCACAGGATCAGTCATTATATGATACCGGCGTAGATGTGGATTATACGGATACGGTAGTGACCCTGTCTACCTGTACAGGTAATGAGGCAACACGATTTATTGTACAGGGAAAGCGAGTCAGAACCTATCAGGCTGTGCCAAAGGCTGACGGATACGAAACAGAAGCAGGAGCGGAAAGTAATTCATAATAAGATTTATGAGTTTTAAGGTAAGAAAGAAGGAATCATACATGGGAAAAGAAATTGAGACTTTACAGAAGTGGATTCAGGAGAGTCATAAAGTAGTATTTTTTGGTGGAGCCGGAGTTTCTACGGAGAGCGGTATTCCGGACTTTCGAAGTGTAGACGGACTGTATCATCAGGAATACGATTATCTGCCGGAGACGATTCTGAGTCACAGCTTTTTCATGTATCATACAGATGAATTTTATCGTTTTTATAAGAAAAAAATGCTGTGCCCGGAGGCAAAACCCAATATGGCACACAAGCGTCTGGCACAGTGGGAAGCACAGGGACATGTGCAGGCAGTGATTACCCAGAATATTGACGGGCTTCATCAGGCAGCAGGCAGCAGGGAAGTGCTGGAACTTCACGGAAGCGTCCTGCGCAATTACTGCATGAAGTGCCATAAGTCCTATGATGCGGAATATATGCTTCATGCAGAAGGCGTGCCGACCTGTACCTGTGGCGGAACCATTAAGCCAGATGTAGTACTATATGAAGAAGGCTTAGATGATTACACATTGCGCAAGTCCGTGGAGTACATCTCTCAGGCAGAGGTACTGATTATTGGCGGAACCTCACTGGTGGTCTATCCGGCAGCAGGACTGATTGATTACTTCCGTGGCAAACATCTGGTGGTGATCAACAAGAACGTAACGTCCAGAGATAAAAATGCGGATTTGGTGATCCAGGACAGCATAGGAAAAGTATTTGAAAGTATTGAAATTAAATAGCAGGAGGTGAAAATGGAGCGTTTACAGTATGACGTAGGGGACATCGTAAAACTGAAAAAGCCCCATCCATGTGGCAGCCAGGAGTGGGAAATCCTGAGAGTGGGAGCAGATTTCCGACTGAAGTGCCAGGGATGCGGGCATCAGGTTATGGTCCCCCGGAAGCTGGTAGAGAAAAATACCAGAGGGTTGACAAAAAAAGTATAAAAGAAAGGGAAAGGGAAATGGTTATGAAAAAAATATTATAGCTGCATTATTTTGGGACAGATACCAGAAGGAAATTTTTCTGACAATGTACAATAATATAATATAGGAAGGTAAGAAATAGTATGAAAAATATAATGAAAAAAGTAATATCACTGTTACTGGCAGTAATGATTATGGTAACAGCCATTCCGGTAATGGCAGAAGAACCTTATTATGACATACATACAAGCGAGACGAATCTGTTAATTCCGGGTTCTTATGAAGATTATAATATCGGATCAATAGGAAAGGCGAATGCAACTGTAAAATCCAGTAATACAAAAATTGCGACAGTGAAAGTAAAAAAAGGTGTAATCTGGGTTCATGCAAAAAAGCCTGGTAAGGTAACCATTACAACCAAGATTAGAAAGAAAACCTATAAAACAAAACTTACGATTCTGAAATATGAAAATCCGATTTCATCTGTAAAAATTGGAAAGACAACAATAAAAGGAAATCGCTTCAATAAAGCAACTACTATATACTTGAGTTATTCCAAATACCAGAACAAAAAGCAGAAAATAAAACTCAATCTGAAAAAAGGATGGAAATTGAGAACACTATCTTATTCACAGAGAAACTGGGATATGGACAAGGCATTAAAGAACGGTGGATCTGTGAAGATATCCGGGGGAAAAGGATTTTATCTTTGGATATGTGCAGAGAATACGAAACTGAAACGTACACAGTATATAAATATCGTGTTTAAATAAGAGACACGGAATAACTGTTTTATCAAAACAATATTCGTTTTTTACAGAAAGTGCTTGATTTCAGGCACTTTCTGTGCTAAAGTATATATTCGTGATATATTTCAATTCCTTGCTCCTTTTTCGGAAAGGGGCCAGAGACCACAAGGAGGTGCAAAACGCATGAACAAGTATGAATTAGCAGTTGTTGTCAGCGCAAAGCTTGAGGACGACGCAAGAACAGCTACCGTAGAAAAAGTAAAAGAGTATATTACACGTTTTGGCGGTACAATTACGAATGTTGACGAATGGGGTAAGAAGAAACTTGCTTACGACATTCAGAAAATGAGCGAAGGTTTTTACTATTTCATTCAGTTTGACGCAGAGGCTACTTGCCCGGCAGAACTGGAAAGACATGTTCGTATTATGGAAAACGTTCTCAGATATTTGTGTGTTAGACAGGACGCATAATAAGAGGAGATCAGAATGAATAAAGTCATTTTAATGGGTCGTTTAACGAGAGACCCGGAAGTTCGTTACTCAGCAGGCGAGAATGCTACCGCAGTAGCAAGATATACATTGGCTGTAGACCGCAGATTTAAACGTGATGGAGAGGCAACCGCAGACTTTATCCAGTGTGTTGCATTCGGTAGAAGCGCAGAATTTGCAGAGAAGTATTTCCGTCAGGGAATCAAGATCGCGATTACCGGTCGTATCCAGACAGGAAGCTATACCAATAAGGACGGAATGAAGGTCTACACAACAGACGTTGTTGTAGAAGAACAGGAATTCGCTGAGAGCAAGAATGCATCCGGAGTATCAGAAGGCGGCTATAGTGCAGCACCGTCACCGAGCAGACCGACACCTAGTGCCGCAGCAGGAGACGGATTCATGAATATACCGGATGGTATCGATGAGGAGCTGCCGTTTAACTAGAATTTCGATAGGAGGTAAGAATCATGGCTTACAATAGAAGTGATAGAAGCGACTCTCCAATGAAGAGAAGAGGCGGACGCAGAAGAAAAAAAGTTTGTGTATTCTGCGGTAAAGAAAATAATGAAATTAACTACAAGGATACAGCCAAATTAAAGAAATACGTTTCTGAAAGAGGAAAAATCCTTCCAAGAAGAATCACAGGAACATGTGCAAAACATCAGAGAGCTCTCACATCTGCAATCAAGAGAGCACGTCACGTTGCACTGATGCCATACGTACAGGACTAATGCTCCTGTAAGCGGTAACGCAGATCTTTCGAAACCTTCAAATGCTTGGTTTACAGGTGTTTGGAGGTTTTTTTACATCATGGATAGGCCTTATAAACTGTTATGTTTTCTTACAGATTCTTAGGAAAATGGTGTATGGATTGGTGTAAAGATATTAGAAAGGTGTAAACTTAGAAAAATGAGTATTTGGATGGAGTAAAGACAAAAATATATAAGAAAAGAGAAAATGAGGTGCATATCACCTCATTTTTTATTGGAAAAAATTATCGTCTGGAAAGTGTTCCGCTATATCATCAAGGCTGCATTGCAGAATGTTAGGCGGTCTAAGGTATTGGTCTGTACATTCATATTGTGTTTTAAACGATATACCTGGGCACGATTTACGTTATATTTGGTGTAAAGATCATATTGTGTGATGCCCTTTTCTTTCATGGTTTGCCATAGCTTATCAAATTTGATCATGAATGATCTCCATAAAACCAAACGCTACTATTGCTATAAATAGCTTAATAGTGTATAATTAAAAAAATAGTTTTGCATATTAAAGCCATATATTTATGGGAGCGTTTTTGACAGACGAATAAAAAGAAATTAGAGGGGGAATTGTGGTGGAAAGAAAAATTAAACATTTTAAGAAAGTAGGAATTGCTTTATTTAGTATCTTTTTGCTTAGCGGGTGCGGTGCGAAAGAAATGGAGACAGAAGACTCCATGGCCATAGAAAATGAAGACGCGCTCTCTATTGATGGGTATGGAAATTATAAATGGGGCACATCTGTAGATGAGGTGGTAAAGAATAATATTGTACTGAATGACGCAGAGGGTGAAAAAGTTTTATATGTAAAAGAAACAGATGAGGAAGGTGAGGAAGAATATAAAACTTATTATAATGATCCTGATATTCCTGATTCTGATTATTATTCAATTAAAAGTGAGCAACAGCAAGCAGAGGCAGAAAACAAAGAAGCTGTCTTGCTTACATATTATGAAGCTGACCATGTAAGACTTGGTTTATATAAAATGGAAGTAATATATATATTTGAAGAGGATAAATTAACAGCAGTCGTTTATTACGACGATCCAGAGGATTCAGAGGATAATCAAATTGGTTGGGAACAAAGCGGATTGAAGCAGCAGTATATTTTAAAATATGGAGATCCTTCTTGCTCAATTAGTGAAACAGATGAATATGGAATTAAAAACGGAATTGATTTCTGGCGTGATGATAATCAAAATATGATTATTTCCGTGTGGCGTGATAATGAAATACCGAAGGTTTTTTATTTATCAGGAGGTTCATTCTGTATGAAATTATTCATTAAGGATGCTTTCAATAGTGAAGAGCTATCAGATTATTATGCAATACAGGAATATATGAATGATGGTATTTTAGATTATGGAATATAGTCTCCAATTCTAATTCGGGAAAACAGGCGTGACTGAAACTGTGCGAATTGACTTTAAATAAATTCAATATGTGCCTTTCCACAAAACACTCCCAGGTGCTACGGCATTTGGGGGTGTTTAATAATAGGAGAACTTCTGTTGAGAAGAAAATCAGGCTTTCTGTTTGGTGGGTGCCTATGAGCATAAAAAAGAATCCATGCAAGAACTTGTTGATTTTGAAAAAATCAATGCGGCAGCATTCTTGCGTGGGTTCTTTTTTTATGCTAAACTTCGGCAACAAACAGAAAAAAGGGGAAAATACTGAAATAGTTCTGAAAAGGAAGTTTGGGTATAATGGATATAAAAAGAATTTGGGGAGCGGTTATGGCAAAGAGAAAAATTTTTAATTGTAAAAGAAGACCAGCACTTGAAGGTTTGAATGAAGCAAAATTAAAACGAATTATATCCAGAATAGGCCAGCAAGAGGGAAAAGAGGGGCTGATTGCCTTTACATATGCGCTGGCAAAACAATACGAGGAAAATGACGTTTGGGCAAATACAGAGGGATTGCTAGAGCAGCTTGATAAAAAAGTATGCGAGCAGAAAACGATTTACGAGAAATATCAGGCTAAGAAAAAGCTTTTTATGAATGGAGATGCTTTTCGAAGCGCATTCTTAGCGGTAGATCAGTGGTGGACGGAAACTTATACTCCAGATATGGAAATGAAGTTTTCCGATTTCCGTAGGTTTGTTGCAATCAATGATGACAGCGGACAGAAAACTAATTATGATGGCACGTTGGAATATTGGACGTACTGTAGTGAATCAACGCTTTATCGGGCTTTTCGTGCATATGCGGAGATTAGAAATGCAGAAGAGGCTGAGATCAATGGTGGCTTGGAGTCGTGTTCTGTGGAGGAATTGGAGGAATTTGCATTTATGATTTCAGTAGCATTTCTGAATTATGAACTTCCATCTTTGCTTGCAAACTATTTGGGATGCGTTGTTGATAAGAAAATGCCGCATAGGAAACGTGGGAAAATAAATGCCCCTCTTTTTCGGAAAATTCCGAGCATCCGAGAATGCGAAGAAAGGTTGAAGAACTACGAAATTTAAAAAAATGGGGAAAAACCTGAAATGTGAATTTGTGATAAATGGTATTAAAATGGCAATGTAAGAAGGGGGTGAAAAAATGAATTTGCTAGATGCTTCAAAAAAGCAGTGGCTCAAAGAAATTGAGAAAGCACCGCTTTTCTTGATCGGAAGTGAGAAAAGAAGAAATAACGTCACATCGAAAGATGGCAGTGAAACGTATCCGGAAGATTCTTTAAGACTTTCGGTTGAAATTCCTCGTGGAAGAGGCTGGCTGTCAAGAGTTCGTTTCGATGTTAAGATCGTTGATGGCACTGAGAAAGTTACGCAGGAGGAATTGGATGAGCGAGATTATTTGATTCGGTTTGAGAACTTAGTTGTCAAATATATCGATGGAGAGAGGCGAAACGTTTATTTTGGTGCTGACGATTACGAGATTCAGGAGGTGGAAAATTGATGTCACGATGCGCAATGATAATGCCGAAAGTGGTGCAGCAGTTACTTGCTGCTGCCTGCGGTGTCAGATTTTGCAAAATAGTTGTGGGACTTGAAGATGTGGAAGAAAACGACGCAGGACGTTGTTGGGGAAATGCAGTTTGCAGCTATCTGAAAGAACCGTATACCGATTTGGAAGATGATGAGCTGGAAGCTCTTGCGAAGGAAAAAGCTCGAACAGTTTTAGCTGAAATCTATCCGGGGTATCGACATTTTGTTGGGGCAAATGTACTTCGCCATCGTGGTAATAATACCGTTGAAATTCGGATTTATGCAGAATGTTGTGAATGAGGTTCTGGAAGGGGGATTCCCCATTCCAGAACAGAAAGGAGAAAAATGTACGCTTTTTGTGCAATTCTATTGGTGATTATAATGGTTGAAACCATATGCTTAATGGTGGGAAAGGATACAGCAAAGAAATGGTTTGCAGGTTGCCTTGAAGAGCTTACAGGTGCTTGTGAGGCTGATCTGGGGCGAGGTCTTTGTTATGCAGAGGCAATTGATTTTGGAAAATGCTTGAAAGAATTTTTTCAGAATGCAACACTTTCTGATTATAAAATCGATGCTAAGGGCTGGATTTGCGTGTCATATGCTGTTGGAGATTGGAAAGTGCAGGATAAAGAGGCTGTTAGAAAAGCAATCCGCATAGAATTACATTCATATTTACTGTCTAATCATGGTGTAGATTCTTGGACATATTATGTGCCAGTTTTAACAGAAGATTTACTGCTGTTGAAAATTGCCACTTCCCGGGTGGCAGAAAAGGAATTTCTCAAATTAGATTTTCACGAAAATACTAGAAAAGAGATTCCTATGGAGGAAGAGAAGTGAAGCTTGCTTATAGAAAGGATTTTTGGAAGAAATATCAGGTAAAGGCTGAGGTAAACATAAATCCGCTTCTAAATCCATCACTTCTGCTGGCCGGGGAAAGCGGAAGTGGAAAAAGCACAGCCTTGAAATATTGCATCCATTCATTTTTAAAGGGTGAAGAGGGGAAAGAAGCTGATCTGTGGTTTATGAATTATAAAGATTCGTTGGATTTCGGTTTCTTGAAAAAATATCCGAAATATTTTTGTAGTGAACGATGTCAGGAAGGGTTTGAGGCTTTTTACGAACATTATAAAGAGCTTAGGGCAAATGAAGGGGAAAAAATAGGTCATATGACAATCTGCTGTTTTGATGAGTTTCCTGCTTTTATACTAAGTATGCAGATGCAGGACAAAAAATTGGCAGATAGATATATGAAGAATCTTGGGGAGATTTTAATGACTTCAAGATCTTACAAGACAGGATGCTGGATTACCAATCAAAGACCCGACGCAGCATATTATAGTAATGGGGCAAGAGAACAGTTTCACACTCGGGTTTTGTTGACTAGAGGAATGCCATCAAAAGAGAGTTTATCCATGCTGGGCTTCACCAGAGAAGATCTTAAATCTGAGAGTTATGGTGTTGGGGAGGGAATCGCTTATATTGATGGAAGAGGACTTTTGGAAATTAAATATCCTCACTATAATGTCCAGAAAATCGAAGCAGAAATATTACAGTATCTTTCTTGCAAGCCGTAGTGGACAGCCGAAGGCTGGACATGCAGGCTTGCAAGAGCGTTTACTTGATTATAACGCTTATCTTAGGAGAAATATGTACAACCGTAAAAAAGTGGAATGGAATCATAAGAGAGAGGAATATATTTATAAACATCCTGTGCTAAATGATGAAGATAGAGGGGTTAAAAAGTCTGATAAGCCACCTGTGCATAGAAAACAATATTCTGAAATGAATATGAAGGAACAACAGGAAAGTGATAAAAGACGAATACGATACTATAAAAGCAAGGTGGCATATCTAACTGATCTGGCTATACATAATAATTTGGATTCGTTTGCAACGCTTACTTTTAAAGATGAAGTGACGGAATATGAAGAAGCAAAACAGGCTTGGGGGTTATTTGTGAAACGTATGCGATATGTTTTTGGGGATGATGTGAAATATATAGCTACGTATGAACTTCAGAAACGTAGAGTCTATCATTTTCATATGCTGACCAATATAGGATATGTTGAGCATGATATTTTGAGTCAGATTTGGCAAAATGGATTTGTTTTTATAGAAGGGGTAAAAATGCAATCACCAGAGGAGAGAAGAAGACAAATTGGCTACATATTTAAGTACATTGTAAAAGATATTTTGGAAGGTGAGGAAAATGGACAGAGATGTAGGCATAGAAAAATTTATTGTTCAAGAAATTTGAGTAAGCCTTTTGAAGTTAGGATGTTATCTGACGAGAATACAGATGATATTATCTTTGACAATATGGATAATATAGCGAAAACGTTTCGTTACGATATGCGTAATTTCCAGGGGACGAAAATCAATGAAGTGGATGTAGTAGAAATAAAAAAGAAGGGTAATGGTGTATGAAAATCTGTGAAAAAGCACTGCTTAATGTAGCTGAAATAATGGAATATACAGGCTGGGGAGAGAATACTGTAAGAAATGAACTGAACCACCAGAAGTGTACTTTTGTTATCAGAAAAGGAAATCGTTTATATGCAAATAGAAAGTTGCTTGAAAAATATTTAGAAAGTATTTCTGGAAAATAGGTGGCATATGGAGTAAAAGCGTGGTAGAATATATCTGTCTTTTACTCCATCCTGTTTGAAAGGATGGTTATAATGGGTAAAGATTTAAAAGGAAAAGAATTAGGAACAGGTATATCACAGAGACCAGATGGAAATTATATGGCACGTTTTGTTGACCGTTATAAAAAACGCCATACTTTGTATGATCGTGATTTGAAAGCTTTGAAAATAAAGCTTGAAAAAGAAAAATGGGAGATGGAATATGGCATATATGGAAATGGAAGTGAGGTTACTGTTTCAGAATGGTTTGAAGAATTTCTAAAGCTGTATAAGGCTGGCAGAGTGAAAGAAACTACACTGTATTGCATTCGTCAGAACTTTTCTCCTTGTAAAAAAGACGCAATCGGTAACGTAAAGCTTAAAGACATAAAAGCAGTACAAATCCAATTGTTTATCAATGGATTGTATGAAAAAGGATATTCTTATGGGACATTGAACAAGCTGAAATCTCTATTGAGTGAAATGTTCAAGAAGGCTGTTGGAAATGGATATATGTTGCAAAATCCATGTGATGCGGTAGTTTTGCCAAAGAAAATTCAATACGAGCCGCGTTATTTAACGGAGCAGGAGCAAACCATGTTTTTAGAGGCCGCTAGGGAATATTATCATTATGACATATTCTGTGCAAGCTTGACTTGTGGCGGTAGAATCGGTGAGATTCTTGGACTAAAATGGAGTGATATTGATTTTGCGAATAAAACTATTCACATTCAAAGAACGCTTCATTATGCGAAGCTCAAGGACGAAGACTCCTGTCATTTCTTTTTTACCACGCCTAAAACGGAAACGAGTGACAGGATTATTCCGCTTTTACCAGAAACGGAGCTGATCTTTGAACGAGTGAGGAAAAAACAGCTAATGAACAAGAAACTATATGCTTCTTGTTGGAAACAGGAGGCTCCTTTTGAAGATATGGTATTTACTACTCAGCAGGGGATGCCTGTACGATATGGCGATGTGAATAGAACAATTAAAACGGTCGTTGTTCGCGCAAATCTGATTGAAACAGAGCTTGCCAAGCTGGAGGGTAGAGAGCCATTCCTTATAAAAGAATTTTCGCCGCATTGTTTTCGACATACTTTTGTTACAAGGTGTAAATTGAATGGTATTTCTTATGAGACGATTCAGCCGTATGTTGGACATAGCGACAAAAAAATGACAGCATATTACAATCATAGTAAACCAGAGATGGACATTGAAGGATTGAAAAAAGTTGCATTTCCTGGTGTGGTGTAAAAATGGTGTATATATTACAACCGAAGAGCTAGAGGATGGAAAAAACCATAGTTATAAGTTGGATGCCATACATCCAGGACTAATTTTTTAGTCGAAGTAGAAAAACATAAAAGAAAGCTTTTAAACGCTGGAAAGTCTGGTGTTTAAAGGCTTTTTTTAATTCCTGCGTATTGCAAGGATGATCTCAGGTATTTGGATGAACAGAGTTTGCCAATATTAGATTAACGGTGTATACTATAAGAAAATAGCTCCCGTATATTAAAAACAAACAAGAGCTTTGAAAGGAGAAGAATGATGGAACGAAAGAGAAAAAATGTGTGGAGAAACGTACTGGGAGGTCTGCTATTATGTTTAATGGCAATAATATGTATGCCGGGAATACACGGTGAAGCGGCTGAGAAAAAACCTGTATGTGCGAAGAATCAGACAGTATATCTTGTTCATTGGGAGAAAGGTTACACTGAGCCAACAGGCTGTTCAAGATGTATTTTTATCAAAAATATGACTGCTGATGCAAAGATTACGAATATCAAATCCAGTAATAAAAATGTGGAATGCAGTGAAATGGGAACGATTATTGATCTGAATGGCTATAAAATTAAACCAGGATCAAAAGCAAAGATTACCTTTAAGGTAAAGCAGAACAAGAAAACATATTCTCTTTCTTGCAATGTTATATTCAAAAATGCACCATGCGCATTCAGCAGTTTAAAAATAGGTGGAAAAAATTATGCCAAGAAAACAACTGCACAGGTAAATGTGAATTTGAAACCATCGTATAAAAAGGCGGCGTTTTCTGTAAAGATGAAACCTGGTACAAAACTAATTTCTATTGATTTACATAGAGGAAACAAGCTGATAAAAGTGAAAAATGGTTCTAAAGTTGCTGTGAAAAAAGGTGATATTATTATGGTATCATACAAATATACTAAAAAGCCAGCAAACGTACCAAAGGGGTGGGATTGGCAATCAATGGCAACGGAATGTGTAAGACTTTTTATCAAATAAAAATTTAATAGGTTGATATAAACTCCCGTTAGAGAAATTCTGCGGGAGTTTTTGACTGAATAAAGGATGTTAAAATAGTTGCTTATCAATAAATAAAAACGATCTATCAATTTCGCACAGAGTTTGCTAAAATAGAAGATAAGGTTTTTAAACTGGAAATGAAATGAATGGAAAAATTTGTAATGAATGGGTATTTTTGTGTGTTGACGACAATTGACCTCTTTGTTTTATGCTTTATGTGTATCCTCACACATCTGAGTGAATCGCTTAGTAAAAAACAAAAGCGTGGTTTTTTTGGGGCCTATCTTCTGATTGCAGGGATTTCGGTATTGGAAGTTATTACCCTTGCAGTGGACGGCTTGCCGTCAGGCTATCGCTGGCTGAATATTGCAGCCAACTATCTGGGATTTGGTCTGTCACCGGCAGTGTCAATCTGTCTTGTGTATGTCCTGGACAGAAAAACAGCCTTTCGACGTAAGATCAGGACAGCGATGTGTTGTGAAATAGTATATTTGATGTTTCTTTTAAGTTCTATCCCATACGGAATGGTATTCTCTGTGAACGCAGATAATATTTATTCACGAGGTCCACATTTTTACATATATGTCATCATGTATTTCGGGGCGATTTTATACCTTTCAGCATCTACGATTGTCACTGCCAGGGAGTATCAGAACCGCAGCAGACAGCTGATCTATCCACTGATTCTTTTTGTGATGGTGGAAACAACCATCCAGATTGCGCTTCCTGAACTCCACGTTACCTGGTTATGTGTAACGTTGCTGTCAGTATTGTATTTTATTTATTGCAATGAGATGTGGAATCAGCTGGATGCACTTACCGGACTCTTAAACCAGAACAGCTATCTGAAGCAAACTGGTGGGGGACGATGTAATGGAGGAGTACTTGTAGTGTTTGATGTGGATAATTTCAAGCAGATTAACGATCGCTATGGTCATGTGCAAGGGGATGTCTGCCTGGCTGAGATTGCAGAATGTATCAAAAAAGTTTATGCAAACTATGGCTATTGTTATCGTATAGGTGGAGATGAGTTTTGCGTACTTCTGAAAAACAGTGAGAAGGAAGGTATGTGCAAACAGGAATTTTTATGGCGTATGGAGGAGAAGCGAAGGAAGATCACATTTTTACCTACAGTTTCCTATGGATCAGCCTCATTTTCAGGTGAGGATATTGTTGAGGTGAAAGAAAGAGCCGACCGGGATATGTATCAATATAAGAACGAAAGAAAGAAACATAGTAGTATGGAGTAAGAGAACAAACAGGCATATGAATAACTATATAACATTTTATCAGGAATTATAGTTAAATCAGTCGGAACGCAATCTGAGAATGGTAAAAATAAAAACCAAGGTCTCTGTATGCTTTCGAAGTGAACGGAGATTCAGGACTGGAAGCAGCTTATACAGGAAATGGGAATATATTTTGCTGTAAAATATGAAATAGTTTTGAAGCAAATATTGAAATACCAAAGAGAAAAGTGTACATTAAAATCAGGTGAAACTATAAAATGAGGGAGAGAAAACATGAGTTATAGGAAACGATTTTTTTTAAATGCATTGGCTACTTTCGTTATCATAATATTTGGAACTGGTAGTAAGATTAGTGCAAGTGAGATTTGCGATCATGAGTGGGAAGAAGATTATACATATCAGATCTGCGATGATACTTATCATTATGTGGGAGAACGCTGTTATGATTGTTGGGTGCAGAGATATCAGATAAAAGAAATGCATGACTGGTTTGAGGATTATGATACAGAATATGTAGATTCTGCTTATCACAAGAGATTGTATACCTGCAATGATTGCGGAGCTACAAAGTTCATAAAAGAAAAGCATGACTGGTCTGAGGGCTATG
>UQWA01000012.1 GCA_900544685.1 uncultured Lachnospiraceae bacterium | reverse complement strand
AATCTGCTGTTAAGCCGCATCAATTATCATAGAAGATCTGAATTTACAGAAAAAATTTCACACCGTCAGAGTATCATCGTATTGATGACATTTTTAGTTGCCGTTATTTTTATTGATACAATTTCAACGGCACAGTCCCAGGTGTTTTCTGAGATCTTATCACCAATGGTAAGGAATAGTTTCCTGCTTGTGCTGACATTGACAGTTGGTGCAGGATATATTTTGCTGTTTCGGTATCTGAACTGCATGGAGAAAAAAGGAATCATCATCAGCAGTATTGTGATGCTGGCAGTCATGTTGTCCATTTATATTGTGCTGCTGACTTATCTGGATCCATTTTCATGGTCGGATGCATATAACGTGCAAGATTATGCACTATATCTGGCGAAAACAGGTGTACATCAGATTACGAGTGATGCACCGCATGCTGGATATTTTGGCTGGTATCCTAATAATTATTTTATGACGATTTTGTTAAGCAAATATATGAAAATATTGCTGGCAATAGGCGTTCAGGACATGTACAGACCAATGTTTTACCTGACAGCAGTCTGGATGATGGTCACTACTTTATTCCTATATTTGACGGGAGTGAAGGTGGCTGGACTTCGAGGCGGCGCCAGAGTACTGGCATTTTGCGTAGGAAATCCGTTGTATTATCTGATGATTTTCTGGGTCTACACAAATACATGGTCATTTCCTTTTACCGCAGGAGTGACATATTTTGGAATCCGTTTGTTTTACGAAGATAGTCGAAAAGACCGGATTGTGTCATCCATATGTTTCGCATTTTGTGCGATTGTGGGATATTTTATCAGGGCAACAGTAGTGATTCCGGTAATCGCTTTTGTGAGTTGTTTTTTGGTGGAGCTTATTGGAAAGAAGAGAAAACTGTTACAGTCAGTACAGAGTTTTGCTATTATAATCGTAGTCAGTGTGGTTTTAACGGCAGGAATATCTGCGTTAAATCAGAGATATTTTTCTTCAGTGTCTGAGGAAAATATTCCGGCGACACATTGGCTGATGATGGCGTCTCACGGAACTGGAAAAGTGGATATGGATGATTTTTACTATACGCTTAGTTTTCCGATGAAGGAGGAAAAGACAGCAGCCACACTGGAAAGGATGAAGGAAAACTATGCAGGTTATACGCCTGCTGGACTTATAAAATTTCTACACGAAAAACTGAAAGTGTCCTGGTGCTATGCAGATGGCGATGATCTTCTGAGCAGGCTTTGTAAGGACCGGGAAAATACATGGCTGCAATCATGGATTCTAGGCGATAAAGCAGATCTTTTCAGAATGTATTGCTATGCATTTCGTTTGACTAATCTGATTTTTGTATTAGCTGGTTTTTATACGATTCTGAAAAAGAAAAAAGTAGATGTTTATCCGATTTTTTGCACAGTTGCATTTTTAGGTGGAATCTGTTTTTATAGTATTTGGGAAATAAAGAGTTCCTATGGAATGCCTTTCATTATGTTTATTTTGTTGCTTGGAGCGTATGGTCTGCAGTATATAGAATCAGAAGCAAAGGCAGAGAATTATGACTACAGTGGAATGGTATTCAACTGGAAAAAGGCAGTGATATTTGGCGGGGTTCTGTGCTGTGTAGTAGTTAGTATGAGTCAATTGCATCAGGCCAATATGGTTTACAATGACTGGACGGTTCGTTGTACCGGAGGATCAGGAAAAGGTTTTACGAAATATAGGAAGGATCTGCATGTTGAACAGACTTTTTATGCATCCAGACCGTTTAATCAAATAGGGTTGGAATTTAAGAAAAAGGGAAAAAACAAGAGCCAGCAGGATAAAATTACAGTAGCGTTAAAGAATGAGAAAAACGAGGAAGTTTATTCACAGAATGTGAATGTGAGCCAGATAAAGAATAAGAAAACATTTTTTATAGGAATTCCGACAGTAAATCCGGGACACAAAAAGGAAAAGTATACATTAACGATAGACACAAAGAAACCATTAAAGGATAAATTAGCAATAGCAATTCGCAGGGAGTATTATCTGGGAGGCTACTATGGTGACTTGAAAATAAATGACAAAGATAAAGTTAGCAGGCTTTATTTGCGGGTATTTAGCCAGACAGAACAGCCGTGGTGTTCTGCAAAAGCAGCAATGGCAATCGGTGTGGGAATTTGTGGATTGGCTGGAATCGTTATTTTAATGTGGCCAAAAAGAAAGTATAATATGAAAAGAGTATGAATACATAAGGAAGGAAAGAGAAAATGGGAGAGAGAAAGAAAATACCAAGTCTTTATATAGTGATTCCCTGCTATAATGAGGAAGAAGTATTACCAATTACCAGTAAATTATTTCTGGAAAAAATACATCAGTTAGTATCAGCAGGCAAGATCACAGACGACAGCAGAGTACTGTTTGTCAACGATGGGTCAAAGGATCGGACCTGGGAGATTATTCAGCAACTGGCGGCAGAAGATAAACATTATATTGGCATTTGCCAGAGCCGCAACCGGGGACATCAGAATGCGGTGCTTGCCGGACTGATGGAAGCAAAAGACCGATGTGATATTACGATATCCATTGACTGTGACGGACAGGATGATATCAATGCCATGGATGATATGGTGAAGGAGTACTTAAATGGCTGCGAAGTTGTTTATGGTGTGCGTTCTAAGAGAGAGACTGATACATTTTTCAAGCGTTTTACTGCAGAAGGATTTTATAAGCTTTTGAACTGGATGGGGGCAGAAGTGGTGTACAATCATGCGGATTACCGTCTGATTTCCAGCAGAGTATTGCAGGAGTTCCAGAACTTTAAAGAGGTAAATATTTTCCTGCGAGGTATGGTTCCGCTGGTGGGATTTAAGAGTACGTCTGTCTATTATGAACGGGCAGAACGTATTGCAGGGGAGAGCCATTATCCGTTGAAAAAAATGCTGGCATTGGCATTTGATGGCATTACAAGTCTGTCTGTGAAGCCGATTCGAATGATTACATCATTTGGACTTCTGGTAGCAGTACTTAGCTTTATCGGAATTTTATGGGCAGTGCTGGCAACATTTTTGGGACATACCGTTGCAGGCTGGTCCAGTATGATCTGCATCGTTTGTTTTATTGGTGGAATACAGATGTTGTGTCTGGGAGTAATCGGAGAATATATCGGAAAGATCTATCTGGAGACAAAGCATCGCCCACGATATATCATTAGTGAGCGCACATATGATGAGAAAGAAGAAAATTAGTTTTTAACAGAGAGGATATCAGCGGTATCGTTGATAGCCTCTCTGCTATAGTTTACGAGATCTTAAACACTTCTTTTAGTTTTCTTTTTACTTTTGTAGAAAAATCCATTTCCCATACAGCTTCCAGACGGATGGACTGAGGCTGGAAAGAGGAAAAATGTGGAAGTTGTTCTCCCTTTTTCAGAAGACATTTTTCTGTGTCACTCGCCTTACAATAGTCTGACTGCTGTTTGAGAGAACCGTCAGCCAGATAATAAAACCATTTTTTGTTTGATTTCAGACAAATATTCCAGCCGCAAAGCCGGTATCCAGGTCTGGAAAAAACGTGGTACAGAGGAACTGTCTGTGAATGGACAGAAACCGGCTGGTTAAAACGACATTCGGTATTACCTCGTGCAGTACGGTAAATATGAAACTGCTTCGGATCAAACTGACAGTGATCAGAAGATATGGCACAGCGACTGTTGTAAAGCAAAGAGTATTCATTCCAGCTTGGCTCGACAAACAGGTAAGAAATATGATGAACAGGAATATAAGGAATCGTATCACCTGCGGAAAAAGTCTTTACGGCAGGATGAATGCGGATATCATATTCATTCATTGGAACGAAAGTACCATCTTCCAGATACCAGAACCACATATGATCAATACGAAAACGAATTTTCCAACAGTCAAAAGTGTAGCCTGTTTTCTGGAACATGCAGTTAAGGAACACAGAGGTTTCATTGTTTGTCACCGGATTTGTAACGCGGTATAAGAGTGAACCATCGGTTCGAGTCTCCATACTGTCACTGGAGAATTCTGATGAGGAAAGAAAATCTCCGCTTTTGAGGAAATAGCATAATTGATAGGAAATACTGCGTTTTTGTGCTTCGTAGGAACGAACCGAATGGGGAGTTTGTTCCATACGATGGATATTGGAAAGTATAAAATCTGCAGATTCCTGTCGTTTCTGGCGTAATATTGGAGTCACTTTGCTATAATCAATATCAGGCAGAGGATTCGTAATCAAATCACTGTCAATGGTAAAACGGCGGTCTGTGAGACCGAAGATATTCAAAATATTGGTAACTTTATCACCATCTCTTTTTC
Source organism: uncultured Lachnospiraceae bacterium (assembly GCA_900544685.1). Classification (GTDB taxonomy): domain Bacteria; phylum Bacillota; class Clostridia; order Lachnospirales; family Lachnospiraceae; genus Marvinbryantia. The sequence goes on along the minus strand of UQWA01000012.1, from coordinate 75,084 downwards.
CGACAAAAAGCTGTTTTTCAAACAGAATACTGAAACAGCAGGCATGGAAGGAGTTGGTAAAAACACAGTCTGCATATCGAATGTATCCAAGCCATTCTTCAATCCCCATATCATAACGATAAGTTACATCAATGTCATTATATTCGGAAAGTTTTCCGCTCTTTAATGGCAGATCTGTAATCTCAACAATTTTCAGGTTATGTGCACGGGCATAAGAAACTGCCTGTAAAACTGTGTCATTGGCTTTTTCCATAACATAATAGAGGAAAAGATAGTGATCTTCCTTTGGTTTGACTAAAATAGAGTCATAGAACTCTTTTTCATGAAGAAGAACAGGATCCAGAACCTGTGTAATCTCTTTTTCAAGATGCTCAGATAAATAGTTTTTCAGACTTTCCTCACGCACGGAGACTGCATCAATATCATTTACACTCTGTAAAAACCAGTTCTCATCTTCGCTGTTTTCGCTGAAGAACATACCACGGCTGGCAGCATAAGAAATCTTCCATTTATTTTCCATTGTGGTGCTTGCAAGGAAGAAGCCACGGTCAAAGCCAAAGTTTGGCTCTTTTTTCCATATAACGTCGGTACAGCAGATGTAGCAGTCAAATCCAGGATCCAAAAATTCAAGCAAATCACTGTTATAAACCTGTTTGGTTTTTCTGTAATTGGTGTCGATAAAATGCTGAAATTTATCATAACGGCGTTCACGTTCATCGTAAAGTTCAGACCATTTTTCCTGAAGACTGGTAAGACGGTTATATTCAGTTGGGTTCTCATCAGCCCGTCCGGAATCTTTATAATTTTCACTGATTCTGGCATAATAGATGGACGGATGGCGCATATCAAAGTTGTTAAAGTAAATCGGGGTATAGTTTAATATCTCGTTTTCGATTCCGTTTTTCAGCAGAAACTGTTGAAAAGCATAGTTGTGGAGGGGACATGCAAAATTTAGCCCCTTGGAATACATATTAATCGAAATAATTGCTATTTTCATAAATAGACCTCGTGAATAAATTGTTATTTTGATCATGTACAGTATATCATAGAAATAATTGCAGTGGAAAACGAATTTGCTTATAATAAATGCAAATAGTAATTTATATACAGAGGGAGAAAGTTATGAAGCGGAATCGGGCAATGGATATTATAAAATTCCTGGCATGTTTAATTGTTTTTATTGATCATTTTTATCTTACTTTTCGAAGCCAGATGCCGACAGTGGTGAAAGTAATGAAAGTTAATCCAATAAAGATTTTGGTAAATGGCAATCTGGCGGTATGCATGTTTTTGCTGATAAGTGCATATTTTTTGAGTGGTCAGGTATATAGAAGCGAAAGTTTTGAAAAATTGCAGAGGGCTGTATTTAAAAGATATCCCAGACTAATGTTTCCAGTGGCTGTTTTATCATGTATTACCTATGGAATGAAAAAATTAGATCTGTTTTATAATATAAAAGTGGCAGAACTGATGAATTATGAATGGCTTCAGCATTATTTCGGATCAAAAATGACCTGGAAAAATTTGATAAAAAATACGTTATTTACAGTATGGTATCAAAAAAATGGTACCTTTAATGGTCCGTTCTGGATGCTGCATATCTTGTTTTTAGGATCTTTTTTTGTAATATTGTTAAGCGTGGCGACAGCAGGAAAAGAAAAAAGGAGAATGTGGATATTTGGAATTATGGCTGTAACAGCGGTAATGTATGATATGTATTTAATGTGTTTGGTGCTTGGAACTTTTCTTGCATATTTAAAGGTGAATACGGGATTCATTACAACCATACAGGAGAAGAAATGGGGAATAGTCCTGATAGGACTTCTGTTTGTGGTTGGAATTATGCTTCCGGGAGATTTTACGATTCCTCTCAAAATATTAGAAAAGCTGCATATTCAGAATGAGTATCTGAACAGCAGACAATTTTACAATACAATTGGGGCTTTTTTCATCGTTATGGCAGTGGAATGTAGTAACAGAAAGCCGCAGGCACGGATAGAGAATCCTGCAATAGACAAAGTGACGGCTCTTTCTTTTGCAGTGTATCTGGTGCATTGGCCAATTATCTGTTCACTTTCCTGCTATATGTATATGCAGTGGTATACGAATATAGAAAATAAATTGATTTTGTTTGGAAGTATTTTTGTAATCACTGTGTTAGTGGTATTTATTGCAGCATATATTTTTCATCATATAATTGAAGAGCGCATTTGTAATAAAACGGTTGATAAACTATGCAGCTGGTATTTTCCGAAAAGGTAACGAGAGCGATTTCGTTACCTTTTCTTAATTCGTTTCATTGAAGATATTAATTGAGCTGTAGCACAACTGAGAATCAGAACGATCACATATATAAGCAAAGCCATTTTGGTGCTGCTGTTTACCAGATCATGTATATAGACCATGGCAAGATTGCGGTAAGCAATATGAAGCAGATAAAGCTCCAGTGATCGGGATCCCAGCCACTTGAGACAGCGATTCAGTTTATCGCTGCAAATTTCAGATAGAGCAAAACAACTGAACAGACAGAAGGCAAGCCCAATAAGAAATACAGGAACTCGTATAAAAATGTTAAAGGCAGGCCAACGTGCAGCAAGTAACTTACGTACAGGTTTGCCGAAAAAGGCAGCAGGTATCAGTAAAGCCCACCATTTGCTCATGTTATCATGTCGTGCAACTTTTTGCCCAATGAAACATCCACATAGAAATGCTGGGATCCGGCTTATGGCTATTTCAAAAATCTCATAATATGAAGTCCCACGTAATAAATAAAGGGAAAAATAACATAAAAAGCACATGAAAATGAAGTTGCCATAACGTATCCATTTATTTTTAGAGAACAGTGTCAGGATAAGTGGTGAAACCAGATACAGGACAATCTGAAATGGAATGTACCAGAACACACGGCAATTTTCAGTGAGCCAGGTATAACATGATACATTGGCAATCCAGAGTTTTATAAAGGAGCCTAAATCAAGATACAAATATCGTTTTAGCATCAGGATCAGCCAGTATAATCCGGAAATCACAAGATACGTCGGCAATATACGCAAAACCCTTTTTCGATAAAAGGAGAGAAGTTCCGGGCGTTTGCTCCAGGCAAAATAGATACCCATTCCACTTAAAAATACGAAGACATCCACGCCGCTGTTGCCATTCTGTATGAACTGATAAAGAATGGACTGGCTGATTAGCGGATGCTCGGATACTGCATGAAACTTTTCAATGTGAAAAAACATAATCATCAGAATGGCGACGCCCATAAGTTCCGAGCGGTACAGACTGAGGCTGTTCCAGTTCCATTCCCATTTTTTGTCCTGATTAAGTGAATGATTCATAATGACAGATTCCTTTGCAGTGTATTTTTATAGATAAAGTATAGCAGATAAAAAAATAGATGACAATAAAACAAGTAATGGAAGGAAAAATTCAGAAAAATAGTGTAAAAATATAGGAAATAGAAGCAGAATTGTGTATAATATAAAAAATATGGTTCTCATAACATCACAGATACGGACAGTTTTCAGGGGAACCAGAACGAGAGAAATATAAAGGTGGTATTATTTAGTGAAACTTACAATTTATTATGTATATGAGGAGAAGAGCGAAACAGGAGAACTGCTGAGTAATGTAACGATACCGGAAGAAGACATACAGATAATTCCGGTAAAGAGTAATCTGATGCAGGATCGTGCCAGCAAAGTCATTGATATGGTGGATCAGGCAGAGGGCACGTATATGACGGTGCTTTTTGAAGACGATCTGCTGGCTGACAATCTGTTAGAGAATGCATGCCAGAGGCTGGATGAGACGGACAATGTATTTGTAATGCCGCGTATTTATCCGCAGTTCAAGCTGAAGGACAAATGTGAGCATTTTATGCTGAAGCGTAAAACAGATGAGGAGATTGATACAAGAGAGATCCAGTATGTATTTCCAACTACGCTGCATGGTGTGATTTTCAGGACAGATATGGTACAGGAAGCTGCCAGGAAATGTAATCTGGAGTGTGAAAGGGAAAAGCAGTTGATCTATCTGCTGTTTAAGAAGAATCCAGTATTTTATTTCCAGGGAAGTACAACGTTAAACTATCATACACCGCGGGAACAGGACTTTTTTAACAGTATCAATGTATTGGATAGGGCATGGTATTATGATCCGTTTGAAAAAGGCATACTGCCGCTGTTGGAGCAGGAAAGCCGTGAAGGAGAGATACCGGATGTTCTGCAGTGTATGGCACTGCATATGGTGATGCTGAGAATCTGTGCCAATACCAATAACAGGAATAAGCATGTGATCGCGGAATCGGAGGTCGGAGATTATCTGGGACTTCTGAGAAAAGTACTCCAGTATGTAAATGCAGAGATTATTATTGACAGAACCTGTGCGCTGACCAAGACATCACGAAAGACTCGTCTGTTTGTTATGCGAATCAAGAAAGGTGTAGAGGGCTACTATCCGGATGTGGAATGTAATGAAGATGGAATCTCTCTTCTCTGTGATGGAGTAGAATTCGGTACACAGGACAATATTGCAGTCAGAATTAATCTGATTAATTACGAATATGGCAAGCTGGAGATTGATGGTAATTACAATGATTTCCTTCCAAACAGCCTGGGCAGATTATATGCCAAATTTGATGAAGAATACATTCCGGTAGAATACAATCAGCGCTATTCTTTGCTGAAATGCTTTGGTGTGTCCTATTATCGAAACACAACTTTCCATGTATCGGTACCACTGCCTGACAGTGACAAGATCCGTGTGTTACGGTTCTGCCTGAGAATCGGAGAAAAAGAATACGTCATGAGACTGGACTTCCCGTCACAGATCAGCCGTTTTGCCAAATCACTGAGATCACAGTACTGGCTGTTCGGAGATTATATGGCATATTGGAAGGTCAATGCGATCTGCGTAGAGAAAAGTACGAAAATCAAGATTCTGAAAAAGGAACTTCGTGTATGGTCACAGATGTGTACAAAGGAAAAAGGAAGATTCCGCAAGCAGATTCCGCTTCGAATGCTGAATTTCTTCTTACAGCCTCATTTTGCCAAGAAGAAGATCTGGCTGTTCTTTGATAAGATCTACAAAGGGGGAGATTCTTCAGAGTATTTGTATAAATATTCAGTAAAGCAGAATGACGGCATTACCAAGTATTATCTGCTGGATGAGTCCTGCCCGGATTATAAGAGAATGCTGGCAGAAGGATATAAGCCAATTAAGAGAAACAGCCTGATTCACAAGCTGGCGTTTCTGAACGCAGACATGGTGATTGCGTCCAATTCTACAGTATTTGCATTTAATGGTTATGCGGGAAGAGAATCCGAACCAATTCGTGGAAATATACATTTTGATACAGCGTGTGTACAGCACGGTATGTCGATCCAGAAGATTGCGCTGGCACAGCAGAGACTGAGGGATAATACGAGACAGTATTTCTGCGCATCTAAGTATGAGATCGAGAATCTGTCCAAGCCGGTTTATGACTACATGGGTTACGATGCGCTGAAGCTGACCGGTGTGCCGCGTTACGATGGACTGGAAGATAGAAAAGAGAAGATTCTGCTGTTTTCTCCGACCTGGAGAATGAATTCGGTACTTCCTGCATATAAGGGCGAATCCTATGCAAGAGAGTATAATCCGAACTTTAAAGAGACCAGTTATTATAAAGTATATAATGGACTTTTGAATGATCCAAAGCTTCTGGAGGCAGCGAAAAAGCATGGCTATCGGATTCAGTATATTCTGCATCCGCTGATCAGTCCACAGTATGAGGATTTTGAACAGAATGATATGGTAGAGATTATTCCGGCAACCAGTGATATGAGCTATGAGAAGCTCTTCTGTGAAGCAGCCTTGATGGTAACTGATTTCTCCGGAGTACAGTTTGACTTTGCTTATATGAGAAAACCAGTCGTCTATCTGCATCATGAAGACATTCCGCAGCATTATGAAGAAGGAACTTTCCATTATAAAACAATGGGATTTGGTGAGATTTGCCATACGAATGATGAGCTGATCAGTGTGTTAAATAAATATATGGAAAATGATTGTGAGATGCCGGAGAAATATCGTGCGCATGCAGATGATTTCTTCTATTATTCCGATCATCATAACTGCGAGAGAATTTATCAGGAAATGATCAAATATCAGAAGATCAGAGATGAACGAGAGAAAAGTGTGTAACAGGAGGACGGTATGACGGAAGCATGCATGCAGACAGACTGGTATCTGGAGCAGCTGAGGCAATTGGTCAGGCAGGTTACAGAGCAGTATCAGGACGGACTGCCGGCTGATGAACAGCTTCATTTGCTGAGAGAACTGATTATCCGGTTTGATGCCAATAAAAATCAGAATGATAAGTATGTGCTGAATGAAGAACAATTGCATGAGTTCATGGAACTGGCAGGGGAGACGTTACAGCAGATCGATGATGAGTGGCTGATATCCGGAACAAAGATCTGGAAAGGATACGGGCTGTCTTTTGCATTGCAGGAGAAGTTCCTGCATCTGAAATATAAGGATCTGAAAGAGGAATATTATCTGACAGACCCAAAAGAAGCGGGAAAGAAACAAAAGTATCCTGTACGTATCCGGATTCAGGGCAGAGAGATGCCGAATCAGATACTTCCACGAGTGTGTCTGGATGTGGTAAATGAGACAAAAGATGCGCTGGTTCTGGACTGTTCCTGCCCATATTTTCTAAAAGGGCCGGAAGTACAGTGGGAAGTTCTGTGGAACCACCAGGTGATATCATATCAGGAAACACAGAGATACAATGATACGTTATATTTTGGAGTAGATGATTACCGTGGATATACGTTTCAGATAGTATTAAAGAAAAAAGACTTTAAAGAAAAAAATACACTTCAGTTTGCATTAAATGTAAACGGAAAAAGAATCCTGCACCCGATTATCACCAGACGCTTCACGGCCAGAATTACGTCACAGCTCAACTGTTCTTACTGGTGTTTTGACCATTATGTGATGACCTTTAATAAAGGAACTGTCAAGAAAACGATCCGTATTGAGAAGTGCAGCGGGCTGGGACATCTGAAGCGTGAACTGGTTTTCTGGGAAGATATTCTGAAAAAGAGTCTGAAGAAGGCAGATACCGGCAGACCGGAGATGTTAAAGGAGCGACTCTTATACTGGCTGAGTTATCCGGTTTATCATAAGAAAAATATCTGGCTGACCTTTGATAAGATCTATAAGGGCGGTGACTGTGGGGAATATTTTTATAAATATGCACTGACCCGCAAGGATACGGATGTGGTTCCAGTCTATGTGATGAATCAGGATGCAGAAGATACAAAGCGGCTGCGGAAGGAAGGATATCAGCCGTTGATTCACGGAACAAGGAAACACCGGCTGATGTATCTGCATGCGAAGATGGTGTTTGCCACACATGCTGGACTGTATAATTTTAACGGTATCAGCAATGAGGAGATCCCTTATCTTCAGGATCTGATCTCAGCAGATGCAGTCTGCATACAGCATGGTCTGAGTGTGCAGGATCTGGCATTTAATGCAAATCAGGCATTTAATAATAACAAGCTGTATTATTGCGCATCCAAATATGAGGTAAAGAACCTCCTGCAGCCGCAGTATGGCTACCTGGATCCATCAGCAGTCAGACTGAAGGGGCTGGCAAGATTTGACGGACTGGTGAGCCGGGATCAGAAGCAGATTCTGATCACACCAACCTGGAGAAATTATATTGCACTGTGTCCAAATGCGAAAAATGAGTCCAGACCTTATTCGAAGCTGTTTAAAGATACGGATTATTATAAGATCTATAACAGCCTGATTACCGATCACAAGCTTCTGGATACGGCGAAAAAGACAGGCTATAAGCTGATTTATCTGGTGCACCCGAATATTGGGGAGCAGGCTGTGGATTTTGAGAAAAAAGAAGGTGTGGAGATTGTTTCTGCCCTGGGCGTAAACTATGAGAAGATTTTATGCGAATCCAGCCTGATGCTGACGGATTATTCTGGTGTACAGTTTGATTTTGCCTATATGAGAAAACCAGTGGTATATTATCATCCACCAAAGCTTCCACCACATTATGTGGAAGGCGGATTTTTCTATGACACACAGGGATTTGGTGAAATTTGTACAGAACATCAGGAATTGGTAGATACATTATGTGCATACATGGAGAGCGGATGTGCATTAAAACCGTTCTATCGTGACAGACAGGATGATTTCTTTGCTTTCAGTGATCATGAGAACTGTAAGCGCATTTTTGAAGATGCCTATGCATGGCAGAAGGAGGAAAAATAATGGTATCAGCAGTTGTTTTTGCAGGAGGCGTGGGAGCAAGAATGAAGTCTCAGGATGTTCCGAAACAGTTTCTGATCGTGGATGGTAAGCCGATTATTATCCGTACTCTTGAAGTATTCAGTAATCATCCGGAAGTGGATGAGATTGTTGTGGCGTGTCTGGAGAGCTGGATTCCGGTGCTGATGGAACAGATCGACAGATATCATGTACAGAAGGTGCGGGCGGTTGTACCGGGAGGTGCAAATGGACATGGTTCGATTCATAATGGTCTGATGAAAGCAGCAGAGTCGGCAAAAGATGATGATATTGTTTTGATCTGTGACGGGGTACGGCCGATGATTACCGAACAGTTGGTATCCAACTGTATCCGGGAAGCCAGAGAGCATGAAAATGCAGTTCCGGTGACACCGAGTATTGACTCTGTGCTGGAGAGCTTTGACGGAAGCACCTGCCGGAAGAGCTACAAGAGAAGTAATATGTTTATTACTCAGGCACCGCAGGGATATACATTCCGTAAGATTCTCTGGGCGCATGAAGAAGCGGAGAAGAGAGGTATCACAAATCCGACGTCTTCCGCAGAACTTCTGCTGGAGCTGGGGGAAGATATTCATATTTTTATCGGAGAAAGACAGAATATTAAGGTAACGACACCGGAAGACCTGTATACCCTGCGTTCCGGATATTATTACAACCGTTACCGTGCGTTTGCCAGTGAAGAGCTGCTGAACGAGAGAATGTCAGAAGGAGAAAGTAAGTGGGAAAAACAATAAAAGAACTGGTATCAGAACTGGTATATACAGACGTGGAATCTATCACGAACAGAGATCTGCCGTGGGAAGAACTGGATCAGAAAACCGTTCTGGTAACCGGTGCCAATGGATTTATCAGTTATTATCTGGTACTGGCGCTGCTATTGCGCAATGACCGGTATCAGACGGGGACAAAGGTGATCGGGCTGGTGCGTTCCAGAGAAAATGCCGAGAAAAAATATGGGGAGATTCTGGATCGGGAAGATATTACCCTTCAGGTACAGGATGTGTGTGAACTGACAGACTGTGGACGAGTGGATTATATCATTCATGCGGCAAGTCAGGCGAGCGCATGGCATTTTGAACATGATCCGGTGGGTACCATCAATGCTAATCTGATCGGTACACAGAAGGTGCTGGAACTGGCAGTGAAATATCAGGCACAGGTACTGATGTTCTCCAGTCTGAAGACATATGGCAGCTTTGGCGAGAATCCAAAGGAATCCATGAAAGAAGAAGATGTGGGATATCTGGATCATACTTCTTATAAGAACTGCTATGCCATTGGAAAGCGGGCAGCAGAGACTTTATGTGCCAGCTATAGCAAGCAGTATGGTATTCCGGTGAAGATTGTACGTCCAAGCTATATCTACGGACCGACCAGACGTGGGGATGACCGCGTGTGGGCACAGTTTATGGTGAATGTGCTGAACAACGAAGACATTGTGTTAAAGAGCAGTGGTGCACCGTACCGGTCTTATTGTTATGTGACAGATACGGTAGCAGCCGTATTTACGGTGCTGTTAAAGGGCGAAGTGATGCAGCCGTATAATATTTCTTCCGGGGAAGGAAATATTACTATCCGCAATCTGGCAAGAGCAGCCGTTGCTGCATTCCCGGAAAAGCATCTGAAGCTCTCCTTTGTGAATCCGGAGGATGAAAAAGAACCGGAGATCACTGCAAAAGTATGTGAAATTCTGGATTCCGAAAAATTAGAGAGTCTGGGCTGGAAGGCACAGGTAAGCATTGGAGAAGGCATGAAACGGGCAATCCAGATTATGGAAGAAGAGTAGATACTGTTTACCAGGGAATTGACAGTAATCGATAATTCAAGTATGATAAAATGCAGGCAGAAAATTCTTGAATAAACACAGACTGCCGGGAGTGGAAAGCAAATGGCAAGACTGTTTTACATGGTAGGAAAAAGCTCTACAGGGAAGGATACGATCTACAGGGAAGTACTTGGGCAGCCGAATCTGGAGTTGAATCCGCTTGTGATGTATACTACAAGGCCGATCCGTGAAGGAGAAACGGATGGAAAAGAGTATCATTTTGCAGATGAGGAGATATTGAAAAAGCTGGAGAGGGAAGGCAGAGTGATTGAGAAACGTGCTTATCATACCATTCATGGAATATGGACTTATTTTACGGTAGATAATGAGCATGTGGACTTAAATGGAAAAGATTATCTGGCAATCGGGACACTGGAATCTTATGCACAGATCCGCAGTTATTATGGAGAGGAACGTGTTGTTCCGATTTACATTGAGGTGGAGGATGGACTTCGCCTGGAGCGGGCGCTGGAGCGTGAAAAGCGGCAGCCTGTTCCTAAGTATGAGGAATTGTGCAGGCGTTTTCTGGCAGATCAGGAAGATTATGCAGAAGAGAAGCTGGCAGAAGCAGGGATTGACAGAAGATTTTCTAATGATAAGGATATTATGTCCTGTGTGGAAGAAGTGGTAGCTTTTATCCAGGCAGAACAAAAGAATAAGCAGTCACTGTTTACGGAGTGAACAGTGACAGGAATCAGGTAGAAACTGATTCAGAAGGGAGAAGGCATGGCAGGATTTGATCAGATTATCGGGCATACAGATGTGGTAGAGCATCTGAAGAATGCAATGAAGATGGATAAGGTATCACATGCCTATATATTTAATGGAGAAAAAGGCTGCGGTAAGAAGACACTGGCAAGAGAATTTGCCAGAGCATTGCAGTGCCAGGGAGACGGGGAAAAGCCGTGCGGAATGTGTCAGTCATGCCGTCAGGCAGAGGGACATAACCAGCCGGATATTATAGAAGTGACTCATGATAAACCAAACACCATCGGTGTGGATGATATCAGGGAACAGGTAGTGGCAGATGTGCAGGTACGCCCGTACAGCAGTCCGTATAAGGTATATATCATACCGGATGCGGAGAAGATGAATCAGCAGGCGCAGAATGCACTGCTGAAGACCATAGAGGAGCCGCCTGAATATGTGGTGATTTTACTCCTCACTACGAATTCAGCAGCATTTCTCCCGACTATTTTATCCAGATGCGTGATGCTGAATATGAAGCCGGCATCGGATGAACTGGTAAGAAGGTATCTGATGGAGCATGTACAGATACCAGATTATGAAGCAGACATCTGTGTGGCATTTGCACAGGGTAACATCGGCAAAGCAGAGCGACTGGCATCTTCTGAGTATTTTTCAGAGATCAAGGGTGCAGCGATACACTTGCTGACCCATGTAAAGGACATGGATATCGGGGAGATCTCTCAGGCAGTGAAAGCGGTCAGTGAGTATAAGCTGGATATCCGGGATTATCTGGATCTGCTTGCGGTATGGTTCCGTGATGTACTGTATTTTAAGGCAACCAATGATGCCAACGGTATTATTTTTAAAGAAAATGTGAGAGCAATTACGACGCAGACCAGACATTGCTCTTATGAAGGGCTGGAACAGATTCTGGAAGGAATTCGCAAGGCGAAGGCAAGACTGACTGCCAATGTGAATTTTGACCTGACGATGGAATTACTGTTCCTGTTAATAAAGGAGAATCAGTAGAATGACAAAAATTGTAGGGGTTCGTTTCCGTACAGCGGGGAAGGTATATTATTTTGACCCTAAGAATATGGAGATTAAACGGGGACAGCACGTGATTGTGGAGACAGCCCGTGGAACAGAATATGGTCATGTGGTAGTGGGAACGAAGGAGGTATCCAGAGAAGAAGTGGTACAGCCGCTGAAGCCGGTACTTCGTATTGCTACTGCGGAAGATGACGAGCATGCAAAACGTAACCGTGAAAAAGAGCGGGAAGCGATGGCGATCTGTCAGAAGAAGATCCTGAAACACAATCTGGATATGAAGCTGATTGATGCTGAGTATACATTTGATAATAACAAGATTCTGTTTTACTTTACTGCGGACGGAAGAATTGACTTCCGTGAGCTGGTAAAGGATCTGGCAGTGGTATTCAAGATGCGAATTGAACTGCGACAGATCGGTGTCCGGGATGAGACGAAGATCTTAGGAGGCGTGGGTATCTGTGGACGTCCGCTGTGCTGCCATACGTATTTATCTGAGTTCGCTCCAGTATCAATCAAAATGGCAAAAGAACAGAATCTGTCTCTGAATCCAACCAAGATTTCAGGAGTCTGCGGACGTCTGATGTGCTGTCTGAAGAATGAAGAGGATACGTATGAGTATCTGAACAGCCGTCTGCCGGATGTGGGTGAGACAGTAACCCTTCCGAATGGAGAAAAGGGTGAGGTACACAGCGTGAATGTACTGAGACAGACCGTGAAGGTACTGATCGAAGTAGATGACGGAAAAGAAATGAGCGAATATCCGGTGGATGAACTGAAGTTCAAGCCGAAAAAACGCAAAAATAACAATAAAGAAAACGACCGGGATGCAAAAGACCGTAAGAATGGGAAAGAAGCCCATGAAAATGAGGATGATCTGAAAGAATATCAGGAAATCAGTGATAATGTGGATGCGCCAAAGGAACGCAGAGAGAATTGTGATAACGAGCGCGAGCCAAAAGAACGCAGAGAGAATCGTGATAACGAGCGCGGGCCAAAAGAACGCAGAGAGAGTCGTGATAACGAGCGCGAGCCAAAAGAACGCAGAGAGAGTCGTAACAACGAGCGTGGACCGAGGGAGCGTAAAGAGAACCGTGATAATGAACGTGGACCAAAGGAGCGCAGAGAGAAACGAGAGGGATCCCGCGAACCGAGAGAACGCAGGGACAACCGGGAATATCGGAATAACCGGCGTCATAACCGGATTGAAAAAACGGAAGGTACACAGGAGAAAGAATCAGAATGAAAGTCGAGCTGAAAGCCGGAGAACGAATCGATGAACTTCAGCGCAATGGTTACCAGATCATTCAGAATGAAAATGGATTCTGTTTTGGCATGGACGCAGTACTGCTGTCAGGATTTGCCAAAGTAAAAAAGGGTGAGAATGCCCTGGATCTGGGAACCGGTACCGGAATTATCCCGATCCTGCTGGAAGCAAAGACGGAAGGAAGACATTTCACCGGTCTGGAGATTCAGGAGACCAGTGCAGATATGGCACAGCGCAGTGTGTGTCTAAATGATCTAAATGAGAAAGTAGAGATTGTCAGAGGTGACATCAAAGAAGCAGTGGATCTGTTTGGAAAGGCATCTTTTGATGTGGTGACTTCCAATCCACCTTATATGACCGGACAGCACGGACTGATCAATCCGGACATGCCGAAGGCAATTGCAAGACATGAGATTCTCTGTACGCTGGAGGATGTGATTGGACAGGCATCAGCGCTGTTGAAGGAAAACGGACGATTTTATATGGTGCATCGTCCATTCCGGCTGTCTGAGATCATGGTAACCATGAGCAGATACCGGTTGGAGCCAAAACGGATGAAACTGGTGTATCCTTTTGTGGATAAGGAACCAAACATGGTACTGATTGAAGGACTCAAAGGAGGACGACCACGGGTTACAGTGGAGAAGCCACTGATCGTATATGAAAAACCGGGAGTCTATACCAGCGAGATCTATGATATATATGGGTATTAGATGAAAGGGGGCGCAGACCTTGCAGGGAAAATTGTATTTGTGTGCAACACCGATTGGTAATCTGGAGGATATTACTTTGCGGGTGCTGCGCACTTTAAAAGAAGCAGATCTGATTGCAGCAGAAGATACACGAAACAGTATCAAGCTGTTGAATCATTTTGAGATTAAGACGCCGATGACCAGTTATCATGAATATAACAAGATCGATAAGGCATATTACCTGATTGAGCAGATGAAGGAAGGAAAAAATGTGGCACTGATCACGGATGCCGGTACACCGGGCATTTCTGATCCGGGTGAGGATCTGGTACGGTTGTGCTACGAGGCTGGAATTGAAGTCACATCCCTTCCGGGAGCGGCTGCATGCATTACAGCGTTGACGCTGTCTGGACTGTCCACCAGAAGATTCTGTTTTGAAGCATTTCTTCCATCGGATAAGAAGGAGAAACAGGCGGTTCTGGAAGAACTGAAAACAGAAATGCGGACCATCATTCTGTATGAGGCACCGCACCGGCTGGTAAGGACACTGGAAGAACTGTTGGAGACACTGGGAGAGCGCAGGGCAACCATTTGCCGGGAACTGACCAAGAAGCATGAGACTGCGTTTACCACGACGTTGGCAGAGGCGCTGGATCATTTCAGGAAGACTGAGCCAAAGGGAGAGTGCGTTATTGTCATAGAGGGCAAGAGCCGTCAGGCGGTGGAACAGGAAGCCAGAGAGAAATGGGAAGAACTGAGTGTGGAAGAGCACATGGAGCATTATCTGTCCCAGGGAATTGATAAAAAAGAGGCAATGAAAAAAGTGGCAAAAGACAGGGGAGTTCCCAAGCGTGTGATTTACCAGGCACTCCTGACTATGGCACTTTTACTGCTTGGCGTGGGATGCGGGAAAGCAGCGAAGACCGTGGCAGATGATCCGTACCTTGGTGTGGCGCAGGTGTTGCAGCCGGTGGCAGAGGGAACGGACGTATTGTCGGAGGAGAGTTTTACACTGGATATTTCGGATACATCCAAAGGATACACGGTGGCATCTTATCAGGGAGATATGGAAAAAGTCAACATACAGTTAACAGGTCCGGATGGAATTGTGTATAAGTATTTTGTAACAGGGGAAGATGGAGAAACGGTACTTCCACTGACAGGAGGAGATGGAACATATGCATTGGAAGTCTACGAGAATATCGCAGATGATCAGTACAGTGCGCTGTTAAATGATTCCTTTGAAGTCAGTCTGGAAAGTGAGTTTCTCCCTTTTTTATATCCGAATCAGTATGTGAACTTTGATGAAAACAGTGAAGCAGTGAAGCTGGCTGCGGAGCTGGCAGGGGATACGGAAGATGATTTGTCTGTATTGCAGAATATCTATAATTATGTGATATCAAATATTACATATGATTATGATAAGGCAGCAAATATCCCATATGGATACCTGCCAGATATCGATGATACCTTAAAAACAAAGACAGGCATTTGTTTTGACTATGCGGCACTGATGTGTGCCATGCTCAGGTGTCGGGGAATTCCGGCAAAACTGGATATTGGATATACCAACGATGGACTGTATCACGCATGGATCAGTACCTATCTGAAGGATAAAGGCTGGGTGGACAATATCGTAGAATTCAACGGAGACACCTGGCAGTTACTGGATCCGACCATGACAGCTGCATCCAGCACCGAAGCCGAAAAAAAACAGGTGGTAAAAAACAGTCAGGATTATATGGTTCAGTATGTGCGTTAGCAACTCAGCCATGCTTGCATGAAAAAAGGGGGACAGTATGAAAAATTTGAGTAACGAGGAATTGATGTCGTTTTGCAGTCAGTTATCCATGATTCTCCATGCGGGAATTTCTTCCATCGAAGGTCTTGCTATTATGAAGGAGGATCTGCCTGACGGAGAAGGAAAAAAGATCCTGGAGACCTTATATGAGCATATGGAAATGAGCGGTAATCTGGCACAGTCCATGAAGGAAACAGAAGTTTTCCCGGAATATGTCTGCAGTATGACAGAGATCGGGGAACAGACCGGACGGCTGGATGAGGTTATGGATGGCCTGGCACTTCACTATGAGAGGGAAAAGGATCTGGCAGAGAGCATAAAAAGTGCTCTGCTGTATCCGGC
The DNA here is from genome assembly GCA_900544685.1 of uncultured Lachnospiraceae bacterium. Taxonomy (GTDB): domain Bacteria; phylum Bacillota; class Clostridia; order Lachnospirales; family Lachnospiraceae; genus Marvinbryantia. The sequence continues at coordinate 59,092 of UQWA01000012.1, read as the reverse complement.
AGTTATGCTGGGAATGCTGACGGTAGTGATACTGATTTTGGTGATCAAGGTCATGCCGGTATTCCATGAAGTACTCAAACAGCTTGGCGGTGGACTGACAGGTGTCTCAGCGGGGATTCTGAAAATCGGAACAGTACTGAGCCGTTACAGTCTGGTATTTGTGCTGATTCTGGCAGTGCTGGTGGCAATAATGGCATATCTGGTGATTTCTGAAAAAGGAAGAGAAGCATTTCGCCGATGGATCGAACAGTCCAGACTGACCGGGAAAACAGCAGAAAAGATTGCATGCTCCCGTGTGGCAGAGGGACTGAGCCTGTGCATTTTCAGCGGGCTGGATATGGATCAAAGTATGGAGATGACGGAAAAACTGGTGACACACAGTGAGATGAAGCAGCGAATCGGCAAATGCCGGGAGCTGATGATGGAAGGAGAAGGCATCGATCAGGCGCTGACAGAAAGCAGAATTTTTTCAGGAATTTATGGAAAAATGGTTTCTGTGGGTATGCGTACCGGATCGGTAGACCAGGTTATGTCGAAGATTGCCGGAGAATATGAGGAAGACGTGGTACAGAGTCTCCAGCAGAAGGTATCGGTCATCGAGCCGACGTTGGTAGCAGTTTTATCGGTACTGGTGGGGCTGATTCTGATCTCAGTTATGCTGCCGTTGATGAATATTATGTCCAATCTGGGTTAGGAGAGTCAGATGAATCGTTTTCAGAAGCAAAAAAATATGGGAAAGAATGTCCGGTTACTGGCAGCTCCGGTACTTCTGACAGTAGCGGTAATCGGATGTGTATGGAACGGCATCACGTCAGTATCGGATCAGACTGCCAGGCAGCAGAAAAAAAGCCTGGAGGAAGCCATCCGGAGGGATATGGTGATCTGCTATGCCATGGAAGGCGCCTATCCGGAAAGTCTTGAGTATCTGAAGGAACACTATGGGCTGAATTACGATGAGACGCGCTATATTATAAATTATGAAGTGATGGGATCGAATCTGATGCCGGATGTGATGGTGCTGGAGAAACAGGGAAGCTGATGGCAGAAATGAGGCAGAATTTATGAAAGAACAGAAACATTCCATAGAAGTGGTATTTACCATGGTGACTTTTCTCGTGTATGCAATGGTATTACTGATGTTTGTGTCACTTGGGGCAACGGTGTATCGTTCTGTAACACAACAGATGGAACTGCATCAGACGCAGCGGACGGCGGAAAATTATCTGCGGGAAAAGGTACGTCAGAATGACCGTACCGGAGACGTCAGTATTGGAGAAATAGAAGGTGTTCCGGCGCTGCAGATCGGCCAGACTGTTGGAGGAAAAGAGTACGTTACGTATATTTTTACTGAAGGAGGAAGCCTGAAGGAACTGCTGGTGTCAGCGGAAAAGAAGGCGAAGATGTCAGATGGAACGGTACTTCTGAGCATGGAAGCAGTATCTTTTACAGAGGAACAGGGATGTCTGACAGTGACCTTACAGTTGGATGCTAACCACAGCCATACATTTCAGATCAGGAGAAGGAGCAGCAGTCTATGAAAGTAAGAGAATCTTCAAAGTCCAGTCTGTTTTTACTGGAACTGATGATATCCATTGTGTTTTTTGCACTGGCAGCAGCGGGATGTGTGCAGGTATTTGCCAAAGCACATATGCTTAGTCAGGAGGCTGGCAGACTGGATATGGCAGTAAGTGTGGCACAAAGTCTGGCGGAAGAGTGCAGTGGAAGCAGGATGGAAGATAACCAGCGTTATTATGATGAGCTGGGCAATGTCTGCGGGAAAGAAGATGGGGTATATCTGGCAGAGATCTTACAGACAGAGCAAGCTGGCATGAACCAAATCCATATTACAGTGATGGATATGGAGACGCAGGATACATTATATACACTTCAGACTGCAAGTTATCTTCCAGATGGAACCGGAGGCGGAAATGAATAGGAAAAAAGGATTTCTGGGAGCAGGGCTGTCTACGGTGCTTCTGGTATTTGTGATGCTTTGTCTGATTGTTTTTGCGGTGTTGTCACTGACAACGGCAAGAGCAGATCTGCAAATGAGCCGGAAAATGGCAGACCGGACGCAGCGCTATTATGAAGCACAGAGCCGTGCATTTGAGAAGGTAAAGTCGATTGACGGAATTCTGGTGAAACAATATAATGAAGAAAAAGATAATTTTCTGAAAAAGGTATGGGATGCACTTCAGTCGGAGAATCTGACAGTAACCCGATCAGAAGATCAGCAGAGTATTGTATGCAGTTTTCAGGAAGCAATAGATGATACACAGCAGATAGAAGCAGAACTGACAATTGCAGCACCACAGAAAGATGGGGACGCCTGTTATCAGATCACAGGATGGCAGGTAAAGCAGAAAAATGAGTGGAAGGCAGATACAGGACTGCCGGTGATGCAGCGAGAATAAGATACAGGCCGGAGGAATTATGGAACAGAGCATTGAGAAAGTAAAACATATCATGAAGACAGCGATAGACCGTCAGGCATCGGACATCTTCATCGTGGCAGGGCGGGCACTGACCTGTAAGATCAATGGGGAAATGGTAACGATCGGCGAAGAAAGAGTCATGCCGGATGAGACCAGTGAGGTGATCCGGGAAATCTATGAGCTGGCAGGTCAGCGGTCTATGGAGCGGCTGCTGGAGACTGGGGATGACGATTTCTCTTTCTCATTGCCGGGGCTGTCCAGATTCCGTGTCAGTACATATAAACAGAGAGGTTCGCTGGCGGCTGTGATCCGTGTGATTGCATTCCAGCTTCCGAATCCGACGGAACTTGGAATTCCGGATTCCATTATACATCTGGCAGATTTTAACAATGGACTGGTGTTGGTGACAGGAACGGCGGGCAGTGGAAAGTCAACTACCCTTGCCTGTATGATTGACCATATTAACAAGACCAGGGCAGATCATATCATTACTCTGGAGGATCCGCTGGAATTTGTACACCGCCATGAAAAAAGTATCGTCAGCCAGCGTGAGGTAGTAACGGATACGGAGAGCTATATTACGGCACTGAGAGCGGCACTGCGCCAGAGCCCGGATGTGATTCTTCTTGGAGAAATGCGAGATTATGAGACGATCAATACAGTCATGACGGCCGCAGAAACAGGACATCTGATTTTTTCTACATTGCATACACTGGGAGCTGCAAATACAGTAGATCGTATTATTGATGTATTCCCGGCAAATCAACAGAGGCAGATTACCATACAGCTTGCGTCAGTATTGCAGGCAATCGTATCTCAACAGCTAATCCCGAATGTGAATGGAAAACAGATCCCGGCATTTGAGATCATGGTAATGACGCCGGCAATCCGCAACATGATCCGTGAAAATAAAGTACATCAGATCGACGGAGTCATCTATTCTTCACAGAATACACAACTGATGTCCATGGATGCGTGTCTGCTTAGATATTATAAAGAAGGAAAGATTACCAGAGAGACAGCATTGGCATACGCGACCAACGCAGAAATGCTGGGAAGGAAGCTGTAAGCAACGGTCTGCAGTACACTGGCAGCGGTGATTTACTGTAAAGTAAAGGAAAAAACAGAAAAGTAAAGAAAGACTTTACATAGATTTTACATACAAAACTCATGAATTTTACAAGCTCATGTTACATTACCCTTAACTGTGGGTATAGAACATAAGTGAAAAGAGCACGTTAAGGACGTGGACAGTAAAGGAGTTTTGAGATGGATATATTTTCAGTGATTTCATTTTTAGGAGGTCTGGCGTTTTTCCTGTATGGTATGTCTCTGTTGGGAGACGGACTATCCAGAGCATCTGGCGGTAAGATGGAGAAGATTCTGGAAAAGCTGACCAGCAGCCGGATCAAAGCGGTTCTGCTGGGTGCAGGAGTGACGGCAGTGATTCAGTCTTCTTCCGCAACGACGGTTATGGTAGTCGGATTTGTAAATGCAGGTATCATGAAGCTGAATCAGGCAGTAGGTCTGATCATGGGTGCCAATATCGGTACTACAGCCACATCCTGGATCTTAAGTTTAACAGGAATTGAGGGAAGCAACTTCTTTTTAAAGATGTTAAAGCCAACATCCTTCGCACCGATTCTGGCAATCATCGGAGCGTTTATCCTGATGTTTGCCAAAAGTGAAAAGAAAAAGAATGTAGCTACGATTATGGTTGGTTTTGCTATTCTGATGTCTGGTATGACAGCAATGAGCAGTGCGGTAGAGCCGCTTGCTGAAGTACCGGAGTTCGGACAGATACTGGTGAAATTTGCCAATCCGGTAGCCGGAGTTCTGGCAGGTATGATTATCACAGCAGTGATCCAGAGTTCTTCCGCATCCGTGGGTATTTTACAGGCATTGTGTGCTACTGGTAACGTCACTTATGGCCTGGCAATTCCGATTATCATGGGTCAGAATATTGGTACCTGTATCACAGCGATTATGTCTGCCATCGGAGCAAATAAAAACGCAAAGCGTGCAGCAGCCATTCATCTGTATTTTAATCTGATCGGAACAATAGTCTGTCTGGTACTGTTTTATGGCATCAATGTATTCGTACATTTTGATTTTCTGGCAGATGCGATCGGACCGGCGAATATTGCGATCATTCACAGTGTGTTTAATATCTTTACAACTGCTATTTTACTGCCGTTTGGTAACCAGCTGGTAAAACTGGCACAGTTGACAGTAGGTAAGCACGAAGAAAAAGAAGTATCCAACGAGATGCAGATCCCGGTGCTGGACGAACGTTTTCTGGAGCGTCCGGCAGTGGCAGCAGAATATTCTTATGTTGCTGCAAAGAGAATGGCATACCTCTCCCGCGAATCCCTGCTTTCTTCACTGGAATTATTTGATAATTATGATGAAAAGAAAGCAGAACGGATTATAGAACTGGAAGATACCGTAGATCAGTATGAGGATAAGATCGGTTCTTATCTGGTTCAGCTCAGCAGCAAGACGTTATCTGACAGTGACAGCAGAAGCATGACCATGCTGCTGCACTGCATCGGAGATTTTGAACGGATTTCGGACCATGCAGTCAGCCTGATGCGTTCAGCAAAAGAAATGAAAGAAAAAGATCTGCATTTTTCGGATCATGCGGAAGCAGAAATGTCCATATTCCGGGCAGCGGTAAGAGATATTGTAGATACTGCTTTTTCTGCATTTGTAACAAGTAATGTGAAGGAAGCCAAGAAAGTGGAACCACTGGAAGATGTGATCGATGATATTAATATTCAGGTCCGCAATCGTCATGTGCGAAGACTTCAGGAAGGCCGCTGTACCATTCAGCTGGGATTTGTGCTGTCAGATATGTGCACGGATATGGAGAGAATTTCCGATCACTGTTCGAATATTTCTGCCTATCAGGTACAGCAGCATGAAAGTGAATATGATCCACATGAATATTCCAGTGAGATCAGGGATCACGAAGATTTCAGACAGCAGAGAGAAAGATACAGAGAGCTTTACGAGCTTCCGTAAGTCAGACAGGGGGAATTGGAATGTCAGTCATCTATATTGTAGAGGATGATAAAAATATCAGTGAAATCGAAAGCTATGCATTAAAAAACAGCGGGTATCAGGTGGATAGTTTTGAGAATGCAAAAACATTCTGGAGCAGATGCCAGGAGCGTAAGCCGGATCTGGTATTGCTGGATGTGATGCTTCCGGACAGTGATGGAATCGAAGTATTGAAAAAAATACGGCGAAATCCAGATCTTAAGCGTGTGCCGGTGATTATGGTGACTGCCAAATCTTCTGAAATTGATAAAGTAAAAGGGCTGGATAACGGAGCAGATGACTATATAACCAAGCCGTTTGGTATTATGGAGCTGATTTCCAGAGTAAAGGCACTTTTGCGGCGAATGAATCAGGATGAAGAAGAAAAGCAGCTGGAATTCCAGAATATTGTATTAGACTGCGAAAAACGGCAGGTAATGCTGGATGGACAGCTATGTGAGCTGACTTACAAGGAGTTTGAACTTCTTAAATTATTCCTGCAGAATGCGGGAATTGTTATGACGAGGGAAAATATTATGGAAAAAGTGTGGGGGATTGATTTCGAAGGGGAGTCCCGTACACTGGATATGCATATCAAGACTCTTCGTCAAAAGCTGGGAGATGCGGGAAAACACATTAAAACTGTGCGGAATGTGGGGTATCGGATCGAATGAAAAGGAAAATAAATATTCAATTTGCCATCATTACTATGGTGGCAATTATTTTTACAGTGATTTTATCAGTGACAGTGTATTCTGAACTGTTTCAGAGAGAAGTGCGGGAAAATTTAAGAATCTGTGCCTATGAGTTAAAAAATACAGGTTTTTTTGATGATCCGCAGGCAGATTATACGATGAAGGCTGTGGATAATGTGCGTATTACATTGATTGATACGGATGGAACAGTAGCTTTTGATACCAATGCAAGCATCGGAGAACTGGATAATCATGGACGGAGACCGGAGATTCAGGAGGCATTCCAGAATGGTGAAGGTGAGATTATGCGCCGCTCAGCAACCATGAAGAAAACAGTCTTTTATTTTGCTCTGCGTCTGGATAATGGGCAGGTGCTCCGCGTAGCAAAAGAATCCGGTAATGTATGGAGTATGCTCAGTGCGCTGGCACTTCCACTGGGAGTTATGTCAATCGCGCTGATTCTGGTCAGTGTGCTCCTGACACATTTTCTGACTACCAGTATCCTGGCACCAATTGAACATATGGCATCGCATATAGATGATGAAGAGGTGGAAGTTACTTACCGGGAGTTAGAACCTTTTATGGAGACGATCCGAAAGCAGCATGAAAATATTGTAAAAAACTCTCAGATGCGTCAGGAATTTACAGCGAATGTATCGCATGAGCTGAAGACACCTCTGACTGCGATCTCAGGATATGCAGAGTTGATTGCAGCAGGTATGACTACCGGTGATGATACCATACGCTTTGCAGGGGAGATCTCCAAGAGTTCGAATCGTCTTTTGACGCTGATTAATGATATTCTGCGTCTGTCTGAACTGGATGCATCTACAGAAGTACCAATGGAAGAGATAGATCTTTATGAACTGGCTGAAAAATGTGTCAACATGCTGCAGATTAATGCGGAAAAACAGAATGTGACGTTAATGCTTACCGGTAAACCAACCAAAATGCAGGCGAACCGTGAGATGATGGAGGAACTGCTGTATAATCTGGTCAGTAATGCCATCCGCTATAACCGTCCGTATGGAAATGTGGTAGTATCTGTAAGTCGAGAAGATGATCATGTGAGTCTGACGGTGGAAGATACCGGAATCGGCATCTCCCAGTCCGATCAGGAACGTGTATTTGAACGGTTCTACCGGGTAGATAAGAGCCGTTCCAAGTCTACCGGCGGCACAGGGCTGGGACTTGCCATTGTAAAACATGTGGTACAATGCCATGGGGCCAGGCTGAATATGAAAAGTCAGTTGGGAAGTGGAACGAGAATTGAAATAAAATTTTGAAAAAGCAATATTTTGTTATCCTTTCGTTATCCTTTGTCTGTTATACTACGTATGTAATAATAAAAAGAGTGGGCAAATCCGATAGAGGGATGGTGAAATATATGAAGAAAAATAATATTTTTGTAAGATGTGGAAGCATGATACTTGCAGCAGCAGTGCTGGTCACAGGGGCATGGTATACCGAACGGGAGACAGATGATTTATCAATCCCACAGATGGTGGAATATATAGATACCGAAGATGGAAGCATTGTCATTCCACAGGAAGAAGTACCACTGGCAACCAAGCCTACGGTAAAGACAACTAAAAAGACGAAGAGAACTGTTAAAAAGTCAAAGCTGAAAAAGAAAGCAACGAAAACAGCCAAGACTACAAAACGCAGTAAGCGGTCTAAGACTGTAAAGAAAGAGAATTCAAAACAGAAAGTAACAAAGAAGACTACGGTTAAGACAACAGTTGTATCCGCAACAAAAAAGAGATCTGATATTAAGACGGTAACGACTACCGTAGAGACTACGGTTAGGACAACAACAACGAATAAACCGAAGACAACAACTGCAACAGTGGCAAATACAAATACTGCTTCAGCAGCCAGCACAGCATCCCATGATGAGATGCAGACTGTTACCAGTCTGGATGTAAGAGCTATGGCACCGAAGGCAGATGCAGTTGTACTGAATGCATTTGAAAATCTGGCATTTAAGATTGAAGTAAATCCATCAGCAGGATACAGTGGATACTTCTCGGTACAGTCCCATAACATTACATTGAAAAAGAGCAGCGGTGATACGATTTATCACGAGCTGGGTCACTTTGTTGGATGGCTGGCAGGGAATGTCGATACAAGTTCCGAATTTATGACAATCTACAATAATGAAAAAGGAGCATTGCAGTCAGCAAATGCAAAATACCTGACACAGAACAGTTCTGAATATTTTGCAGAATCTTATAAAGAATATGTATTATCACCACAGAATCTGCAGTCAACCAGACCACAGACTTATGCATTTGTCAAGAATGCGGTAGCTAAGATTACAACAGCAAGAGTGGCAGCAATTAAGGCAGCTTATACCAAGGCTTATTGGTCATAAGATGGAACTTTGAAAAGGGCTACATATCACAGATGTGGTATGTGGTCTCTTTTTATATTGGCAGGTAATTGCAAAAACAGACAAAAAATGGTATTCTCGAAATACCTGTAATGGAATAAAATAGATGATGCAGGATGGGGAAATATGGCAACAGAGAGACTTGAAATTAGAATGTTGGGTACTTTTTCGGTAAACTATGCCGGAAGAGAAATTGTAATTGACCGTAATGCAGTTTCTAAGACGACACAGCTTTTACAGATGCTGGCGCTTCATGGGCAGGAAGGAATTTCCAAGGCAGGACTGATAGATGCTCTGTATGGCAGAGAAACGGTAGAGAATAAGAATGGCAGCCTGAATAATACTATTTTTCGACTGCGCCGGCAGTTAAAGGCGGCGGGGCTGCCAGATAGTCAGTATATTTGTATTCAAAATGGCATGTGTACCTGGGATGAAGCAATTCCGCTGTGGGTAGATGTATGTGAATTTCAGAATCTGGCAGAAGAGAGTCAGAGTAAAACAGGTCAGGAAGAGATTCGGCTCTGCCGAAAAGCGGTAGCCTGTTATACAGGAGAGTTTTTGCCGAATATGATTGGTGAAGGCTGGGTGACAGTAGAAAATGTACATTGCAAGGAACTGTATACCAATTGTGTCCGAAAGCTGTGTGAATATTATATGAAAGAGGAACATTACGAGGAGACGCTGCGAATAGCTACTTCAGCGTCTGTTATTTATCCTTTTGAGGACTGGCAGCTCTGGCAGATCGACAGTCTGATGGCAATGTCCAGATATCAGGAAGCAATGGAGGTATATGAAAAAGCAACAAAGTTGGTTCTGGATGAATTGGGATTGCCGCCATCACCTGAGATGCTCAGAAGGTTTCGGATTATGGGGGAACATGTCAGCCAGACCGCAGAGGTGACAGAAGATATCCGTAAAAGGCTGGATGAGAAGGTGCATATAGAAGGTGCTTACTATTGTAGCTTTCCTGGATTTATTGATATTTATCATGTATTCAGCCGTATGATGGAGCGAAACGGGGCAACCGTTTATATTATGCTGTGTACACTGAAAGGAATATCAGTAAAAGACGGTTACATAGAAGGAAAAGACCGTGAGGCATCAGAGCTGTTGGCAGAGGCCATTCGCGGTTCATTGCGCAGAGGAGATTTTTATACCAGATACAGCTATTCCCAGTACCTGATCCTGTTCTCAGATATCAGAATGGAGAACTGCAAGATCGTTTCTGACCGGATACAGAAGAGATTTGAGCAAAAAACAGCAGGGGAATATCGTGTAGATTTTGATGTAACATCCATTGAAAGTATGGATAAAAAAGAGACATAGAATATGAAAACAGAATAATAGAAAGAGACGGAACAAAATGAGTATATCGTTTAGTTCCGTCTCTTTTTATAATAAGTTTAAATTCAGTTTAAGTTATTCTATTACTATTATCCAGATGCAATATGATATGGAAGACAGGAGAAGGTACTCAGCTTGCGGAAGGGGATGCGATTCTGAAACTGACAGAGGAAAGCTATCAGAAAGCATGTGCTTATTATGAAGCAGCAATCATCAAAGCAGACAGTACACTGACAGATACGCAGCTTGCTTATGATCAGGGAATTCTGGAAGCAAAATATATCTGGGAGTCTGCGGAAGCAGATGCGGAAAATGCAGAGTATATTCGTACCTAGCAGACAAATGAAGTAGAAAATGCCTTAACGGATCATGAGGAAGTACTGGTAGACATTGGTGACAGAATTACGGAACTGGAAGAAGGCATTGCAGACGGAAGCTATGATACATCAAGTTCGGCATCATCCGGAGGCAATGAAACGATCACTGAGATCTGGATGCTGAATGAATAATGAGGTTAAGCATGAAAAAATCATAGAAATCAAAGATATCAACAAATATTATTCTGTGGGATCAGAAAAGCTCCATGCCTTAAAAGATGTGAATCTGGAAGTGAAAGAGGGGGAATTCCTGGCTATTCTGGGACCATCCGGTTCCGGAAAAAGTACATTGATGAACGTGATAGGGTGTATGGATAAACCGGATTCCGGCAGTTACCGGCTGGATGACTGTCAGATTGAACGGACATCAGAAAAAGAACTGACCAGAATCCGCAATGAAAAAATTGGATTTATTTTTCAGAAATATCATCTGATACAAACCTATAATGTCATGCAGAACATTATTATGCCATTACTGGTGAGAGGCATGACACAAAAAGAAGCGGAAGAGGCCAGCCTTGAAACCATACGAATGCTGGGGCTGGAAGAACGTATGCACCACAAGCCAAGAGAACTGTCCGGTGGCCAGCAGCAGAGAGTAGCCATTGCCAGAGCACTGGTGGGCGAACCAGCTATACTGCTGGCGGATGAACCAACCGGCGCACTGGATCAGACCAGTGGAAAAGAAGTGTTGAAGCTGTTTCACAGACTGCATGAAATGGGAAATACCATCGTCATGATCACTCATGACCTGGGAGTGGCGCAACATGCACAGAGAATCGTCAGGATCGTGGATGGGGAGTTGTTGGAAGAATAACTTGAACAGGGGAAATATTTGAGGTGGTAAATTTTCGTGTCAGCCACACGCCGAAGGTACAGACAGGGCGAAAGTCTGAGAGATACAGGAGAAGCGTGCGCATGCTAAATAATTGTTTGGCTAAACAAATATTACTTATGAGTTTATATGAAAATAACAAAAAGGCTTCAACGATGAGAAAAATTGTCGTTGAAGCCTTTTACTGTTAGGGCAAAGCCCTGTTTTCCATAAAGTGATTCTGAAAGAAGAAGGAGTCATCAAGACATCAAATATGAGACGACCAATGGAAAATCTGACTCCGGAACAGGAAAAAGCATTACTGGAAAAAATGAAAGAACTTTTTACAACTTAAGTTTTTTCAGTAATTCTTCCTGTGTCATAGAAGGTTGGTATTCTGGATCATTTGCTTCATAAGCGGCAAGGGCTGCTAATTCATCTTCGTCGGGAGTAACCTCTTCAGCATTATTAAGAATAAAAGTTCCTTGGATTAATTCCCAGAGTTTTTGTGCATCCTGTTCACTCATAATGGTAACAGCACCAAAGATTCTTTCTTTTACATTTGACATATTGATCACACTCCTTTATAAATCTGCCCGCGATTACCAATTTCTATAATATCTATGATAATTCCATTTACATCAAATAATACACGGAAATTTCCTACTCGAAGACGAAATCCTTTTGTATTCTGTAATTTTTTAATATCACCCTCAAGAGGAAGCTTTTTAATTGCATAAATAAGTCTTTTTTGTGTGGTTTTATCCTGCTTTTGTAAAAATTTTATTGCTTTCTTAGAATAAGTAATTTGAAACAATAAATATCCTCCTACTTATGAAATTAATATAACATGATTTAGTGAACACGAAAAGAGAAACTATTTTAACACACATGCTTTATACCCCAGTCCCCGTATGGTATGTATGGTAAAATCTTCACTGTGTTCGAACCGCTTCCGCAGGCGTCCGATATGTACGCTGACAGTAGCGGATGTGGAATCGGATTCCGGACCCCAGATATCCTCCATGAGTTGGTCTCTGGTGAAGATCTGGTTCGGATAGGACAGGAGCTTATAAAGCAGATAGAATTCTTTCTGTGGAAGAATCGTTTCGTTACCATGGATGGACACGGTCAGTGTATCATAATCGAGAGTAGTATTCCCCACTTTTAATTCGTGTTCTGATACGATTTTTGCCCGGCGCAGCAGTGCCCGGATACGCAGCAACATCTCATCTTCATCAACAGGGCATGCCATGTAGTCATCTACGCCCATGAGAAATCCTTTTTTCACATCTTTTGCCATGTGCTTTGGCGCAATCATTAGAATCGGCATATCATTTCCACAGTCACGGAGTGTTTTGGTCAGAGAAAAACCATCCGTTCCAGGCATAAGAGCATCCACCAGAAGCAGATCAATATTCTTTTCTTCTAGCAGATGAAAGGCATTTTCCGCAGAATCGGCGCAAAAAGGCTGATAGCCGGAATGAGAAAGAACTGCGTGATAATACCGTCTGGAATTTTTGTCATCATCTACAACCAATATGCGAAACATAAAACCCTCCTGAAAAAATGACCGGTTAAAATGAATTCCGGGATATCTTCTGTGGGACAGTATAGCACTAAAATCTGGAAAAACAGCAGAGTTCACTGAATTTTCACAAGTTCACAGGATGTTCAAAATTTAGCTCAAATTACTTTAAATTTAGTTTAGATTCAGGTTCTACTATAGCGTCAGCAAACGGGGCAGGTGAGTGCCAGATGAAGCCTCACAGAATATCCCTGTAAATTGAAGTAAAGGAGCATGCAGATCATGAGAAAGAGACAACTGTATTTCAGTAATCAGAACATTACAAAGGGGAAAGGAAGAAGTAAGCGGTCTAAGTTAAAGAGCATTGGTATGACAGCAGCACTTCTGAGTATGTTTAGTCTCGTGACACCTGCAGCGGTCTATGCAGCACCGGAGACCACTACAGATACACAGGAAGTATCTTCTGACAGTACATTTGAGATGAGTACCGCTTATCCGGGTATCTCCGTAAAACCAGGTGAGACAACGACATTTGATCTGGACTTTATTAACCAGACTGGAAACGGTCAGGATGCAGCACTGAGCATTAAGGATCTGCCGGATGGATGGGAAGGATATTTTCGTGGAAACGGCGGTCAGATCAATAAAGTACATATTCAGTCTTCCGGTGAAGTATCGGAAGGACTGGCAACCTTAAGCCTGACCGTTCCGGAAGGTACGGCAGAGGGTGAATATAATGTAACATTGGAAGCTGTCACAGATGACGGGGAAAGCAGTGATGTGACACTGACACTGAATGTTTCCGAAGAGGAAAACGGAGCCAGTACTTTTACCGCAGAATATGCAGAACAGCAGGCAGCATCCGGTACCGCATTCAGTTTTGATACCACACTGGTAAATAACAAGGGTTCCGAACAGTCCTTCAGCCTTTCAGCAGAGGCGCCGGACGGATGGCAGGTAAGCTTCACACCATCAGGGGAAAGCAATGCCGTAGCCAGCCTGAATGTGGAAGCAGGTGCCAGCCAGGGTATTACCGTTTCTGTTACACCGCCTGAGACACTGACACAGGGTGATTATACCATTCCAATTTCCGCTATCTCTTCTTCAGAAAAACTGACGGAAGAATTGAAAGTAACCATTACCGGATCATATGCCGTAGAGGTATCCACACCAAGCGGTAACTTAAGTGTAGATGCTTATGCAAATGATAAGAAAGCAGTAACCTTATCCATTACGAATACAGGTAATGTGGATCTGACCAACTTGAATCTGACTTCTTCCGCAGCCAGCAACTGGGATATCAGTTTTGATGAATCTACTATTGATTTGCTGGAAGCAGGTGCAACCAAAGAAGTAACCGCTTATATTACTCCAGATTCCGATGCCATCACAGGTGATTATGTAGCATCTATCACAGCAGCCAATGATGTGGCAACATCTACCGCAAGCCTGCGTGTATCTGTGAAGACACGTACCAGCTGGGGACTTGCAGCAGTTGCGATTATCGTAGTACTGGGAGCTGGTCTTGGTTATGTATTCAAAAAATATGGGAGAAGATAAGTTATGGGCGAAGTGATTATTCAGACAAGCGGGCTGACGAAGTGCTACGGTGAGAAAACCGCGGTCAATCAGTTGAACCTGTCTGTGAAAAAAGGTGAGATATTTGGCTTACTGGGACCGAACGGTGCCGGTAAGACCACTACGATCCTGATGCTTCTTGGGCTGACAGAGCCAACGGCAGGTACGGCAACTATAGAAGGCATGGACTGTACCAGAAATGCACTGGGCATTAAGAAAATCGTAGGATATCTGCCGGATAATCCGGGATTTTATCAGGATCTGACTGGCAGACAGAATCTGGCATTTACCGGACGGCTGAATGGATTGTCCGAAGAAGAGATTAAGGAACGCAGTGATGCGGCGCTGAAGCGGGTCAGACTGGAGGAGGCGGCAGATAAGAAGGCCGGCACATATTCCAAAGGTATGAAACAGCGACTGGGTATCGCAGATGTACTGATGAAGGATCCGGAGATCATCATTATGGATGAACCGACACTGGGACTGGATCCGGAAGGTATGAGAGAATTGTTGGAACTGATGACACAGATGGCAAAAGAAGATGGCAGAACACTGCTGATTTCATCCCATCAGCTGTATCAGGTACAGCAGATCTGTGACAGGGTAGGTATTTTTGTCAACGGCAATCTGGTAGCCTGTGGCGAGATCGAGGATCTGGGACATCAGGTACAGGATAGCACAAAGTATTCCCTGGAACTGCAGGTGGATCCCTGTGATGACAAGGTACTGGCAGAGATTAGCAGACAGCCGGGCGTATCCAGCATACAAAAAGAAGGAAATATGTTTGTGGTAGAGTCCAAATATGATATCCGTTCTCAGCTGACCACATTCCTGGGCAGCCATGGATATACGATCCAGCATTTCCATCAGAGAGGCGGAGACCTGGATGCAATCTACCGGATGTATTTTGAGCGGGCAGAAGCGGAGGCTGAGGCTGCCGCAATGAAAGCCACCCAGAAGGGAAAATTACATAATAAGTTATTCAGGGGAGGTGGCGTAAGATGACCGCAGCAGTATTAAAGAAAGAAAAACAGCCATCGGAAAAACAGCCGTCAGCAGAAAAAAAAGAGCATGGAAATCATGTGAATAAGCATACTGGTCTGATGGCACTGTATCATAAGGAACTGGCAGATCATCTGCGCAGCAAGCGTTTCCTGATCATTTTACTGTTGATTCTGGGAACCAGTATTGCCAGTCTGTACGGGGCACTGAATGGACTGGCAGACGCTATTTCCAGTGACAGTAATTTTGTATTCCTGAAGATCTATACCACCAGCGGCAATTCTATCCCGTCCTTTATGAGCATTATAGCCTTGATGGGACCGTTTGTGGGATTGACTCTGGGGTTCGATGCGATCAACAGTGAGCGCAACAACGGTACTCTGAACCGTCTGGTAGCACAGCCGATTTATCGTGATTCCATTATCATTGGCAAATTCCTGGCAGGCAATGCCGTGATCATGATTATGGTATTTACCATGGGAATCTTCGTGGGAGCTGTGGGAGTTCTGTCAACGGGGATGATTCCTCAGACAGAAGAAGTCCTTCGTGTGCTGGCATTTTTGATCTTCACAGTGGTATACATGGACTTCTGGCTTGGATTATCCATCCTGTTTTCTGTTGTGTGCAGACATTCAGCCACCTCAGCCATGGCAGTGATCGCATTGTGGATTTTCTTCACAATTTTCATGAGTATGGTAGCAAATATCATTGCAAATGCAGTATATCCGATTACCACACAGTATGAGGCAGTATTGAATACCATGCATAACTATACGCTGAATCTGGGACTGAACCGTATTTCCCCGTATTATCTGTATAGTGAAGCGGTATCTACGATCATGAACCCAACAGTACGTTCCGTAAACGTTGTTACCATGCAGCAGCTTGAGGGCGCCATTTCCGGTTACCTGTCCTTCGGACAGAGCATGCTTCTGGTATGGCCGCATCTGACCGGTCTGGTAGCACTGATGATGGTAGCTTTTGGAGGATCTTATATTGGATTTATGAGACAGGAGATTCGAAACTAAGAAACACCGATGAAATACGTAGCATTTTGGAGGTTGGCTCTGAACAGATACATTAATTTTTTATATAAAAGTTCTTGACACAGACTGAAAAAAAGAATAATGTGATGAAGAAAAGTTCTGGTTCACTTTTATGGGGACCAGAACTTTTTGACGGAAATAAAAAGTGTTGCGATCCTGAGTAACCGAGATGAAGCTGTGATTCATGGAAGAGGGAGAAAGAGGAAGACGGTTATGGAAAAAAATATGACAACAGGCAGTCCGGGTAAGAATATTCTGTACTTCGCACTGCCGGTATTTGCGGGGAATCTGTTTCAGCAGATCTACAATGTGGTAGATACAGTGATTGTAGGAAAGTTCGTCAGTACGGAGGCACTGGCAGCAGTGGGATCCACCGGAACCATTAACTTTATGATTCTGGGATTTATGACCGGGCTGATGGCAGGAATTACGGTACTTACCAGCCAGCGTTTTGGCGCCGGAGATATGAAGGAGATGCGAAAAAGCGTAGTATCAGCAGGAATGATTGCTCTTGCGGCGACCATCATTCTGACAGCCATCAGTCTGCTTGGAATGCACCGGCTGCTGGTATTGATGAATACACCAGATGATATTTTTGATGATGCTTACCGCTATATCATGATTATCTGCGCTGGAATTCTGGTACAGGCATTATATAACCTGTTTGCCTGTATCCTGAGGGCATTGGGAAACAGTAAGGTACCACTGTACTTCCTGCTGTTTTCTGCTTCCATGAATATTGTGCTGGATCTGGTATCGATCATTGTCTTAAAAATGGGCGTGGCAGGAGCTGCTTACGCAACGGTCATTTCTCAGGGTGTATCAGCAGTTTTATGTCTGATCTATATGATAAAGAAAGTACCGATTCTGCATTTAAGCAAAGAGGAACTGCGTGTGGAAAGCCGTTTGGTGAAAAATCAGCTCTCAGTGGGACTGCCAATGGCATTCCAGTATTCCATTACGGCTATCGGAACAACCATGGTACAGATGGCATTAAATACGCTGGGATCTACTTATGTGGCAGCATTTACTGCAGCTTCCAAATGTGAACAGATGTCTGGACAGGCATACATAGCCCTCGGTTCTGCAATTGCGACTTTTGCAGCACAGAACGTTGGTGCAGGACGCTATGACCGAGTACGGAAAGGCTTCGCCAGGGCAACTGAGTTCGGGTTTGCCTTTTCCATCGTCATGGGAATCGTCATGTACTACTGGGGTTATATTGTTACTGACCTGTTTATCAGCGGAGATGCTTCCCAGATTCAGGGCATGGTAGATACTTACATGAAGTTTACTGCACTGTTCCTCTTCCCGTTAACCATTGTGAATGTATATCGAAATGGAATCCAGGGCATGGGATACGGACTATTGCCAATGATGGCAGGTGTGGCAGAACTGGTGGGGCGTGGAAGCGTGGCACTCATAGCTATCCATTATCACAGCTATGCAGGCGTGTGCCTGGCAAGCCCGATGGCATGGATACTGGCATCTGCACTGCTTCTGATTATGTACTTTGCGATAATGAGGAAGCATCCGGTGAAAAAGAAAAGTGAATAGTAATTTTTAAAAATGATTTGATGTGGAGGCTGTTGTACGGTTTATGGAAAAGTACAGCAGTCTCTTTTTAAATACGTAGATTTCAAAAAAAGACTGTGTTAAGATAAAACCAAAGGAGGACATATGGTATTTATAACCTTTACAAAAGATAACATTCTGGAATGCCAGAATTAATATACATCCGATAAACAAAAAGAGAAGTACATGAGATAGCCAAATAAAGAAAAAGGAGGAATCTCATGGCAGAGAGCACGATATTTGATGATGTTTTTCGGACGGAAACAGAGAAAATGCCAGAGCTTACAATACCATTGATTAATGAGGTATTCGGAACGAATTATCCATCGAATGTGGAAATTATACAAGGGCGGAATGAACATCTGGCGAAGAGTGGAAAGAAGATAACAGATTCTTACATAATCATTGGTGAGAAACGATATCATATGGAATGTCAGAGTACGGAAGACAGTACGATGATTTTGCGTATGATAGAGTATGATTTTGCAATCAGTCTGGAACATGCAGAAAAAGTTCATGGTGTGTACCGGATGCAGTTTCCGCATTCCTGTATATTATAATTGCGTGGAGATGCTCAGAAAAAGAATGTAAGTATGGAATTGCAGTTCCCAGATAATCAGGTGGTACAGTATAAAGTTCCGGTAATCAGGATTGAGTGGTATTCCATAAAAGAAATACTGGAAAAAGATCTGATTATGCTGTTGCCGTTTTATATTATGCGGTACGAGAAAATGAAGTATCAGTTGGAAAATGATGAAGTGCTGCGTGAAAAACTGTTTCAGGAATATAAAATGATTGCAGAATATCTGGAACGGAAGTTTCTCAACAACGGGTTAGAAAAAGAATTCCGTGATGTCAGAGAGTTGATCAGTAAAATCGTGGAATATAGTTTCTCGGAGTCGAAAAATGTCAGGAAAGGACTGGGTGAGATTATGGGTGGACAGGTACTGGAATTAGAATCAGACAGGCTCATAAAGAAGGGCGAAGCACGAGGAAAAGAACTTGGGGTCGATGATATGGCGGCACTTACCAGAAAACTTATGGATGAAGGGCGTCTGGATGATCTGAGAAGATGTACGGAGGATGCCGAATATCGAAAAAGCCTACTATATGAAATGCAGAGAAATAAAGAGTAATTAAGAGTAATTAAGAGAAAGACAAAAGATAACATTCTGAAATGACAGAATCAACATACATCCGATAAACAAAGAAAAAGTCCGCAGAAAATAGTGTAAAATGAAAGACTCCCGGAATAGCAAGAATACAGTTCCGGGAGTTTTGTTACACAATTTTATGGATTGCTTTGTGCTCTGCACATTCATAATTCTGCAATCGTTATATCGTTTCAGGTGCCATATCCAGTGCGTCTACAATGGCGGAAACGGTCTGAGAAATGTTCAGATTATTTTCTGAGATTTTTACATGTGCGTATTTGTGATAGTATGGCAAACGTTCGTTGTAAATATCACGGAAGGAATTCCCATGACGGAGGATAACGCCACGGCGTTCGAAATTACCCACACGTTTTTTCAGAATCGGATAGTCCACATCCAGATAGACAACGGTACCGATTTCCTGAAAATGTTTCATGGCATTTTCTCCGAAAACAGCACTGCCGCCAGGTGCGATAACACATTTGGAAACATTGACTTTGCTGTTAATCTTATCTTCAATATTGATAAATTCTTCGACACCCTTTTCTTCAATGATTTGCCACAGAAGCTTGCCTTCTTCTTTCTGGATGATCAGGTCCGTGTCAACAAACTGGTAACCCAGTACCTTTGCCAGAACCACGCCAATGGTACTCTTTCCGGCACCTGGCATACCGATTAAAATAATATTATCTTTATTCATATGTAAAACCTTTCTGCATAGATGATATAACCATTCATAACTATAACCCACCTTTTTCAGAATTGCAATGAAAAATCTTTTGTGTGTGCACAAATATCTTCAACATACGCACACCAGTTTATAGAAATTTAAGTGAAGATATATATTGAAATATGCTATGATAGAATTAATATCGTTTGAAAAACAAATGAAGAAAGCAAGCGAAGAAAACAGGCAAAGAAAGGCAGGCACACCATGGAAAAATATGTTTCTCTGAAAAATGTGTCGAAGATCTACCGGATGGGTGAAGTGGAGATTCGTGCGGTGGATGGTATTAATTTTGAGATAGAGAAAGGCGAGTTTGTCGTGATTGTAGGACCGAGTGGTGCGGGCAAGACGACGGTTCTGAATATCCTTGGTGGTATGGATACGGCAACTTCCGGGCAGGTGTTGGTGGATGGCAGTGATATTGCAAAATACAGTCAGAAGCAGCTTACGAGATATCGACGGGATGATATCGGATTTGTTTTTCAGTTTTATAACCTGATTCCGAATCTGACTGCACTGGAAAATGTAGAACTGGCACTTCAGATCTGCAAGAATCCACTGGATGCAAGGCAGGTCTTGCAGGAAGTAGGACTGGGAAAACGAATGAAGAATTTCCCGGCCCAGCTCTCCGGTGGAGAGCAGCAGAGAGTGTCTATTGCCAGGGCCCTGGCAAAGAATCCCAAGCTGCTGTTGTGCGATGAACCGACGGGTGCACTGGATTACCAGACAGGTAAGGCAATTTTAAAATTGTTGCAGGATATGTGCAGGGAGAAGGGAATGACTGTCATCGTGATTACCCATAACTCTGCAATCGCGCCGATGGCAGACAGAGTGATTAAAATCAAGAACGGAAAAGTAGCAGATATGCGCAGGAATAAAACTCCGATGTCTGTAGCAGATATAGAATGGTAAGTGGTATAAAGGGATAAGTATGAAGAAAAAGGCATTGCGAAAAGACTTTTATATGGAAATAAAAAAGAGCCTGAACCGTTTTATTTCCATTTTTCTGATTGTGGCACTGGGAGTGGCGTTTTATTCAGGAATACAGTCAGCGGCACCGGATATGCGTTATTCAGGAGATGCTTACTTTGACCAGCATCGGCTTATGGATCTGAAGGTGATCAGCACCATGGGACTGACGGAGGGGGATGTGGAAGCAATCGGTCAGGTGGATGGTGTGGCGAAGGCAGAACCCGGCTATATGACGGATGTATTATGCGGTGAAGGTACAGATCAGCATGCACTCAGAGTAGAATCTGTTTCATCAACTCTGAACCAGTTGACGGCAACAGAAGGGCGGCTGCCGGAAAAATCAGGGGAATGTTTTGTTGATATTGAATTTTTGGATAAATCTGGTTATCGGGTAGGGGATAAGATTACCTTTTACCGGGAAACAGAGGACGATTTTCAGTTAAAGCAAAAGGAATTTACGATTGTAGGGGCAGGCAGCAGTCCATTGTATATTTCTTTTAACAGGGGAAATACCACACTGGGAACAGGAGAATTATCCGGGGCAGCCTATGTCCTGCCGGAAGATTTTTCCTATGAGGTATATACACAGGTGTATCTGAAAGTAAAAGAAGCAGACAATCTGACTGCGTATACCGATGCTTATGGTACGCTGATTGCAGAAGTACAGCAGCGAATTGAGGATATTGCAGGAGAACGCTGTGAGATCCGTTATCAGGAGATTCAGAATGAAGCCAATGAGAAGCTGGAGGATGCCAGAAAAGAACTGGCAGACGGGGAAGCAGAAGCTGAAAGTGAACTGACAGAAGCCTGGGATGAACTGTATGACGGGGATCAGCAGATTCGTGAAGCGAAGCTGAAACTGGCGAAGGCCAGGCGGGAGCTTGAGCAGGGTGAGAAAGAAGTTCAGGACGGAGAACAGGAGCTGGCGGATGGAAAAGCTCAGATTGCGGAAAATGAAGCGAAACTGACGAATGGGAGACAGCAGCTGCAGGACGGATGGGCGCAGTTAAATCAGGGAAAAAAGGAGCTGGCATCAAAGCAGAAAGAATTTGATAAGACATATAAGGAGACAACCACGAAGCTGGATGCAGGACAGCAGGAACTGGATCAGAAAAAGAAAGAACTGGAAACTGGGCGTACACAATATGAAGAAGGTGTGAAGCAATATCAGGATAAGCTGGCAGAATATCAGCAGGGGGAGCAGGCATATGAAGCAGGTGTGGCTCAGTATGAGGAAGGACTGGCACAGTATCAGAGCAGCCTGGCAGCCTGGCCGGAGCAGAAGTCAGAACTGGAAACACAGAAGGCAACCTGTCAGCAGGCAATGGTGCAACTGGATGCAGCAGCGTCAACTGCGGCAGATGGAGTGACTCAGGCGACAGATGCTGTTACACAGCTTTCGGATGGAGTGACTCAGGCAACCAATGCTGTGGCACAACTTTCGGATGGAGTGACTCAGGCGGCCAATGCTGTGACACAACTTTCAGATGGAGTCACCCAGGCACAGGCGGCTGCAGATAATGCGCAGAATGAAATAAATACCCTGTCTGGTCAGGTGGCATCTCTGCAGCAAAGGCAGGTGGAACTGGAGAATAAGAAGGCAGAACTGGAAGCACAGAAGAATGCAGATCAGGCGAATCTGCAGGAGGGAGAAACCCTGGATGAGAGTAAGTATCAGTTATCTGTGGAAGAGGAAGCAGAACTGAGTGCACTGCCGGGACAGATTCAGGCTGCGCAGGCAGCAATCGAGGAGCAAAGTGCAGTGCTGTATCAGGCACAGCAGACAGTTGCTCAGCTTCAGGAGCAGCTGCCTCAGGCGCAAAATGAGCTTGCCCAGCTTCAGGAACAGCAGACCCAGGCACAGAATGAACTTGCCCAGCTTCAGGAGCAGTTGACCCAGGCGCAGAGTGCGCTTGCCCAGGCACAGGAAGCAGAGGCGCAGATCAGTGCGCAGAAGGAAGAAGTACAGGGGAATCTGGATCAGATTACATCGGCTATTGAGACAGCAGAGACAACATTTACCCAGACAGGAGAACAGCTTGCAGCATCCAGAGCGAAGCTGGATGAGACGAAGGTACAGCTAGAACAGGGGAAAACTGAACTGGATAAGGTTCCAGTGCAGCTGGAAGCATCCCTGAAGCAGCTGAAAGAGGGAGAAGCTGCCCTGGAAACTGCACAGAAAGAGATTAATTCGGGACGAAAACAACTGGAAGATGGAAAAAAGAAACTGTCCGATGCAAAAAAAACCATACAGAAAAATGAACAGAAATTGAATAATTCTGAAGCAGAACTGCAAAGCGGGGAAATACAGCTTGCAGAGGGAAAAGCGAAGATTGCGAATTCAGAGGCACAGCTTGCCGACGCGAAAAAGACCATTGAAGATGGTAAAAAAGAAATCGCAGATGGGGAGCAGGAGATCGCAGATAATGAAGACAAGCTGACAGATGGAAGGATTCAGTACGAAAAGGGTAAAAAAGAAGCAGAAGATAAGATAGCAGAAGGCAAGGAGAAGCTTGCCGATGCAGAAAAGGATGTAGCAGAGCTGGAATATCCGGAATGGACAGTCAGTGACCGAAGTGACCTGCCGGAGAACATTGGTTATGGAGAAAATGCAGACCGTATGCGCAACATCGGTCAGGTATTCCCAGTGATGTTTTTCCTGGTGGCAGCACTGATCAGTCTGACAACTATGACCCGAATGGTGGAAGAAGAACGAACCCAGATCGGTACACTGAAAGCACTGGGATATGGCAAGGCTGCTATTGCGTCCAAATATCTGTGCTATGCGTTATTTGCTACACTGGGTGGCAGCCTTGCAGGAATTGCTTTTGGAGAAAAATTCCTGCCGTTTGTTATCGTGACGGCATATCGGATCATGTACCATCATATGACAAATATCGAACTTCCTTATAATATGAAATATGCATTGATTGCCACAGGTGCGGCGCTGGCAAGTACCATGCTGGCAACGCTGGCGGCATGTTATCGGGAACTGGCAGCGACACCTGCGGTGCTGATGCGTCCGCCTGCACCAAAAGAAGGAAAACGTGTATTACTGGAACGGATACCGTTTATCTGGAAGCATTTAAGCTTTAGCTGGAAATCCACCGTACGTAATCTGTTCCGTTATAAGAAAAGATTTTTCATGACGGTATTTGGAATCGGGGGCTGTATGGCACTGATGCTGGTGGGCTATGGCTTAAGAGACTCCATATCAAACATCGGACATCTGCAGTATCAGCAGCTGCAGCTTTATGATGCTATGGTAATTCTGGATACCGGTGCGAAAGAAGAAAGCAAGGAAGAGCTGCTTCAGACTGTGGGAAACAACGATAAAGTAGCGAATTACACAGAGGCACTGATGCAGAAGGAAACTGTGCGCAGGGAGAAAAAGTCCTGGAACGTTTATCTGGTGGTTCCGGAAAAGCTGGAAGAGATCGATGATTTCCTGGTATTTCGTGATCGTCAGACCGGTGAGAACGATCAGTTGAATGATGGGGGCGCCATTATTACCGAAAAGATTGCTTCCCTGATGGGTGTGAAGGCCGGAGATATGCTGGTGCTGGAAGATGAAAAACTGGGAGAAATAGAAGTGCCGATTGCGGCAGTGACGGAAAATTATTTGTCACATTATATCTATATGACGTCGGACTTATATGAAAAATGCACCGGAAAAGTACCGGAATACAATGAAATCATGTTCCGGGCAGAAGATGGTACAGATACGACAGCATTGGAAGCACTGGGACAGGGCTTCTTAAATGAAGATGCTGCACTGAGTATTAGCTACACCACATCTACTATGACACAGATCGATAATATGCTGTCTACGCTGGATTCCGTTATTATCGTACTGATTGTATCAGCAGGACTTCTGGCATTTGTGGTATTGTATAATTTAAGTAACATCAATATCAATGAAAGAAAGCGGGAACTGGCAACCCTGAAGGTGCTTGGTTTCTATGATGGAGAAGTAGATGCCTATGTATACAGAGAGAATATCCTGATTACTGCCATCGGTATTCTGGCAGGTATGGGAATGGGAAAAGTCCTGCACTATTTTGTCATCACAACTGTGGAAGTAGATGCGACCATGTTCGGAAGAAATATTAACCCGCCGAGTTTTCTGATCTCTGCGGCATTTACAGTAGTGTTCTCTATACTGGTCAATGCAGTTATGCACCAGAAACTGAAGAAAATTGATATGGTAGAATCACTGAAGAGTATCGAGTAGGTTCAAAAGACAAATTATAGCTATCAGAAGAACCACTTATGGAAGATATGTCTGCTAAGTATATAAGAAAGAGGAAAGTTAAATGGTAAATTTACCGGAAGAGTTTGAGATTAAGATGAAAAAGCTCCTGGGGGCAGGGTATGAAGAATTCCTTGCATCCTATGATCGGCCAAGAAACTTTGGTCTGCGAGTGAATGTAGATAAGATTTCTCCGAAAGAGTTTGAAAAAATTGCACCTTTTCATTTGACAAAGATTCCGTGGACGGAAAATGGATATTATTACGAAGAACAGGATATGCCTGCCAGACATCCGTTTTACTATGCGGGAATGTATTATCTGCAGGAGCCGAGTGCTATGACACCTGCATCCAGGCTGGTGTCAAAGCCAGGGGATCGAGTGCTGGATCTGTGCGCAGCACCGGGAGGCAAGGCAACGGAACTGGGGGCACATCTTCACGGGAAGGGCGTTCTGGTTGCCAATGATATCAGTGCATCCAGAGCAAAGGCGCTGCTAAAGAATATCGAAGTGTTTGGAATACGCAATTCTTTTGTGGTCAATGAAGTACCTGCAAAGCTGGCAGAGAACTTCCCGGAATTTTTTGACAAGATTCTGGTAGATGCGCCGTGTTCCGGGGAAGGTATGTTCCGTAAGGATCCTGCCGTGGCAAAGGTGTGGGATGGCAACAAGCCATTTGAATGTGCAAAACAGCAAAAAGAAATTATCACCAGAGCCGCACAGATGCTGGCACCTGGCGGGGACATGCTCTATTCCACCTGTACCTTCTCACCGGAAGAAAACGAACAGGTGATTCAGTTCCTGCTGGACAGCAGAGACGATATGGAGATTCGGGAGATTCAGCCGTATGAAGGATTCGCACCGGGGCGCCCGGAAGTGGCGTACGAAGGCTGGGATGGAGAATGTACAGATCCAGTCAGAAGAAAAATGGGAACCCCTGACTTAAAAAAATGTGTCCGCATCTGGCCGCACAAGATGGCAGGAGAGGGACATTTCCTGGCGTTACTTCATAAGAAAGCACCTGGGGAGGAAGTCGCAAAGGAGCAAAATTGTGAAAAAGTGTTGGCGAGCACCGCAGAACATAGTGCTATTTCTGACATTAAAGGTATCGGCAAACCTGAGACAAAAGCGTTGACAGAATTCTTCGCTGATGTTTCTATGGAGATGAACTGGAAGCAGGTGGAGGTTCGCAAGGATCAGGTCTACCTGGTACCAGAAGCACTGGGTGCCCGCAAAGGTTTGGTATTCCTGCGAAATGGTCTGTATCTGGGAGAGATTCGAAAGGATCGTTTTGAACCAAGTCAGTCCTTTGCCATGGCATTGAAAAAAGAAGAATATACGGCAGTCGTTGATCTGGATTACAGCGATGTGCGTGTGGAAAAATATCTCCGTGGGGAGACGCTGGAAGTGGACGATATCGTAGAACACAATCTTCAGGAAGCGGAAAAGATGAGCGACACCAAATCCATGAAAAAGCGCTTGGAAAAAGGCTGGCAGCTGGTATGTGTCAACGGATATCCACTGGGCTGGGGCAAGCTGGTGAACGGAATCCTGAAAAATAAATATCATGCCGGATGGCGAATGAAGTATTAGACGATATCTCTGAGAAGTCATTTTTGGAAAAGAGATGTGAGCATGCCGGTATGCGGAATAAAATGAACAATCCTGTGGCTTTTTATGTCACAGGATTTTCTTAGAATTAATTAAATTGCTGAGAATCCTTTGGATAAGATACAGGATTCTGCTTCTTCCAGATCTTCCGTATGAAGTACCAGAACCGGCTTGCCGGTATCACGGTTAAAGGAAAGATATACATAATCCACATTGATATTGGAATCCAGGAATGCAGTCAGAAGTGCATTTAAGTTACCCACTTCATCTTCCACTTCTACACCGATCACATTGGTCATCCGGCAAAGATAATCCTGAGCGGAGAGCTCTTTCAGAGCCTTGTCCGGATCGGATACAATCATACGAACCATACCGAATTCAGAACTTTCATTGGTAACGGAACCCCAGATATTGATATCATGGCCGGCAAGAATACCGGTGATATCTTTCATGGTTCCTTTTTTATTTTCTGCGTAAACAGTAATTTGTTTTAACATGTAACATGCCTCCCTATAGTTATTCAAGAATCAAGTTCACTTTAGCACTTTCAACCATAAAAGCATTGTCGCACATTATCCGGCATAAGTCAAACAAAACATAAAAAGGGGGCTGCTACGTGAGCAGTCCCCAGAGAGTGTATATCTTATCTTATCTGGTGAATATCAGATTACATATGATATCCCTTTGCGAAACTATGGTAATATTCGGATAAAAATTCTTTAAACTTCTTCATGATCAGTTCCTCCTTTTCAACATTGTGAGAAATAATAATGGATTAAGTGATTTCACATCTTGTTAAGTCCGGCCTGACTTTTTATCTGTCTATAATATAGCACGGAATGCAACTATTGTGAAATATTTAGTTTATGTAGTCAACAATACCTTTTAAGTATGGAAGAAAAATATAAGATTTTTGGTGACTGTTCAGAACCCACTGTCCCGCGAGGTGTTTTGGCATGAATATGCCAAAATCCCGAGACATGCACGCCAAAATTCCATCACCAAAGGTGATTTTATTGAATTTTGGCTTCGTATCTGTGAAGATACTGAACAGATACGATTTTTGTTTATTTAAATGATGCTAGCAGTAGGAGAATGATGGTATAATGGAATTCGAACCGTTACAAAAATCTATATCAAAACAGGGGGAAGATTACTATGTATACTGCATCAAAAGAGAGATACACGGCCATGGAATATAAACGCTGCGGAAACAGCGGACTGTTACTTCCGAAGGTGTCACTTGGACTGTGGCATAATTTTGGAGATACCGCAAAGTTTGAAAATATGAGGGAACTTTGCTTCACCGCGTTTGACAACGGAATCACACAATTTGACCTGGCAAATAATTATGGACCGGAACCGGGCAGTGCAGAGAAAAACTTCGGCAGAATCTTAAAAGAAGATCTGGGGGTCTATCGAGATGAACTGATTATTACGACAAAAGCCGGATATGATATGTGGGACGGCCCTTATGGTAACTGGGGAAGCCGTAAATACCTTCTTGCAAGTCTGGATCAGAGCCTGAAACGTATGGGACTGGAATATGTGGATATTTTCTATCATCACAGAATGGATCCGGATACACCACTGGAAGAAACCATGGGAGCACTGGCAAGTGCGGTACAGAGCGGTAAGGCAATCTATGTGGGACTCTCTAATTATGATGGAGAAACTTTGAAAAAAGCTGCTGCGATTCTGCAGGAACTTCGTTGTCCGTTTGTGATTAACCAAAACAGGTATTCCATTTTTGACAGAACCGTAGAGAAAAACGGTCTGAAACAAATGACCGGTGAACTGCAAAAAGGTCTGATCACCTTTAGTCCGCTGGCACAGGGACAGCTTACAGATCGCTATCTTCACGGAATTCCGGAAGACAGCCGTATCCGTACCGACGGTAGATTCCTGAAAGAAAGTACGCTGGATGAACACAGACTGGGACAGATACGCAGGCTAAATGAACTGGCCGCTCAGCGTGGTGAAAAACTGGCAGAGATGGCACTTGGCTGGCTGCTTCAGCATAAGGAAGTAACCAGTGTCCTGATAGGTGCATCCAGACCACAGCAGATCCTGGATAATATCAAAGCAATCGCCTGCGCACCATTTACGGAAGAAGAACGTAGATTTATTGATGAGATTTCTCAGGAATAAGATGAAAGGACAAAAATGGAATTACGACAGCTTCAGTGCATGGTAATCTGTGCACAGACAAAATCATTCAGTAAGGCGGCTTCGATGCTGTTTACGTCACAGTCCAATGTGAGCAAAACCATAGCGGCTCTGGAAAAAGAACTTGGAAAGAAAATATTTGAACGAAGGCGGCATGGAATTGAATTGACTGCAAAAGGGGAGCAGATTTATAAATATGCATTAAGTATGGTAGCGTGCAGTGCAAAGATTCTGGATTGTGCGGAAGAAGATGCCACAGAAGAACTGAGAGTATCATTTCAGCCAAGTTCCTGGTTTGCCAATACGTTCTGTGAGTATTATATACAAGAAAGTGCAGGAGAAAAATATAATATCATCAGTGCGCCGGCAGAAGAAATTATACGAAGAATTATCGCAAATCAGGATCAGCTGGGTTTTGCCTATTTTGAAGATTCTCAGCTGGACAAGCTGAAGAAGATGTTTCCGGAGAATCATATTGGTTACTATACTTTAAAAAGAACGAAAACGGTTTTGTATTGCAGAGACAAAGCATACCATGAAAAACGGAATGAGATTTCTTTGGTTCAGGGCGTGGAGGATTATTATTCCGGTATCTCTTTATGGAAAGAACAAAAAGAAAGTGAAGAAGAAAAAAGAAAACTACAGGTTAAGGTCACTACGAACAGTGACTATATTATGCAGGCTATGCTGCAGAACACGGATTTGGGTAACATCAGTCCTGATGGCCTGAGTCATAGTGACAAATTTATAAATCACGATACCATGCAGCTGGAAAATCAGGAACAGTCTGTGCAGTTTATCTGTATTTTCCGTAATGATCAGAAAATGGAAAGATTACCAAAGAAATTTTTGACATTTATAAAAAACTATGTGATGGAATCATAAATCGATGCAATCCTGCTGGAGGCTATATCAGATGGGAGTCATCTCACATCTGATATATATCCAAAAGAGATGTAGGTATTCCATCTATTCATATGAAAAGTGAAAAATATATCCCCCCGGGAGGCTTGTTATGACTTGCAAAATGGATTATATTAACAGCAGGTTAACTTAAAAGAGTCCTCCAATATGGTACTCCAGCAAATATACATATTGGAAACAATGTCATTAGCATCCTTATCTTAGAAAGAGCAGTTTTTGGTAGGACTGCTCTTTTTTAGCCTGATAGATATTCTTATTTGGAATGGAAAAAGATCTGCCTGGACTGTTATAAAACATATGATCGCTTTCAGGTGTAATGGGTAGGAAGAAATAAAAATTTATAAATAAGGGAGAAAACCAATGAAGAAAAAGTATGTAGTATTAGTTGCAGCAACAATGTTGTGTGGTCTTATGACCGTCAGCGCAGCAGCGGAATCAGAATCTGTAACCATTACAGATCAATTAGGACGTGAGGTTACTGTTAACTTGCCAGTAGAAAGTTGTTATCTTGGCTTTTATTATGAGAACTTTCTTACAGTAGTGGGACCAGATGCTTTTACAAAGGTAAAAGCAACTTCTTTATATGATACAGAAGGATTTTTTGCCAGCTTGTCAGAGATGTATAGAGAAAATGTGGAAGGTTATGCTGATATGGTAGATGTTGGATCTACTATGCAGGATAATTTTGATGTAGAGAAACTGATTGAAATGGATGTAGATGTTGCTATCGTAGGAAATTATCAATATGAGGGTGCTCCGGAAGCCATGGAAAAACTGGAAGAAGCAGGTATTCCAGTTGTAGCAATTAATTATTCTGCATGTACGGTGGAAGAACATACAGCAGCAACGAAGATTTTAGGAGAAATTTTCCAGGTTGAAGACAGAGCACAGGAAATTTTGGATTTATATACAGCAGGTCATGAAGGAATTGCAGCTCGTACAGCAGAGATTCAGAATAAAAAGAAGACATTCCATGAGTACCACACAGATATGGATTCGTACCATGAGCTTGGATATAGTGATTTCCCATATACTCTTTTCGGAAGTTACCTGAAAGAGGGCGGTGGTGATGATATCATGAATCTGGTATGGAAAGAGGGGCAGGAAGGATCTGGAACCCATTTAGATCTGGAATTCCTGTTGGAACAGGATCCAGATACCATTTTTATTATAGGTGGTGGAAAAAGTAATTCCAATGCAGATGGATTCCGTATGGGATATAATGTGACAGAAGATGAATTTTTAGAATCTACAAAAGGTATGGTAGAAGCAAGACCTGGATACGATCAGCTTCAAGCTGTAAAAAATAATCAGATTTACTGTATCGATGATGGTGTGTTACGCACTTTACGAGATTATTGTGTTGTGGAATATATTGCAAAAAATTTGTATCCGGATGAGTTCCAGGATCTTGATCCAGAAGCTGATATAAAAGCATTTACAGAGAAGTATCTTCCATCTTTGCCGCAGGAGGGTATATTCTTCCATCAGTACAGTTATGAAGACTAGTATATCAGTACAACAGAATACATATAAAAAGCTGATACGAGGAAGGGTGGCAGCTTTTACACTTTTTATTTTAATGCTGATTGTTTTTGCAGTATGGGATATTATGATAGGATCTTCCAGTTTGACAGTACAGGAAGCGTTAAAAATTATTTTTCGGATAAATAAAGAGCAAGACCGATATTATTACATTATTTGGGGAGTTCGAATGCCGATGACGCTCACATGTATTTGTGTGG
This sequence comes from uncultured Lachnospiraceae bacterium, assembly GCA_900544685.1. Classification (GTDB taxonomy): domain Bacteria; phylum Bacillota; class Clostridia; order Lachnospirales; family Lachnospiraceae; genus Marvinbryantia. The sequence continues at coordinate 27,706 of UQWA01000012.1, read as the reverse complement.
GCGCATCTCTTGCGCTTGCGGGAGAACAGACGCAGACGATTTTGCAAAATCCACTTGCCAGTCCATATACACTGGGAATATCATCGGCAGCAGGATTTGGAGCAGCATTTGGTGTAGTAACTGGATTTCCGTTTATTCCGATTGGGTGGCTGAATAATTCAGTGTCATCTTTGGCGTTTGCATTATTTGCCTGTGGATTGATTTCTGCCATGATTCGATATCGCAATGCCGGAACAAAGGATATGGTGCTGTTTGGAATTATCATTAATTTCCTGTTTACAGCACTTCAGACACTGATGCAGTATATGGCGAGTCGTGAACAGTTGTCAGAAATTATGCACTGGACATTCGGATCATTGTCAAAGGCAAGTTGGGAAGGGGTACAGGTCTGCAGTGTAAATTTTGCAATCTTTTTCATGTTGTCTATGTTATTAAGTTGGAAACTGACAGCATTGTCTGCCGGAGAGGAGCGTGCACAGAGTCTCGGAATCAATACAGAAAAGTTGCGTCGAAGAACATTTTTATACTCTTCTGTATTGACGGCAGTAACAGTCTCTTATGTTGGATCCATAGGATTTATTGGTCTTGTCGCGCCACATCTGGCAAGAAGTTATGTGGGAGAAGATCAAAGGTTCTTAGCGCCATTGTCTGCAATTTTTGGCATCATTATTTTGCTGGCTGCTTCGGTGCTGTCAAAAATGTTAAAACCAGGAGAAGTTATACCGGTTGGAATTATTACAAATATTGTAGGAGTAGCCTTTTTGTCTTACTTGATTATAAGGAAAAAGATATAATGCTAAAGTTAATATGCAAAGATGTACAGATTAGATTTGGAAAGAAAGAGGTTCTGAAAGGCGTTGATGCAGCTTTTTATGAAGGAACACTGAATTCAGTAATTGGCATTAATGGAGCCGGAAAAAGTGTTTTTTTAAAATCAATAGCCGGTTTGCTGAAAAGCAGTGGAGAGATATGTCTTTCTGACGGGAAAGAAATATATTCCAAAGAACAGATAGCCTATGTTCCTCAGATGGCATATTCGACATCAGCGCTTACTGTCATAGAAATGGTTTTGCTTGGTAAAATAGCGGATCTGAAGTGGCGTGTGAATGATGAAATTCTTGGCGAAGTAGAAGAAATTATGGAAAAGCTACAGATTACACATCTGGCAGAACAACGTTTTTCAGATCTTTCTGGTGGACAGAAACAGATGGTGGTTATGGCACAGGCGTTGATCGCAAAGCCTAAACTGCTTTTGCTTGATGAACCAACATCCGCACTGGATTTGTATCATCAGCTGAAATTGTTGGATGTGACAAAACAATATTGCAGAGAGAACCAGTGTATAGGAATTATTGTAATGCATGATCTTTCGTTGGTATCGAGATATTCTGATGAAATTGTGTTACTTCATGAAGGAAAAAATATTCGCCAGGCAAGTCCAGAACAAGTCCTGGAGAAAGAACTGTTGGAAAAAGTATATAAAGTCAGTATTGAAGTATATAAAATTCCAAGTGGAATTACAACAGTTACTCCAATGCATGTAGTGACAACAGAAGAGGAGAAATAGATGTTTAACAGTCAGATAAAGAATATCTGGGAAGGAGATGCCCAGATATATGATGAACAGATTAAAGAAGAACTCTTAAAAGAAGAGCAACAGAAAAAAGCGTGGTCAGATGTGATATTATCTTATGCTCCGATGAGCGGTGCGATGAAGATTTTGGATTGTGGAACAGGACCGGGTTATTTCCCGGTTGTACTAGGTGAATTAGGGCATCATGTTATTGGGATTGACCTGACAGAAAATATGATCAAGGCTGCAAAAGAGAACGTAGCAGCAGCCGGAGTGGATGCAGAATTGTTTGTTATGAATTGTCAGGAGACAATGTTTGAAGATAATTCATTTGATATGATAATTAGCCGCAACATTACCTGGACATTAAGCGATCCCCCAAAAGCATATCAGGAATGGAAACGTATATTAAAACCGGGTGGAAGAATGCTGGTGTTTGATGCGAATTATTATCTGCATTTATATGATGAAAACAGAATGCAGCAATTTCAGATATTGAATGAAAAATTGACAAAAAAATGTGGAAGAGGTATTTTCTCCCATGATGGAAAGAGAGATACATTTGAAAATGTCAGTAAAGATTTGTTTATGAGTAGCAAAAACAGACCGGGATGGGATTTACAGTACCTCATGGATAACGGATGGAGGAAAGTATTTGCCATTCCGCAATTAAAGAAAGTAATGAAAACTCCTGATGAAATGCAGGATGAATTGAGTCAGGAAATGGATGCATTTATGCCAATGTTTTTAATTGGAGGAGAGAAGTAAAATCTAAATTTGCAGTAGTAGATTACGTCACCTGCAGATGAATTTTAAGATCCTGTGGCAGCCGGAAGTGTTTCCACAGGATTTTTATATGGAATTTTATATAGAAGTTTGTTAATATAATTTCGTGTTTGGGAAATAATCTTAAACAGCAGTATATGCGGAAAAGAATTTTAAGGTATCAGGAGGAATATATGAGCACAGGAGGAAAAAAAGTGCGAGGAGTAGAAACAAGAATACAGGAGATTCGTCATGCTATTTTTACGGAAGTGGCAAAAATGGCTTATGATACGGGTTGTTCTGTAGAGAAAACAGTGGAAGAGATACCTTATCACATTATTCCGGGAGAGACAGGCAGTTTTCGAAGTGATGTTTTTCTTGAGAGGGCAATTGTCGGAGAACGTGTGCGTTTAGCTATGGGACTGCCATATCGTGATGCGACAGAGCATGCACCGATTTCGGATCAGGTCGAGCTGGCTGATAAACCAGAGACATACTATACGCCGCCGTTGATTAATGTCATCAAATTTGCATGTAATGGTTGCAATGAGAAAAGAGTGTGGGTAACAGATGGCTGTCAGGGGTGTCTGGCACACCCATGTGTGGAAGTCTGTCCGAAAAAAGCAATCAAACTGGATCGTACAAATGGAAGATCTTATATAGATCAGGAAAAATGTATCAAATGCGGAAAATGTGCCGAAGTCTGTTCTTATCATGCAATCATTGTACAGGAACGACCATGTGCGGCAGCTTGTGGAATGGATGCTATTCATACGGATAAGAATGGAAAAGCAGATATTGATTACGACAAATGTGTGTCTTGCGGACAATGTCTGGTGAATTGTCCTTTTGGTGCGATTGCGGACAAGTCACAGATTTTTCAGGTTATTCGTTCTATTCAGGCTGGAGAACAGGTTTATGCGGCACTGGCTCCGGCATTTGTAGGTCAGTTTGGACCGAAAGTGACGCCGGGTAAATTAAGAGCGGCTATGAGAGAACTGGGATTTACAGATGTATTTGAAGTGGCAATCGGAGCAGATCTGTGTGCAGCACAGGAAGCGGAAGATTTTGTGAAAGAAGTACCGGAAAAGCTTCCGTTTATGGCAACATCCTGTTGCCCGGCATGGTCTATGATGGCAAAAAAACTGTTTCCGGATTATGCGAACTGTATCTCCATGGCACTGACGCCGATGACCTTGACAGCCAGACTGATCAAACAGCAAAACAAAAATGCAAAAGTGGTATTTATAGGACCATGTGCGGCGAAAAAGCTGGAAGCTATGCGAAGAACCGTAAAGAGCGAAGTAGACTTTGTATTGACATTTGAAGAAATGACAGGAATTTTTGCAGCGAAGAATATCAATGTAGAATTATTGGAAGAAGATCCGAATGGTGTGAATGATGCCTCATCAGATGGCCGTAATTTTGCAGTATCCGGTGGGGTGGCGAAAGCAGTAGAAAATGTAATCCGAGAGAAATATCCGGATATGGATATTAAAATGGCAAATGCAGAAGGTCTGAAAGAATGCAGGAAGCTTCTGACTATGGCGAAAGCCGGAAAATATAACGGGTATCTTCTGGAAGGCATGGCATGCCCTGGAGGATGCGTGGCAGGTGCCGGAACCATGCAGTCTATCAAGAAATCACAGGCAGCGGTAAATAAATATGCGGCAACGGCAGGACATAAAGTATCCAGTCAGACAGAATATGTGAAAGAACTGGAGAAGCTGGTGGATTAGTGAGGGGAAAAATGGGCAGAAAAAAGAGAATAAAAAATTATGGAATGTTATCCGTTCTGGCAGCTGGCAGTATGCTTATGTGTATGGAAACAGGTGCTTTAGCAGAAGATTCTGTGACGGTTATGGCATTAAAAGGACCGACAGCAATGGGAATGGTTTCATTCATGAACGAAGTCGATCAGGGAGAGATTACGGAAGAAAATTATGAGTTTCAGATTGCAGCTTCTCCAGACGAAGTATCTCCGGCAATTGTACAGGGAACCGTTGATATAGCTGCAGTACCGGCAAATCTGGCCAGTGTACTTTATCAGAAAACAGATGGTGGGGTACAAGTCCTTTCTATTAATACATTAGGAGTATTGTATTTGGTTGGAAATGGGGATACGATTCAGGATATTTCAGAACTGAAAGGTAAAACGATCTATGCCAGCGGAAAAGGTGCGACGCCAGAATATGCATTAAATTATATATTGAAAGAAAATGGTCTGATACCGGGTGAAGATGTGCAGATCGAATGGAAAAGTGAGCATACAGAATGTGTAGCAGCCCTTACAGAACATCCGGATGAGATAGCATTGCTCCCACAGCCATTTGTAACAACTGCACAGAGTAAGAATTCATCATTACAGGTGGTACTGGATCTGACTGACGAATGGGATAAAATTCAGGAAAAAAATAACGGAAACAGCAGTCTGGTAACTGGTGTAACAATAGTGAGAACAGAATTTGCGCAGGAACATCCTGAGGTTCTAAAAGACTTCATGGAGCATTATGAGGAATCGGTATCCTTTGTGAATAGCAATACAGAGGAGGCCGCCAGACTCATTGGCGGTTATGATATTGTTCCGGAAGAAATAGCAAAAAAGGCACTCCCAGAGTGCAATATTGTATGCATAGATGGGAATGAGATGAAAGAAAAACTTTCCGGTTATCTGGCGGTTCTGGAGCAGGAGAATCCACAGGCGGTAGGCGGAGCACTTCCAGCAGACGAATTCTATTATGATGCAGAATAAAAGAAAAAAGCAGAGTAAAATGCGTTGGTGGGCAGTTGCATTCTGGCTGCTTGCATGGCAGATAGTAAGTATGCAGATTGGACAGGAGATACTGATGGTATCTCCTGTTGTTGCAGGGAAAAGATTGATTCAGTTGCTTCCGGAGGTAGAATTCTGGAGCACAGTTCTACATTCCACAGAAAGAATCATGGGAGGCTTTTTGCTTGGGGCACTGACAGGAAGTGGTGTGGCCGTACTGGCTTTCCGTCACAGAAAGGTAGAAGAACTGTGCTATCCCATGGTCTGTGTGATGAAATCCACACCGGTAGCGTCTGTGATTATCCTGCTGTTAATGTGGATGTCTTCCGGAAATCTGTCTGTCGGCATTGTATTTCTGATGACATTTCCCATCCTTTATACGAATGTACTGGAAGGATTGCAGCAGATGGATCCGAAGCTGACAGAGCTGGCAGAAGTATTTGAACTGCCCAAATGGGTGAGGGTACGATGGCTTGCCATTCCCCAGCTTCTTCCTTATGTGAGGGCCGGCTGCGCCCTTGGAATCGGACTGGCATGGAAAGCAGGAACTGCAGCGGAAGTAATCGGAATCTCAGGCGGAACTATCGGTGAGAAGCTGTATCAGGCAAAGATCTATCTGGAAACAGCAGATCTGCTGGCTTGGACGACGATGATTCTGGTGTTGAGCTATCTGTTTGAAAAGCTGTTTCTACGGATACTGGATATGGCTGGAGACCGGCTGAAAAAGATACAGATACCGGAGTCAGGAAAAACAGATGAGGTAAAAAATGCTCCGGAAGAAAGGCAGGCGCTGAATCAGGACATTGTGTTGACGCATTTAAGTAAACGCTATGGGGATCATCACGTAATTCAGGATTTGTCACGAACATTTCCGTGTGGACAGATTACCTGTCTCATGGCTCCGTCCGGATCCGGAAAAACCACGCTGCTTCGATTGCTCATGGGACTGGAGGTGCCGGACAGTGGAAGGATAGCCGGCCTGGAAGGACGAAAGAAAAGTGCTGTTTTCCAGGATCAGATATTTGGTGAGGAGCTGAGTGTTTATACCAATATTCGAATTGTGAGGAAAAGAAAGCTTTTTGAACCGGAAAGACAGGAATATGAGAGAATCCGGGCAGAATTGGAAAAAGTCGGTTTGTCTGAATGCATAGATCAGAAGATAAAGGAACTGTCCTTTGGAATGCGGCAGAGAGTGGCACTGGTGAGAGCTTTTTACGCAGACTGGGACGTATTGTTCCTGGATGAGCCGTTTCGCGGCCTGGATCAAAGCACAAGGGAAATCGTAATGGAGTATACAAGAAGAAAATGCATCGGGAAACAGGTATTGTTTGTTACACATGAGGAGAAAGAAAAGGAAGCGATGGGACGATGATGCATCAAATATGCCAATGTAGCAGGGGGCAGGTTGCTGATAAGCAGCCTCCCCTTTTTTAATCCAATGTGATAATTGTTAAATGTAAGTTCCGTTTTGGATAAAAATGAAAATGTTTTATTCCGAATCAGAGTAGTCATACAGAGGGAATAATTGTATAATTGGTACAAATATATGGCTTGGAGATGAAAAAATGGAAAAATTGACGAATCTTCATGGGCGATTGCTGGAAGGATGTGTCTGGGATGAGTATAATGACAGGTTATATTTTGTGGATATCGAATGCCGAAAAATATACTGTATTAGACCGGATTGTGAAAAAATTCGGGAAATGGAGATGACAGATTTTGTCAGTGATCTTGTGCTTAGAATGGACGGTACTCTCGTAGCGGCACTTCCGGATGGATTATATCATGTGGATTTTGACAAACAGACGGCAGAAAAAGTCATGGAAAGCTGCCTGCCAGATGGTATTCGCTATAATGATGGAAAGTGCGATCCGAAAGGGCAATTATGGCTGGGAAGTATGGCTATGGTGCAGGACGAACACGCCCCTCATACAGGTACACTGTTCTGCATTGAAAAAAACCGGATCAAGACCGTATATTCCGGTTTTACGATTCCAAACGGACTGGCATGGAACGCAGAGAAAACGATGTTCTATCATGTGGATACGGTAACCGATAAAGTGGATTGTTATCGGATCACAGAGGATGGGCAAATTGCAGAGAGGGCGACAGCGGTTGATCTGAAGGACGAAAAAGGATCACCGGACGGGATGTGTATAGACAGCGAAGGACATCTGTGGATTGCCATGTGGGGCGGATATCAGGTGGTCTGCGCAGATCCGGTCACGGGAGAAGTGTTAAAGAGAATTCCGGTTCCGGATGCCAATGTCAGCTGTTGTTGTTTTGGGGGGAAGAGTGGAGAGCAGCTATATATTACAACAGCAAGAGATGACGAGGACAATGGCGGAGAACTATATGTAGAAGAGATGCAGGTAACAGGAGGCAAGGTGTACAGATATGGAGACTAGAAAGACTGCACTGGTAACAGGTGCAGCAAAAGGAATTGGAAGACAGATTGCTTACTGCATGGCAGAGGCAGGATACAATGTCATCGTGAACTATCATAGCAACAAAGCAGCAGCTGAAGAACTGTGCAGGGAAATGGAAAAGTTTGGTGTGCAGACGATGACGGTATATGCAGATATGGGAAAGGTCGCTGATATCAGGGAAATGTACCGTCAGATATTTGAAGTATTCCAGGTAGTTGATGTGCTGGTAAATAATGCAGGGATCAGCAGTGAAGCATATTTCCTGGATGCTACGGAAGAAATGTTTGACCAGATGACAGCTATTGACTGGAAGGGGGTTTACTTCAGCAGTCAGATTGCAGCAAAGAAGATGATTGAACAGGAGGTAAAAGGAACGATTATCAATCTTTCTTCTAATCAGATCAATGGATGCTGGCCGAGAGCAACCATTTATGCACCGAATAAGGCGGCAATTTCCAAGTTTACCAAGAATGCAGCTATGGAATTATCTCTGTATGGTATCCGTATGGCAGCGATTGCACCTGGTTATACTGATGTGGGATGGGAACCGGGAGATATTCGCCTGAAAGCGGCAGAGAGACTTCCGTTTCGCAGATTTGCGACGACAACAGAGATTGCAAAAGGCGTGGTGTATCTGGCGTCTGAGGAAGCTGCTTACATTACAGGAACTACACTGGTCATGGATGGCGGTGCAACCCTTCCGGTGGTGGCGGCCAATGATTTTGTGGAGGACTAAGTAATGAGCGAATATTACAACAGTCTTCTTCAGGGAGACACGGGAGCGCTGAAAAGAGCATTGTACAAGGCTATGGGATTTACCGATGAGGCGCTGGGTAAACCGTTGATTGCGATTGTAAATACTTATACCAATGCAACTCCCGGACATTACAATATCAATGAACTGTGTGAGCAGGCAAAAAGAGGAATCGAGGCGGCAGGCGGAACCGCAATGACGTTTGGAGACATTGCTCCGTGCGATGGAATCGCAGAAGGACATGAAGGTATGCGCTATATCCTTCCTTCCAGAGATCTGATTACATCTTCGGTGGAATGCATGGTGCGGGCACACCGCTTTGACGGACTGGTTTTACTTGGCTCCTGTGACAAAATTGTTCCGGGACTTCTGATGGCAGCGGCCAGACTGGATATTCCGGCAGTATTCTGCAACAGCGGACCAATGATGCCGGCCTGTTATAAAGGAAAACATTATGACGGAAATATTGTGACTGAGGCTGTAGGCTGGAAACAGCGTGGGAAAATCGATGAAAAGGAATTCCGCAAGATCGAGAATCTTGCAGAACCGTGTGCAGGATCCTGCGCAATGCTGGGAACAGCAAACACCATGGGATGTATGGCGGAAGCTATGGGTATGAGTCTCCCGGGCAGTGCAGTGATTCCTGCTGTTTATGCAAAACGCCAGCAGATGGCATATGAGACCGGACGGGCAGTGATGGAACTGGTAAAACAGGGAATTACAGCCAGACAGGTTATCACAAAAGAAGCAATTGAAAATGCAATTATGGTTTTGATGGCTATGGGCGGTTCTACTAATGGAATCATGCACCTTCAGGCCATCTATAAAGAAGCGGGACTAGGAAAGCTTCCCCTGGAAGCATTTGACCGTTTCAGCAGAATTGTTCCACAGATTGCTTCCGTATATCCTGCATCACCATATGATATGGTAGACTTCTATGAAGCAGGCGGAGTACCTGCGGTTATGAAAGAACTGGAACCGCTTCTTCACGGAGACTGTATCACGGCCAGCGGAAAGACGGTAAAAGAGAATCTTCAGCATACAGAACATTCCACATTTCGGGAAGTCATCCGCACCGTGGCAGAGCCATTCCACCCAGATGGAGGTGTGGCAATTCTGACTGGTAATCTGGCGCCTCTGGGTGCAGTTGTAAAACCGGCAGCGATCCCGGAAGATCTGATGACTGTAACTGGAAAAGCCAAAGTATATCACAGCGAACAGGAAGCCTGCGAAGCAATTCTGGCAGGAGTGGTACAGCCAAATACCATGATTGTCCTGAGATACGAAGGTCCAAAGGGCGGACCTGGAATGCCGGAGATGTATCGTCCGATGAAGTGTCTGGAAGGTATGAATCTGTCGGACAGCTGTACGATTGTCACAGACGGAAGATTCTCCGGATCAAACAGAGGCTGTTTTGTGGGACATATCTCACCGGAGGCATACGAAGGCGGCAATCTGGCACTGGTAGAAGATGGAGATGAGATAACCATTGATGTGCCGAATCGCAAGATCACCCTCCACGTAAGTGATGAGGAACTGGAAAAAAGAAGAGCGTTATGGAAACCGGTGGAAAAGCAACTTCCGGATGGCTACCTTAACATTTACAGAAAAATCACAAAATCAGCGGCAGAAGGCGCCGTGATGGAAATGGAGTAGAAGATGATTACATGGAAAGATGACAATGAATTATTTGCAATGATGAAAAAAGAACTGTATTCCGCAGTCATTGGCGATATCCTGGATAAGATGAATTATCGTCACCAGTTCCTGCCACAGCGGATTCAGCCAATGCGCGAAGAGATGGTAGTGGCCGGAAGAGCTATGCCGGTACTGGAAGCAGATGCATTTGAAGAATTGTCTGATGGACAGAATCCAATCATGAAAAAGAACTTTGGTCTTATGCTGGAAGCACTGGATGATCTAAAAGAAAACGAGGTCTATATCTGCAGTGGCTCTTCTCCAAGCTATGCATTGGTAGGAGAGCTGATGTGTACCAGAATGAAGATTTTAAAAGCCGCCGGTGCAGTGGTAAATGGTTTCCACAGAGACACAAAAGGAATTCTGGAACTGAATTTTCCATGCTTCTCCTATGGAAGATATGCACAGGATCAGGGACCAAGAGGAAAAGTCATTGATTATCGTGTGCCGATTGAGATGGAGGGTGTCAGAATTAATCCGGGTGATATTATTTTCGGGGATCTGGACGGCGTCCTGGTCATTCCAAAAGAAGTAGAGACCGAAGTTGTTCAGAAAGCTTACGAGAAAGCAACCGGCGAAAAGATGGTAGCAGAAGCAATTCGCGGAGGAATGAGCACCGTAGAGTCTTTTGCAAAACACGGCATCATGTAAAGGGCATGAAGAGGCATGAATGAAGTTGAGAAGAGTATATTGAAATTGCTTGAGAAGGAAGAAAACCTGGTGAAAGTCCGAAAATCCGGAGCCTATCGTTTCCTGCCAAGTTACCGCTATGAGGCACACAGTCACATTGAATACGAGATTAATTATGTGATTCAGGGAAAATGCATGATGATTTTTGACACAGAATATGTTCCATTGAAAGCCGGAGAATGTATTGTAATTACGCCTTTTCAAAAACATGGATTTTTGGTAGATGCCAAAAGCGGCTGTAAGATTCAACAGACAGAGATGAGTATTCAGATACCAGAAGATATGAAAGAGGTATTTCCTTTCTGTGAAAAGGAACAGGAATATCAGGTGCTGAAAAATTGTGAGGATCTGGTGCCGATTATGGAACAGATCTCCCGAATCTGCAGGGTGGATAAAGAATCTTATGGAATAACTATGCTGGATCTGTCAGTTCTTCAGCTGGTGGTGGCTCTGGGATATCATGGAAAGAAAACTCGCACAACAGAAGCCGGGATTCACAATGAGAAGATCCGGGATATTCTGAAATATATCCAGGAACATTATCAGGAATCCCTGCAGATTGAAGAACTGGCTGTTTCCAGAGGGATCAGTTCCCGTTTCCTCAGAAGGTATTTTACAGAGGAGATCGGCATGTCCTGTCTGGATTATATACAGGCATTACGACTGAATAAGGCTAAGGAGCTACTTTGGGAAACAGACAAAACTATCACGGAAATTGCCATGGAAACAGGATATGGAACACCACAGTACTTCAGCCGTCTATTCCGGCAGGAGATTGGTATGACTCCGTCGGAATACCGCAGCAGTTGGAAAGAAAAAGTCAGCGGATTGTAAACTGATAACAGATTTGTCGTTTCCATGGAGTATTAGCTTTTGTGATATGGTACGGAAAATCATGATTACCGGGAGCATCCGGATAATCCTGAAATTCAAAGGCTAGAGCGCAGGAAGGTACAGAATACTGACCATTGATCAGTTTCTGACTGTTATCAATGTATCCACCGGAATACAGCACCATGCATGGAGCATCAGAGTGGACGGACATTGTTACAGATCCATCCGGAAGAATGCAGACAAGATCCGGTGAGCCGGGATCTGACAGGGCAGCACTTTCGAAAGCGTGATTCAGAATAAATCCATGATTGTAACCCTGGTTACGCTGAATCTGAATGTTTTCCGGATACTTTTGAAGTTGATCCAGAATGGAAACTGGCTGACGAAAATCAAATGGTGTATCGGCGACACCTGCAGTTCTTTCCGGGATAAAGTCAGGAGAATTGCAGATATAGCGGTCGGCATTGATTTGAAGAAGATGATCTGCAGCAGACCGTGAAAAATTTCCGGACAGGTTAAAATAACTGTGATTAGAGATATTAAAATAAGTATCCTGATCGGAGACGGCTTTATAATCAATGGTAAGCTGATGTGCTTCTGTCAGGGTATAAGTAACAATGATTTTTCGGTTACCCGGAAAGCCATCCAGCTTATCTGGGAGCGTACATGTGAATACAACCTGTGCCTCACTGGAAGATGTTACTGAAGTTTCACAGACTTTCCAGTTGCGAAAGGAGGCGTTATGAAATCCACCATGCAGGGAATGGGTACCATTTTCATTTCGGGAAAGGGCATACAGATGATCTTCAACAGGGAGTATTCCAAGCGAGATACGACCTGCAGTCGGTGCCAGAGTAGCACCTGCATATAATGGATTGGAAAAATAATCTTCTTCCTGTAAAAAAGAAAGAGCAAGATTTTGCAAATGTGATTCTTGTGAAAAAAACCCAATCTGTCGGATTGCTGCCCCGACCGTAAAGAGTGATACAAAAAATCCATCCTGACAGGTCAGGCGGAATAAAAAAGCTTCTGTTTTTTTCTGCTTTTCAGAAGACTGAGAGAGTGTAATAGCTGTTTTCTGTATTTGCATATCGATTATGGACTCCTGTTCATATTTTTCTGATATCTACTGTAACGCAGAAGCGAAAATTATGCAAGAAGCGCAGAAAAAAGAAGAAAAAATAGCGAAAATGAAAACGCAATTTTGAAAAAATAAAGGTGATGTAATGAAAATAACTAAAAAAACAATAAAAGATAAATGTATATAAGCAAAATTAACAAAAACAGCAATTTTTTTAAACTCCATAGCAATTTCAAGTAATGAAAAAAGCATGGGGCGCTGATATGATAAAACCAGATAACGTAAGGAGGGAAAGAATATGAGCAGTGTACTTGAGTTTAAGAATATCTCAAAGTATTTCCCAGGCGTAAAGGCACTGGATAATATATGCTTCAAAGCATATGGCGGCGAGGTGCTTGCATTCCTCGGTGAGAACGGTGCCGGAAAGTCTACGCTGCTGAAGGTACTCAACGGAGACTATCAGCCGACCAGCGGTGAATATCTGCTGGATGGAGTACAGAAACACTTCAGCTCTCCACATGAAGCAATTCAGGAGGGAATCAGCATTATTTATCAGGAACGTCAGATCCTTCTGGAACTGAGCGTAGCTGAGAATATTTATCTTGGAAGGATGCCGGTAAACAAATTCGGCATTATCGATACGGCGAAGGCCAATAAGATGGCAAAAGAGATCATCGACGATTTCGGACTTCCGATTTTACCATCCACAAAGGTAAAGGATTTGAGTATCGCTTATCAGCAGATGGTTGAGATTATGAAGGCGTACAGCAGAGAAAATCTGAAGGTTATCTGCTTTGACGAACCGACTGCCAGTTTAAGTGATGCAGAGATCGACAGTTTGTTTGAGATCATTGCCAAGCTGAAGGCACAGGGAAAAATTATCATTTATGTATCCCATCGTATGGCAGAGATCCAGGAGATCGCAGATAAGGTTGCCATTTTCAAGGATGGACATTATGTTGATACCGTCATTACAAAAGAAGTACCGGAGCAGCAACTGATCAAGATGATGGTTGGCCGTGATCTGGGGGATATCTTCAATAACCTGGATAGAAATAATAAGATCGGCGATGTCCTTCTGGAAGTAAAAGGTGTTTCATCTGATTATGTAAAAGAGAATTCTTTCGTATTACATAAAGGCGAAGTACTTGGATTCTCAGGACTGGTTGGAGCTGGAAGGACCGAGCTGATGCGTGCGATTATTGGTGCAGATAAGATGAAGATCGGCGAGGTAATCCTGGAAGGCAAGAAGATTGTGAACCGTTCTCCAAAAGAAGCCATGGATAATGGTATCGTGCTGGTACCGGAAGATCGTAAGCTTCAGGGTATCCTGAGCAACTTAAGCGTAGCGGGAAATATTAATATCTCACTGATGGATAAGAACGCCAACAAGCTTGGTATTATTGATACGAAGAAAGAGGCGGAAGAAGCGGACAGAGGCATTCGGGAATTTAAAGTAAAGACACCATCTCCGGAAAAGAAGATCGTAGAGCTCTCAGGAGGAAATCAGCAGAAGTGTATCGTAGCCCGTGGTATTGCAACAAATCCGAAAGTGCTGATTCTGGACGAGCCGACAAAGGGTATTGACGTTGGTGCCAAGTCTGAATTCTATAACATGATCTGTCAGTTTGCAAAACAGGGGCTGGGAGTTATTTTGATTTCATCTGAGATGCCGGAAGTTATGGGACTTTCTGACAGAATCATGGTTATGAAGTCTCTGAAGATTGTAGGAGAAGTCAGCAGAGAAGAGGCAACAGAAGACAGATTGCTGAGTCTGGGAATGATGGGGGAAGAAGCACATGAGTAACATAGAGACAAAAAAAGAAAAAAATGGGATTTTAAGTAAGATCGGTGGTGACAAGCTCATTCTGATCGGTGCAATTATTGTAGTATTTGCATTATTTACCGCATTAAACAAGAATTTCCTGACATGGACCAATATGATCAACCTGATGGTTGCCGCTTCCCTGGTAGGACTGGTAGCCGTCGGACATACTTATCTGATCATTGCAGGTCAGAATGACTTGTCACCTGGTTCATTGGCAGCTTTCTGCGGAACACTGGCAGCATTACTGCTTTCCAAAGACATGCCGATGATTCTGGCAATCATTATTGTATTACTGGCAGGCGTTCTGGTTGGTTTCTTTAATGCATGGATGGTTAATAAGATTAAATTGGAAGCATTCATCGCTACTCTGGTTACGCAGAACATTATCCGTGGTTTTGCTTATATTATCTGCGATGGAAAACCGGTATCTATCAGTAACAAGGCTTACCTGGCCATCGGAAAAGCAAGATTTCTTACCATTCCGGTATCTGTGTGGCTGATGATTCTTGCATTTGTAATCCTTGGATTTGTGCTTGCAAAGACAAAATTCGGACGAAGCGTATATGCTATTGGTGGAAGTCAGGAAGCAGCCAGACTGGCAGGTCTGAATCCGCAGAAAATCATTACCAAATGTTTTGTCCTGATTGGTGTATTGACAGCTCTTGGTGGAATCGTATTTTCATCCCGTATGAATTCCGGCCAGCCGGCAGCCAATGTCAACCTGGAATTCGATGCCATCACAGCTGTTATTCTTGGAGGTGTGTCCTTCGCAGGTGGTGTAGGTGATATGTTCGGTACTGTACTTGGTGTAATTCTGATTCAGGCATTCAACACGGGACTGATCATGGTAAACGTATCCACATTCTGGCAGTATGTGGCCCGTGGTGCACTGCTTCTCTTCGCACTGACATCTGACTTCATCCGTAAGCAGAGACGTGAGAAAGAACTTCTGGAAGCAAGCATGAGAAATGTGAAATAAAGTCAGAGCCGTGCAGATTTATACAAAACAGGCTGTTCAAGCTTGCTTGATAAAGACTGTTTTTATAAATCTATATGGCGAGACGCCATACATGAGCAAAAGAAAAGCTTCGGAGAAGCGGTTTTGCGAATGGGCTCTGACGGGTAGATAAATTAAATTGAGCTTCACACACGAAAGTGTGCAAAATTATATAATTTCAAGGAGGATTTAAAAATGAAAAAGAAAGTGATGTGTGCAGTAATTGCAGCAGCTACAGCAGTAGGAATGTTAGCAGGATGCATGACGGCAAGTGCGGAAGATGATAAACTGGTAGTTTATGGAATCTACAAAGCTGGTGACCAGACATGGTTCATTGATGAAGGTGCAGCAGCTCAGAAAGCAGTCGAAGATCTGGGTGGAGAATTCATCTATGTAGACGCTAAAATGAATCCGGAAGAATATTTAAAAGCAATTGATAACGCAATAGCAAACCATGCAAGCGGTATCGTAACCTGTATCCCAGACCAGACACTGTCTCAGGCAGCTGTTGATAAAGCAGAAGAAGCTGGTATCCCAATCGTTGCAGCTGATGATGCACTGCAGGATGATGACGGCAATAAACTGGCTCCATGGGTAGGTATCAACGCATATGTCATTGGTGAAGCAAACGGCGAATGGCTTGCTAATTATGCGAAAGACAATGAGCTGGTTGGAAAAGAAGATGTAGGACTTCTGATCATGACGATGGATACCGTATCCAGTTGTGTACCTCGCGCAGAAGGCGAACTTGATAAATTCAAAGAACTTTGTCCTGACTTCAGCGAAGACAATATTTTCAAAGCTGACTACGATGGAACAACAGATAAAGGTAACACTGCCGCAGCAGCAGTTATCACAGCGAACCCACAGATTAAGACATGGATGGTAACAGGTGCTAACGAAGAAGGATGTATCGGTGCCTGCCGTGCTCTTGAAACAGCTGGTCTGGACGCTGACGCTTGTGTAGTAGGTCTTGGTGCTTATATGGCAAAAGATGAATGGAATGATAAGGGTGCTGACGGCACATGCATGAAAGCATCTGCATACTTCTCAGCTGACTCTGTTGGAGCAGGTTCCGTAGACGTTCTTATGCAGCTGATTAATGGCGAAGAACCAGAAATGGAAACAGCAGTAGATGCAGTTGTAGTTACACCTGATACATACAAAGAAGAAATGGGAAGCTACGCAGAATAATTCTGGTAAAAGGCTTGAACATGAAACACATAAGATAAAAAAACAGGGAGCTGCGATGCAGCTCCCTGTTTTGGACTAAACCTGTTCTGGAAAAGTCAGATTGCGATATTCACCTGGGGTCATATGTTCCCATTTCTTAAAGGTGGAGCAAAAACTGCTTTCACTGTTGAAGCCGGATGTAAAAGCAATTTCCTTGATTGGAATACCAAGAGTTCTCAACAGGAACTTGGCAGAATTCAGTCGTGTGGCAATCAGATACTGATGAGGCGTAAAACCGGTCTCTGCAGTAAAGACTCTTGTAAAGTGAAACAGGCTCATATTGGAATTTTGTGCCAGTGTTTCAAGCGAAAGGGGTTCACTGAAATGTTCGCTGATATAGGCAAGCGAATTCTCCACAATCTGAGAATGAGAGAAATTACTTCCGGTATCAGAACGGATATTCAGTAAAGCAGTAAGCATCTGAGTAAGATAAGAAGATACCCTGGCTTCTTTAATCGGTTCGGAGTTACGGAACATATTCAATATTTTATTCATATCGTGAACGATCGGATATAGATTGCCGGAAGAGAATACATTTCCCTGGTTGGCCGTGATCAGTTCGTAATAATTCCGGGCCAGTGGACCGTCAAAATGGATCCAGCATACATTAGATTCTTCGGGGAAACCGTATTCGTGCGGGATGTAACAATCGATAAGGACGAGTTGATCTTGGCGGATCTGCCCGATTTGTTTTGGATGGTAGACCTGGCAGCATCCCTTTTCAATGTACATCAGAAGAAAACTATTATAACTGGAGCGCTTCAGCCGATAACCAGCCTGATAGTGGAAGTGACCAAGGGCAATCGGATAGAGGTATACTTTGGATGCGGTAGTACTTGGCTGGTATGGAAAATAATCAGAATCATCCGGAAAAATTCCGTATTCAATAGGATGCATGTCAGATCTCCTTTCAACATACAATACAGAGCAATTTTTTTAAATTTACAAGCAAATTCAGATAATGATTATTTAGAATATTTAAGTTATAATGACAGTAACATAAAAAGAAATAAAAAGCAATAAAAAGATATTAATATAATATAAGGAGGTTCTTATGGAAGAAGTAAAAATCTGGGAAGAAGATGTGGTTATCCCTACTTATGAAATTGGTGCAGCAGAGAAAAATCCGATTTTTTCAGAAAAACGAGTATATCAGGGGAGCTCGGGAAGAGTGTATCCATATCCGGTAATTGAGAAGATCGAAGATACAAAGCATGACAAGATTTGGAAGGCTCTGTATTTGGAAAACCAGTATCTGAAGGTTATGGTGCTGCCACAGCTTGGAGGCAGAATTCAGAGAGCCTATGACAAGACCAATGATTATGATTTTGTATACTATAACCATGTCATTAAGCCGGCTTTGGTAGGACTGACCGGACCATGGATCTCCGGCGGTATCGAATTCAACTGGCCACAGCATCACCGTCCGACTACTTATCAGCCAGTGGATTATACCATAACGGAACATGAAGATGGCAGTAAGACGGTTATGGTCAATGATGTGGATCAGATGTATGGAACAAAGGGAATTGCATCTTTTACATTATATCCGGACAAGGCATATATCGAGATCAGAGGCCAGCTCTACAATCGTACTCCGATGGCGCAGACATTCCTGTGGTGGGCCAACCCTGCGGTAGCAGTTAACGATCACACCCAGTCTGTATTTCCGCCAGATGTACACGCCGTTATGGATCACGGAAAACGTGATGTATCCAAGTTTCCGATTGCAACCGGCATATATTACAAGCATGATTACAGTGCAGGTGTGGATATTTCCCGTTACAAAAATATTCCGGTGCCGACTTCATACATGGCTGAAAAATCTGACTTTGATTTCGTGGGCGGATATGATTACGGAAAAGAAGCCGGTATCCTTCATGTCGCTGACCATCATATCTCTCCCGGTAAGAAACAATGGACCTGGGGCTGCGGTGATTTTGGAAAAGCGTGGGATCGCAATCTGACAGATGAAGATGGCCCATACATCGAACTGATGACTGGTGTATACACGGACAATCAGCCAGACTTCACCTGGTTAAAACCATTTGAAGAGAAGACTTTCAAGCAATACTTTATGCCATATAAGAAGGTGGGCTATGTGAAGAATGCTACCATCGATGCTATGGTGAACATGGAGATTCATGATGGAAAAGCAGATCTGTGCGTATATGCCACAGGCGAAGAAAAGAATGCGAAGATTGTACTGGAACAGAATGGAAATACGGTGTGGGAGACGACAGAAGACCTGTCTCCGGTAAAAGTATATGAGGCAGAAGTACCGCTTCAGGCAGATGATAAGACAAAAGTGACAGTTCGTGTGCTGAATGCAGATGGAAGAGAACTGGTATCCTTCACACCTTTAAAAGAAGAGATTCCAAAGATTCCGGAACCGGCAGAGGCGGCAAAGGATCCAAAAGACATTCAGACCTGCGAAGAACTGTATCTGACAGGACTTCATATCGAACAATACCGTCATGCTACTTATCTGCCAGATGATTATTATCTGGAAGGATTAAAGAGAGATGAGGGCGATATCCGTCTGAATACTGCATATGGTATGCTGCTTCTTCGTCGTGGTCTGCTGACAGAGAGTGAGAAGTATTTCCGCAAAGCACTGAAACGCATGACCTGGAAGAATCCAAACCCATACAACAGCGAGGCATATTATGATCTGGGTCTTACCCTGTTCTATCAGGGACGTTACGAGGAGGCATACGATGCGTTCTTCAAAGCAACCTGGTCCAATGAACAGCAGGAGATGTCCTTCTATTTCCTGGCGGCTATTGCAGCACGCAAAGGTGCGCTTCCAATGGCACTGGAACTGATTGAAAAAGGTCTGGTAAAGAACAGCCACAATATCAAAGCCCGTGGACTGAAGGCTGCGATCTTAAGAAAGCTTGGAAAGACAGAAGAAGCAAAACAGTGGATTGCAGAGAGTTTAAAAGTCGATCCATTTGATTATGTATCAGGATACGAAGCAATACTTCTGGTTGATGATACAGAAAAGACTGCAAAAGAGCAGGCACTGAAAGGACAGATGCGGAACTTCCCACAGAACTTTATTCAGGCAGCCATTGATTACAGAGAGAGTGGATGTTTTGAAGAAGCATTTGGAGTCCTGAATCTTTGTGATGCACAGTGGCCAATGCTGGATTACTATAGAGCTACATGCCTGCATGATCTTGGAAAAGAAGAGGAAGCAAGGGCTGCCGTGAAGACCGCAGATGGGGTAGATCCATATTGTTGCTTCCCGAATCGTCTGGAGGATATCACCGTACTCCAGATGGCTGCAAAACTGCAGCCTGAACTGCCGAAGGCATATTATTATATTGGTAACCTCTGGTATGACAAACGTCAGTATGAAAAGGCACAGGAAGCATGGGAGACTTCTGCGAAGCTGGATGATACCTATCCGACCGTACTGCGTAATCTGTCTCTGGTATATTACAATCAGAGTGATATGCCAGAAAAGGCAAAGGAAGTACTGGAAAAAGCATTTGCCCTGGATACTGCGGATGCCCGTATTTTCCTGGAACTGGATCAGTTATATAAGAAGCTGGGGTATTCTGTAGAAGACCGAATTGCATTTTATGAAAAGTATCCGGAGACTTTTGCAAAGCGTGATGATGTGTTTATTGAATACATTACCATGCAGAACTATGTCGGAAATCATGAAAAAGCATATGAGCTTCTCATGAGCCGTAAGTTCCATCCATGGGAAGGCGGAGAAGGAAAGGCAACAACCCAATACACTACTTCTCTGGTAGAACAGGCAAAGAAAGCGATCGCAAAAGAAAACTTCACCGGTGCAAAAGCGTTACTGGAAAAGGCACTGGTTTATCCGGAAAATCTGGGAGAGGGCAAACTGGAAGGAACCAAAGACAATCATATTCATTATTATCTGGGACTGGTGGAAAAAGCACTGGGTAATGAAGACAGAGCGAAAGAACTGTTTGCAACAGCCAGCACTGGTACAGATGAACCGGCCGGCATGATGTTTTACAATGACCAGCCGGCAGATATGATCATGTTCCAGGGTATGGCACTTCGGGAACTGGGAGAACCGGTGGCATCGAACTCCAGATTCTATAAGCTGATCAGTTATGGAGAAGCACATATTTATGATGAAGTAAAGATGGATTACTTTGCAGTATCCTACCCGGATCTGCTGATCTTCAAAGAGGACTTCACCAGAAAGAACCGTGCACATTGCTGCTTCCTGATGGGACTTGGCAATATGGGACTTGGTAATGCAGAGAAGGCGAAAGAGTATCTGAGAGAGACGCTGGAGCTGGATCCGCATCATCTGATGGCAAAATTGTACCTGAGAAGTGTGGAATCTACAGAGTAGTTTTGCTGGATAAAATAGGTTAAATGACGAATAAAACGTAAGAAATAAAAGAAAAAATAACAGAATATCTAAAAAATTCCAATGCGGAACGAAAAATATTCTATTTTTTTCACAATAAAAATTCGATATAGTAAGAGCATCATAAACAGTGCGGACAAGAGGTCCGAAAAAGAAAGGGGTATTTTTCTTATGAAAAAGAAAATCGTTTTAATGCTTGCAGCAGCTCTTAGTTTATCAGCTCTTTCAGTTGGTGTTTCTGCTGAGGATGTAGCAAACAGTGACAAGCCACTTGTATGGTTCAACCGTCAGCCATCTAACAGCTCAACAGGTGAGCTGGATATGGATGCTCTTACATTCAATGACAATACCTACTATGTAGGATTTGATGCAAATCAGGGTGCTGAACTTCAGGGAACCATGATCAAAGATTATATCGAAGCTAATATCGATTCTATCGACCGTAACGGTGATGGCATCATCGGATACGTTCTGGCAATCGGTGATATCGGACATAACGATTCTATCGCACGTACAAGAGGTGTTCGTAAAGCTCTTGGTACAGCAGTAGAGACAGACGGCGATATCAACAGTGATCCGGTTGGAACAAACACAGACGGTTCCGCTACCGTAGTACAGGATGGCAAGCTGGAGATCAACGGAAAAGAATACATCGTTCGTGAGCTGGCTTCTCAGGAAATGAAGAACTCTGCAGGTGCTACATGGGATGCAGCAACAGCAGGTAATGCAATCGGTACATGGTCATCATCTTTCGGTGATCAGATCGATGTTATCGCTTCTAACAATGATGGTATGGGAATGTCCATGTTCAATGCATGGTCACAGGAAAATACAGTTCCAACATTCGGATACGATGCAAACAGTGATGCAGTTGCAGCAATCGCAGACGGATACGGCGGAACAATTAGCCAGCATGCTGACGTTCAGGCTTACTTAACACTTCGTGTTCTGCGTAACGCACTGGATGGAGTAGATATTGATACAGGTATCGGAACAGCAGACGAAGCAGGCAACGTTCTGACAGATGACGTTTATACATATAATGCAGACGAACGTTCTTACTACGCATTAAACGTAGCAGTAACAGCTGACAACTATCAGGATTTCACAGATTCTACAGTAGTATATGCACCAGTTTCTAATCAGCTGGATGAAAGCACAAGCCCAAGAAAGAGCGTATGGCTGAACATCTACAACGCAGCAGATAACTTCCTGAGCTCTACTTACCAGCCACTGCTTCAGAACTATGATGATATTCTGAATCTGGATGTAGAATACATCGGTGGTGACGGTCAGACAGAATCCAACATTACAAACCGTCTGGGTAACCCAAGCCAGTATGATGCATTCGCAATTAACATGGTTAAGACAGATAATGCAGCATCCTACACATCTCTGCTTAGTCAGTAAGAAAAAATAAACAGATCACGTTGGATGGGGGCAAAGGAGCTTTGCCCCCATCTCGACGATTAAGAAGAAGAAAAGACAGGGGTAAGAAGAATGGCAGAGAAAAATGAATTGATCTTGTCCATACGAGGGATGAGTAAGTCTTTCGGACGAAACAGGGTTCTGGACCATATCAATCTGGACGTGAAGCCTGGAACAGTCATGGGACTTATGGGCGAGAATGGCGCAGGCAAGTCTACCATGATGAAATGCCTGTTTGGTACTTACCAGAAAGATGAAGGAACCATTTTTCTGGATGGAAAAGAAGTGAGCTTTTCCGGACCAAAGGACGCTCTGGAAAATGGAATTGCCATGGTACATCAGGAATTGAACCAGTGCCTGGAGCGTAATGTTATGGACAATTTGTTCCTCGGACGTTATCCGGTGAATTCCGTCGGCGTCGTGGATGAGGGAAGAATGAAAAAAGAAGCATCTGAGCTGTTCCGTAAACTGGGAATGACAGTCAATCTGACACAGCCGATGAGAAATATGTCAGTTTCCCAGAGACAGATGTGTGAAATTGCAAAAGCGATTTCTTATAACGCGAGAGTGATCGTTCTGGATGAACCGACCTCCTCTCTGACAGTGCAGGAAGTAGACAAGCTTTTCGAAATGATGCGGATGCTGAAGTCCCAGGGAATTGCACTGATCTATATTTCCCATAAGATGGATGAGATCTTTGAGATCTGTGATGAGATCTCTGTATTACGAGATGGAAAGCTTGTTATGACAAAGAGTTCCAAAGACACAGATATGAATGAACTGATTGCGGCAATGGTAGGCCGTTCGCTGGAAAACAGATTTCCACCGCTGGATAATACACCGAAGGATGTGATTCTGTCTGTACAGCATCTGTCCACCAAGTTTGAACCGCATCTGCAGGATATTACTTTTGAAGTAAAAGAGGGCGAAATTTTCGGATTGTATGGTCTGGTTGGGGCAGGACGTACCGAACTTCTGGAAACAATTTTCGGTGTAAGAACCAGAGCAGCAGGGCGAGTATATTTTAAGAATCATCTGATGAACTTCAACAGTGCAAAAGAAGCCATGGAGCATGGTTTTGCAATGATTACAGAGGAACGTAAGGCCAACGGTCTGTTCCTGAAGGGCAATCTGACTTTTAATACAACGATTGCCAACCTGAATCAGTATAAAGCGGGAATTGCGCTTTCGGATACAAAGATGACAAAAGCAACATCCAATGAGATTAAAATCATGCATACCAAATGTATGGGACCGGACGACATGATCTCAAGTCTCTCCGGTGGAAATCAGCAGAAAGTAATCTTTGGTAAATGGCTGGAGAGAGAACCACAGGTATTTATGATGGATGAACCGACCAGAGGAATTGATGTCGGTGCCAAATATGAGATCTATGAACTGATTGTCCAGATGGCAAAACAGGGAAAAACAATTATTGTAGTTTCTTCTGAGATGCCTGAGATTCTGGGAATCACAAACCGTATCGGTGTTATGTCCAACGGACATCTTTCCGGTATTGTAAATACCAAAGAAACCAATCAGGAAGAATTGCTGAGACTCAGTGCAAAATACCTATAATAAGGAGAGAGACAGATTATGGCAAACAGTAAAATTCTGACACAGGAGCAGGAAATGAAGCTCCGTCAGCCAATTGATGAATATGTCGGAAAGATACAGAAACAGATCGATGACCTGCGCCGGGAAGGAACCGATCGTGTAATTGCTTTCCAGAACAGTATTGATGTGACAAAGAGAGATAAGACTCTTACCACAGGAGAAAGAGAAAACCGTATATCAGAGTGCCGCGCCGGAATCGAAAAAGCAAAGAAGGTGGAAGCGGCAAACAAAGACAGCATCTCTAAATTAATTGCAGATGCAGAAGGCTATATCAAAGCACATTACGACAGTGAATATTTTCAGCCGGTAAAAGAAAGCTGTGCACAGGAAAAAGCTGCCGCACAGGAAAAATACAAACAGGCAGTTGCCCAGCTGGAAAAAGAACATCAGGCAACCATGGCAAAACTGACAGATCATCAGGAACAGAAAGACGAAAAGTATGTACACAAAAACCGTCTTTTTGATGCCAAGATGACACTGGCAAAGGATCTGCAGGATGTAAAAGACCGCAGACATGCAGCATTTAACTACAAGTATCATCTGCTGGATCTGCTGCGTATGTCAAAGTTCTCTTTTGCAGAGACACAGGCACAGAAATGGGAAAACTACAAGTACAACTTCAACCGCAGATCTTTCCTTCTTCAGAATGGTCTGTATATTGTCATTGTACTGATCTTTATTATGCTGTGTATTATCACACCGATTATTAAGCATACACCGCTTCTGACAACCAATAACGTACTGAATATTCTGCAGCAGGCATCACCGCGAATGTTCCTGGCTCTTGGCGTAGCAGGACTGATCCTGCTGGCAGGTACCGACCTTTCCATTGGACGTATGGTTGGTATGGGAACGACAACAGCGACGATTATCATGCACAAGGGAATCAATACCGGTTCCGTATTTGGTCATGTATTTGACTTTACAGGACTTCCGGTAGGCGTCAGAGTCGTATTTGCAGTATTTATGTGCGTACTGCTGTGTACCTGCTTTACTACCATCGCAGGATTTTTCGCAGCGAAGTTTAAGATGCATCCATTCATCTGTACAATGGCAAACATGCTGGTTATCTTCGGTCTGGTAACTTATTCTACCAAGGGTGTTTCTTTCGGATCTATCGAATCTAACATTCCTTCCATGATTATTCCGAAGATCAACAACTTCCCAACCATTATTCTCTGGGCAGTGGCAGCAATTATTATTGTATGGTTTATCTGGAATAAGACAACATTTGGTAAATATCTGTATGCAGTTGGTGGAAACTCAGAAGCAGCAGCAGTTTCTGGTATCTCTGTATTTAAGGTTACTCTGGGTGCCTTCATGATGGCAGGTGTTCTGTATGGATTCGGCTCTTGGCTGGAATGTATCCGTATGGTTGGTTCCGGATCAGCAGCATATGGACAGGGCTGGGATATGGATGCTATTGCAGCCTGCGTAGTAGGTGGCGTATCCTTTACCGGTGGTATCGGTAAGATCTCAGGCGTAGTAGTAGGTGTGTGCATCTTTACAGCACTGACCTATTCCCTGACTATTCTGGGTATTGATACCAACCTTCAGTTCGTATTCTCCGGTATTATCATTCTGGTAGCCGTTACACTGGACTGCCTGAAATACGTTCAGAAGAAATAATAACATCATATTTTATGACAGACAGGGGCACAGAATGCATCCGGACGGGCGCATGAGTGCCTCTGTTTTAGTGTACGAAACACAGGGAATCTGATATACTGAGTAAGACAGAAAGTAAATGTTCAGATAGGAAAAGCAGCGGGGGGGAAGCAGGAATGTATACAGTACTTCTGGTAGATGATGAAGACGATGTAACACAGATTATTATGAAGAAAGTTCCGTGGGAGGATATGGGATTTTCCGTTGTGGGACTGGCAAATAACGGAGTAAAGGCACTGGAACTGGTGGAAGAGTATCAGCCGGATGTGGTAATGACAGACATTCGGATGCCTTATATGGATGGAATGGAATTGTCAAAGAGAATTCGGGCAGAATTCCCGACAACAAAGATTCTTCTCTTTACCGGTTTTGATGAATTTGAATATGCCAAAGAAGCCATACATCTGGAAGTGGATGAATATATTCTCAAGCCGCTGAATTGTGCGGAATTGACGAAGGTTTTTCAGAAGCTGAGAGAAAAGTTAGACACCGAGATCAGGGAAAAGAGAAATGTGGAGACCCTGCAAAAATACTATACGGATTCGCTTCCGCTTCTGAGAGTCAACTTTTATACAGCACTCATAGAAGGGTGGCTGACCAGGGAGCAGATTGACAGATATCTCAGAGATTACCAGATTACTTTTACGCAGCCACATGTCTGCTGCCTGGTGATCCACACGTCGGCAACGCAGATTCCGGAAGGAATGACTGCCATGCTGGTGACTGCTTCTGTAGAAAAACAGGCACAGGAATATCTGGGAGAAAAATGGAAAACAAAGAGTTTTTCTTATATGGGAAATACGGTGTTGATTGCAGAACTGGAAAAAGAAGGGGATGTGGCAGAGCTGACAGATGACTGTGACCGTTTCTGCAGATATGTGCACCGCATGATCGGTGCAGTGACAACAGCAGGAATCGGAAAAGTATGCGATTCGCTGATGGAACTGTCAGATTCTTACAATGGTGCCAGAGAGGCTGTTTCTTACAGAGGTATTTACGGTGCAATACGGGCAATCAATATCCGTGAAATTGCGCCGAAAGAAGATTACAGTTCTGCCGGGGCACCGGGAGCAGAATTGTCACAGCTTTTTAAGAAAATCCGTCTCGGAACAGAAAAAGAAGTGACAGAAGCGGTAGACTGTTATGTAGAACAACTGACCATTCATGGGAAATCCATGCTTCAGCATCACATAGATATTATGGATCTGATCAGTGATTTTTACCGTTTTGCGGCAAACAATGAGATTGCAGACAGGGAAACGGAGAAAGATATCGGTCAGTTATACAGTCATCTGATGGATATGGATCCGGCGGCTCTCAGGGTCTGGATACTGGAACGCAGTCTGGAATACCGCAGCCGTCTGATTATTGCAAGAAACAGTTCTACCAGAAGCTTTGTGCAGAGAGCTCAGGAATATGTGCAGAACAGTTATGCCGATGAAAATATTTCGCTGGATCAGGTCTGTGATCTTCTTGGTGTATCGAATTCTTATTTTTCGACGATTTTTAAAAAAGAGACAGGACAGTCATTTGTAGGCTACCTGACAGGATACCGGATGGAACAGGCGGCAAAACTGCTGATTGAGACAAATGAGAAGAGCTATATCATAGCGCAGAAAGTAGGATACACAGATTCGAATTATTTCAGCTATGTTTTTAAACGCCATTTTGGTGTGGCACCAAGTAAGTATCGGACAGAACATGCAGAGGAAGCAGGAACATGAGATATCTGAACGAAAAATGGAAAAAACTTCAGAGAAGAGTCGGCAACCGCAGTTTCCGGTTTATGATCTCCATGTCTTTTACGTTCGTGGCACTGACAGGGATGATACTGATCACGGCTGTTTTGTTGAACCGCTATGAGAGAACACTGGAGCGGCAGGTATTGTCGGACAGTCAGAAACTGATCGGGCAGGTGGAGATTAATCTGAATACGTATCTTCGGTCTATGATGCGCAGTTCCGATGCG
>UQWA01000011.1 GCA_900544685.1 uncultured Lachnospiraceae bacterium | reverse complement strand
CTGCGCTTTCATCTCGGTAATTGAATTGCCGAGGATTCCCGCTTATTGTCCTAAATTTCCATTCCGACCATTTCTTTTACCTGGTCTGCTTCCACATCGTATCCAACGCCGATGCTTCCTTCCACCTGGATCACGGATGCTGCATGCTCCACGGCCTGTTTTAATGCATAGGAGATGCGTTCTTCTTCTGTCCATTCATCGTACTGCAGATAGTTCACCAGAAAGGCTCCGATAAAAGAATCTCCTGCTCCCAGGGCATCTTTTACTTCTTCCACCTTACAGGCTTCCTGTTCATAGTACCGTTTTCCGTCATAGGCGAAGACGGACAGTGGTCCTCTGGTTCCTATGGCAATTCCTGCTCCCTGTTCTACCGCAACCTTCAGATTATGTCGAATTTCTTCTTCTGTCAGATGACTGCAGGAAAAGAACGCATAGCGAAGCAATGGTGCAATTTCTCTGATATCTTCTTCGGTATAGATTTCATGAAAATCATAGCACACATTAATTCCATACTCTTTCATTTTTCGAATCTTTTCCACTGCCACCGAAGCACATCTTCCCACGCTGACTGCCTGATAACTTTGAATATAGTCTAATTCCTCTTTGGTAAATTCAATCGGATAACGTTCTGTCACCCCATCCTGATTCCATTCCAGAAAAACACGATCTCCATCTTCTTTCAGTTCCACCAGACTATAACCACTGGATCCTTCTTCATGGCGACACATAGTAAGACAGATATCCCTTTCTTTCAGAGTCTGTTCCAGAAGTTCACCTGCAGGATTCTTTGCAAAAACACCAAGGAATCCTGCTTCAGCACCCAGGCTTGCAGCATTACACGCTACATTATATTCATTTCCGCCCGGATACATCCGCCCCTGATTGACATAAATGTCCAGCGTGGCCACACCGATTCCTAAAATTCTTACTTTTTTCATTTGTTATCCTTTTCCTCTGTCTCTTTCTCCCAAAAATTGATTGGTTCGTAATCTTTCAATTCTGCCAGAAATCCTCTTTCCTGCAGTTTATTCTGAATCAGATCCAGGAGTTTTTCAGATGGTGCACTCACCGTATGATAATGATAATCAGATGTAATGTTTTTCAACAACGCAGAATGTCCGTTTTTCAGGTCTCCGAGAAATTCTCTGATATCGTTCCTGCTGGCAATATGAAGGTCTGCACGGACAATTCCATAGATCTTGTGATATACAAACACATCTTCCACATGTCCACCATAATCCACGATCAGTTTCAGTTCCTCTTCCACTTCTTTGTCACTGTGAACGACTTTGAATACCCGGCTGATCTTTTTCTCACCTGTAAGCAAATATCCCTGATTGGTCGAAAGAATTTCATGATCCTGTGCCCGCAAAAGTGCAATATCCTGTACAATTACCTGTCTGCTTACATCTAATATTCCTGCCAGTTCTTTTCCTGAAAGCGCCTCACTGCTCTCCGACAGCATCTGAATGATTTTATTTCTTCTTTCTCGTCCATTCATTTTCTAGCAAACCTCTCCATTAACTGTGTCATATATGGTTTCTGTAATCTGGCTTCTTTCAGTATTGCATCCTGAGCGAATATTTCTTCCGAAGTTCCGTCTGCCAAGATCGTTCCATGTGCCATAACAATCACCCGTTCAAATCTCTCCGCTACAAAATCCATATCATGAAGAATCGCAATCACCAGTTTTCCATTTTCAGCCAGGCTGGCAATCATATCTCCGATTCTCTTTTTTCCCGGATAGTCCTGTGCGATTGTCGGCTCATCCAGGATCACCACATCGGTATCCATAGCCACTACCGATGCAATAGCTACCATTTTTCGCTCATACATCTCCAGATCATAAGGATTCTCTTTTTCTTTTCCGGACAGTCCCATCATCTCCAGAGCTTTCTCGGCCTTCTCTTTCGCCTCTTCCTGCGACATTCCAATATTCAGAGGGCCAAACATAACTTCATCCAGCACATTGTATTTGAAGATCTGATCATCCGGATTCTGGAATACATATCCCACTTTTCCCGCCAGCATGGCTACTGTCTTTTTGGAAATATCCTCTCCGCCGAAATACACGGTTCCGGAAACAGGCTTCAGTAAGCCTTTTAACAGACGAACCAATGTGGTTTTTCCCGCACCGTTTTGTCCGATGATGGCTGTCGTTCTTTGATCGAAAGACAGATTCAAATGATCCAACACCGGAACATGCTTCTGATAGGAAAAAGAAATATCTTCCATCCGAAACAATTTTTTTGAGCTTTGTGTTCGGACTGTCTGTTTCATTTCAGGCTTTAATTCCTGTGGCAGATTCTCCTTATCGCTTTGCTGCTCATATAATGCGATCATTGACTCAAGCGTAACCGGATAGGTACCATCTGGATTGGACAAGCCACATTGTTTGCTGATACGTACGAAGGCCGGTAGCTGAATCCCTATCTCGTTTAAGTCGTCCCTTGCAAAGATCTTTTCCGGTGTATCAAAATCCACTACTTTACCAGCCTGCATCAAAATCAATCTGTCACAGTATTTTGCCATCTTTTCCAGCTTCTGTTCCACCATAATGATCGTCTTTCCCGTCTTGGAAAGCTGATCTACCACACGAAATACCTCTTCTGTTCCTTCCGGATCCAACTGGGAAGTTGGCTCATCTAAGATCATGACTTCAGGCTGCATCACAAGAATACTGGCAATTGCCACTCTCTGCATCTGTCCTCCGGATAAGTCAAAAGGATTGCGGTCACGATACTGCCAGATATCCAACTGTTTTAACACTTTTTCGATACGACTCTTCATCTCTTCCCGTTCGATTCCCAGATTCTGAAGTCCAAATGCCACTTCGCCATAAACCGTATCTTTTGCACCGGAGAGCTGGTTAAATGGATTCTGAAAGATCAGTCCTACATCTTCACACAATTCCTGCACTGGTACCTGCTCTGCCAGACGTTCCTTTACCCTTACAGCGCCGCCGTAAGCTCCATGGTAAAACTGTGGAACCAGCCCTACCATTGCCTGACACAGCGTACTTTTTCCTGCACCATTCTGTCCGATAATTCCGATAAATTCTCCTTTTTCAATGGAAAGACTGATCCCATCAAGTGCCAGATGGTCTGTGCCTGGATATTTATATTTCAGATTCTCAATCATTATCATCGACATTACAGTACCCTCCAGACAATGGTGATTATCATAAGTGCTACAAGAATGATCCGAGCCACCGGATCCCATTTGTATTTTGGCCGGTCATACAGCCAGGTCTTCTTCTGCTTTCTTCCAAATCCCCGCACATCCAATGCAATGGCACGTTCTCTGGTATTGATCAGAGAACTCATCACTACCGGAGAAATCAGTGGCAGAAATGCCTTCATTCTTACCAGAAGATTGCCGTCCGTCTCCATCCCACGGCTTCTCTGGGCATCCGTGATCGTATCTTTTGTTGCCATCATCTGTGGCAGAATCTGGAAAACAGAATTGATCACATAACCAAATTTGGGAGAAAATCCACTTTTTTCCAATTCATCTACCAGCTCCTGTGGCGAAGTGGTCAGGACAAACACACCGAAGGCCAAAAGCATATTCAGAATATTGCAGCCGATTCTGGTTGCAAAAAGCGTTCCTTCTTTGTAAAAAGTGATCCACCCGATGGAAAATAAGACCGTTTCATTGTCATGATTAAAAAGTCCCTGAATCAAAAATATGACAACAATTAAGGTAAAAGAGAACCCTACCAGCGGCAGTGCTCTCTTTATAATTTTTCCACTGAGCAGTAAGATCAAGCTGCTTACAATCATAACAGGGAAAAGCCAAAGCTTTCCCCCTGTCAATGGAATCATAATTGCTGTCAGAATATATAATAACTTGGTATACGGGTGCAGCTTGTTCAGCCATGACCCTTTCTCTACATATAAACTGATACTCTTCATTAATCTAATCTCTCTGTCTCTGCATTTACATCATATAACGCTGTCAGTTTCTTCGGCAGACCCTTTACAATAAGGTATACAATAATAATGGTAATGATCTTATCCGGCACATCTACCACGATCTCATCTAAGAAAGATCCAAGTCCCACTGACATTCCAGATGCCTGTGTAGCTGCAAATAAAGCATCACCCCATACATTACCGGTTGTGCCACCCCAGAACAGAATGTTCAGTGGTGTGGAGATACATACGGCTGCCAGACCACCGCCCAGTGCACATATAAAGGACTTCGGAAATGTCTTCATAAATCCCATTCTTGCAAGAATACCTACCACCAGACCAATGCCTAAGCTGGTAATCGCATAAATCAATGTAATGTTATCACCTGTGGTCAGTCCATAGATCAGGTTATTGGCCGCTCCACAAATAGCTCCGATCACCGGTCCTCCAAGGCATGCTCCGATACAGGTTCCGATACTGTCCAGCCAGAGTGGAAGCTTTAAGAGGGATGCAAATAGCTTTCCCAGATAGTTAATTCCGATACATGCCGGAATTAAGACGATAGTAGCTGTCGTCAGTTTTGTTTTAAAAATCTTTCCCATTTTACTTTCCCTTTCCGTTTGTACAATTTGCACCTTCACACGGTCTTTATTTATTTGACATCTGTCATTTCGGTTGACAAGACACCAAACCTAACAGCTACTTTACACCTGATTGTAAGAAAAGTCAACTATAACGCACAAAAATCATGCATCAGCATGATTTTGTGTGAATGATTTTATAATATGTCCTTGAAGTAATATGATACACTAGGATATATACCAGTAAAAATATTATGCTCACCGTTGCAATCGCCATTCCAAAAGTCTTTGCATCTACCACAAGCACCATCCGTAAAAACAGACGAATCACATTACTGGCTACCATCATATGAAGCATTGCTGCTCCAACCGGCAGAAAAAACAGCAGTTTTACCTGGGTCTGAATGGACTTTCTGGCTTCCTTTTCTGTCAGTCCCACATTGGATAAGATCTGGAAACGCCTCTGATCCTCATATCCTTCCGACATTTGCTTGTAATAAATGATCAGCACCGTGGCCATCAGGAACAGCATGGCCAGGAAAATTCCCACAAAGAAAGCTCCTCCATAAATATTATAGAAAAAGTGTCTTTCTTCTGCCTTAAAATGGATTTCCACATCTGGAAGTACTGCATTGACATTTTGTGTGAATAACTCCTGCTGCTCCTTACTTAAAGCTCCATTTGTCTGGTATCCAATATATACATTATAATCTTCATCCTCCTGCTGTCCGGCCTGTTCCAGGAAACCGTTGATCTGTGCTTCAGTGGCAAATACCAAAATTTCTGATTCAAACAGCGACATGGTGGAGTCTAGCACATAGGATGTGACCCGGTAGTCCACATTGCCTGCCACCGCATACTTTTTTCCAAGGAAATCCAGCACTTCTCCGCTTTTCCATTCTTTATCTGAATTATAAATCAACACCTGATCTTCTGACAGTTTCTCATTGGTTCCCACATATTTATTGTAATCATCCATAGAAAGCAGATAGGTATCGATGCAGGATCCCATATCGGTATACATCATATCCGGATCCGCATATGTCTGCTTTTGTCCATCCTTTCGCAGCATGATTGTCTTGTACTGTCGGTATACTTCTTCTGATGTCTGAATTCCAGATTCCTTCAGTGCACTTCTGATCTGTGTAATCTCCCGCTGTCCCTGTTCTGCTCCTGTCACTTTCGATTCTATTTTCACATCAGTTGGATACAGTCTGTTGATATTTTTTTCTCCCAACATCATCAAAGAGCATCCACAAGTCAGCAGCAAAATCACGCCAGTAGATAAGATACAGATGGATGCCAGTCCTGCTGCATTATGCTTCATTCGGAACATCAGATTAGACACACTGATAAAATTTTTCGTTTTATAATAAAACTTCGGATTCTTTTTCAGTCGTTTCAGTATAAAAATACTCCCTGCGGTAAACAGACCATAGGTAGCAAGTACCACCAGTAAGATACTGATAAACAGTGAGTTTATAGCCTCACTGGCCGTTTTGGCCGTAAGTGCCAGATAATATCCTGCTGCCAGTGTCACCACGCCAAGTAAAAAAATCCCTATCTTTACCTTCGGTTCTTTTTCTCCTGTATGATTGCTCTGCAATAAGGTGATCGGATTTCCCACACGAATGGATCTTACATTGTGCAGCAGACAACATGCAAAAATGATACCAAACAGCATCATGGTATTTCCAAATGCTTTTGTGGAAAAAAACAGTCCTTCTACCGGTCTCTGCCCTATAATTTTATACAGCATTAACAGCATCAGTTTGTTCAAAAAGGTGCCTGTCATCATTCCCACTGCCATAGAGATCAGCGCATATAGGATCGTTTCTGCTGTCATAATATAAGTAATATTCTTTTTGGACATCCCAAGGACACCGTAAAGTCCCATTTCTTTTTTCCGTCCTTTAATCAGAAACTGGTTCGCATAAAATAAAAACAGCACGGCAAATACCGCAGTGATCTGACTGCTTATATCCAAAATAATGGCAATTGTCTGTGCCCCATAAAAGGCTTCTACCCCTTTGTAGTAAATATAAGGGCAATAGGCCAGAGACTGTAAAATGTAAAAAATCATAACGGTAAATGTTCCTGCTATCAGAAAGGGAATCAGGGTTTTTCTATTTTTTTGCATACCACGAAATACAAGTTTATTTAAAAGCTTATGATTCACTGTCCTCTCCCCCTCTCATCAATACCGTTACCGCATCACAGATCTTATCCAGCATTTCATTTCTGGTCATATCACCACGATAGATCTGATGGAACACTTCCCCGTCTTTGATGAACATCACACGACTGGCATAACTGGCAGCCACATTACTGTGTGTCACCATAAGGATCGTCTGCCCAGATCGGTTGATCTCACAAAGCTGCTGTAACAGATTCGTTGCTGAACGGGAATCCAGTGCCCCGGTCGGCTCGTCAGCCAGCAAAATACTCGGTCTGGTGATCAATGCTCTGGCTACCGCCGTTCTCTGCTTCTGTCCGCCAGATACTTCATAAGGATATTTCTTCAGTAACTGATCAATACCAAGGCTCCTGGCCATCGGTACAACTTTTTGATCCATCGTTTTATGATTCTCTCCTGCCAGTACCAGCGGAAGTCTGATATTATCCTCGATGGTAAAATTATCCAGAAGATTAAAATCCTGAAAGATAAATCCCAGATTCGTTCTCCGAAAAATCGCCCGTTCATCATCCTTTAACGTGCTATAATCCTTGCCACCCACCAGAACCTTTCCAACCGTTGGGGTATCCAGACTGGCCAGGATATTCAGCAACGTTGTCTTTCCACTTCCAGATTCTCCCATGATCGCCACAAACTCTCCCTTTTCCACACTGAAATGAACATCGCGTAATGCAGTGATCTCCTCACCACCCATACGTGTTTTATACACTTTTTTGATATGATTTACTTCTAAGACTGCCATCTCGCATCTCCTTTATCTCTCTTTTTTATCATCATAACAAAAAAGGAAATGTGCTGCCCTTTTTCTGGCTTACATTTCCTCATGGTAATCTTACATTTCTGTAAGGTCTTTCCATTTTACATTCTCCTGTGGCATTGTGATACACATATCGGTTCCTTTTCCTTCTGTGGAAAATACTTCGATCCTATGTCCCAGTTTCTCACAGATTCCTTTGCAAAGATACAGCCCCAGACCACTGGCCTTTTTATCCATCCGTCCGTTGTATCCGGTAAAACCCTTTTCAAAGATTCTCGGCAGGTCTTCACTCCTGATTCCGATTCCGGTATCACGAATGGTAAGGCGTATTCCTTCATCGTCCTTTTCTGCAAAAATTGTGACGCTTCCCTGTCTGGTATATTTTAGCGCATTGGATAATATCTGTTCCAGTACAAAACAGAACCATTTTTCATCCGTAAGCACACGATAGTCCAGATCCCCCAGCTTTATGGCAATATGATTATGAATAAACACAAACGCATATTTTTTTACCGTCTGGCGTACCAGTGCTTCCAACGAATTCCGTTCCAGTACCAAATCGTTACTCATCTCTTCAAAACGCAGATAGTTCAGTGCCATTTCCACATAATTTTCGATCTTAAATAACTCCTGACGACAGTCAGCGGTATCTGTTTCTTCTGACTGCAATAACAGATGCATCGCTGCAATAGGCGTCTTGATCTGATGCGCCCACAGTGCAAAGAAGTCCTGTTTTTCCCGTAAATTTTCCCATTTTTGATTTTCCTCCCGATGATTTCTCTGTAGATTTCTTATCTCTTCCTGATATTCCTCGTTTTTCTTTTTGAAAAAACGGTATTGTATACAGAGAGCCATCAGCCATACTGCTATATTCAATGCAATCAGATATATCATATACTCTGTCGGTATGTTATACAGGGCAGACACTCCGAACGTAGTAAGTACTATGACCGGTTCCATACAAAATAAACCTGCATATTCTGTCACAAACCGCTTTCTGCCATTTTTCATTTTCATTCTTCTTTTCCCACCATATATCCGATTCCTCTTTTTGTTCCTATAAAATCTCTCACACCGGCCATTTCCAGCTTCTTGCGGATTCTGGTCACATTTACCGTCAATGTATTATCATCCACGAACTCATCATTTCCCCACAGACGCTCCATGATGGTTTCCCTGCTGACTACTTTTCCCTGTTTCTCCATCAGCGTCTTTAGTATCAGGAATTCATTCTTCGTCAGTTCCACTCTTTTTCCACTGACAGATGCGCTGGTGTCATCCAGATTCAGACATACTTTCCCACATTCCAGAGTATGGGATGTCAGGTCTGCTCCATAACTTCTGCGCAGCACCGCCTGCAGCTTTGCCGTAAGTACCTGCAGATCAAAGGGCTTGGAAATGAAATCATCCCCGCCCATGTTCATTGCCATCACAATATTCATATTATCATCCGCCGAGGACAGGAACACAATCGGCACCCTGGAATTTTTTCGGATCTGGGAACACCAATAAAAGCCATTATAATAAGGCAGCTTGATATCCATAATGATAATATCCGGCTGAAAATCGGTTGCTTCCTCATCAATCTTTTCAAAGTCTTTGGCACACCTGACCTGCATCTGCCAGGTCGTGAGATGATCTGCCACTGACTTTGCAATCACCGGATCATCTTCTACGATCAATACTTTATTCAACTTTTCATCCCTCCCTGCTTATCTTTTTCTTAAATCCGCAATTTACATCTAGCATAACACTTGCTATACTAACAGCGCAAGAAAAGAAAAAGGAATGATTTATATGAAACGAATTGATTTTGAAAATGGAACCATAACTGGAAATATTTTGGGGGCTGGTCTTCCCATGCTGGTGGCCCAGCTTTTAAATCTCTTGTATAACGTGGTGGATCGTATCTACATTGCACGTATTCCTGGAGAGGGAACGGCTGCCCTTGGCGCTGTCGGTCTGTGTTTTCCACTGATTGTCATTATCACCGCCTTTGCCAACCTGTTCGGCAGCGGCGGTGCTCCGTTGTTTTCTATTTACAGAGGAAAAAAGAAAGAACCGGAAGCAGTCTGCATTATGAATACTTCCTTCACCATGTTGTCTGCCAGTGCTCTGATCCTGATGGTGACTGGTCTGTGTTTTGCCCGCCCGCTTTTAATCCTGTTCGGTGCATCTTCAGAAGCCCTGACTTATGCTCTGCCATATCTGATGGTTTACCTGATCGGCACACTTCCATCCATGTTGTCCGTAGGTATGAATCCTTTTATTAATGCGCAGGGCTATTCTGTCATCGGTATGATCTCTGTGACCATCGGTGCAGTAGCAAATCTGCTTCTGGACCCGCTGTTTATTTTCGTTCTGGGATTTGGCATTCGCGGTGCGGCTATTGCCACTGTGAGCTCACAGGTTCTGTCCGCCGTCTTTGTCCTTTATTTCCTTACGAACAAATCAGAACTTAAAGTACGGTTGCTTCACAAGGATGAGATTCCCAAGTGTATCAACTATGCTAAAAATATCACCAGTCTGGGAACTGCCGGATTTATCATGCAGATTACCAACAGCCTGGTAACGATCTGCTGTAATAACGTGCTTTCCGTTACCGGTGGCGATGTCTACATTTCTGTCATGACAATTGTATCCAGTGTACGCCAGCTGGTCGAGACACCAATCTATGCTATGAATGAAGGAACTTCACCCATCTTAAGTTACAACTACGGTGCGGTCCGTCCAGTCCGGGTGCGGAAGGCCATCCTGGTTCTAGGCATGATGATTCTCGCTTATACAGCTGTCATGTGGAGTCTGATTATCCTGATTCCAGGTACTCTGATCCGCATCTTCACTTCTGATGCATCTCTGATTCAGGACAGTATTCCAGCACTGAATCAGTATTTTGCGGCCTTTATTTTTATGGATCTGCAGTATATCGGCCAGACTGTATTCAAATCTCTGAATAAAAAGAAGCAGGCGATCTTCTTCTCCCTGCTTCGTAAAGTCTTTATTGTGGTACCGCTCACCTATCTGATGCCATATGCACTGCACATGGGAACCAGAGGTGTATTCCTGGCCGAACCGGTGTCTAATATCATCGGTGGAAGCCTCTGCTTTATCACCATGCTGTGCACTGTACTGCCGGAACTGAAACGTATGGAGAAGTAATCTTCTCCATACGGCCAGCCCAGTACACAATTCCCAATTTTCCATTATCTTAAGATGTTTCTCTCTTCAATTCTATCACATATTCTGTGGTGCCTTCCTCAAATTGCCTTTGACCTGTAAAGCAAAATCCATGTCTGTTGTAAAATGCAATTGCTTTTACATTCTTTTCCAATGTCCACAGATGATCTGCCCCAAATTCTTTTATAGCAAATTCTATCAGTTCATGACCTATTCCTTCCCTCTGAAAACATGGTTCTATATACAACTTATAGATTTCTGTTTCCTTCATTTGCAGGAATCCTTTGATTAGTCCGTCATCATATACATAAAGGTTCTGATATACTTCTTTCCTTTTCAGATACTGCTCTATGAACGATACTACCTGCAATTCTCCGAAGGAATAGGATTCATCTTTGAATATTGGCAGATAATTGATTCTGTTATTGAATACAAAAATTTCAGCAATTCTTGATAAATCTTTAGTCTGTGCGCTTCTTATATTCATAGCTGCTCTCCTCAAGTTTTTTACATATACAGCAGCGGATATGGATTCCCTGCCCTCTGTTTTCATTAGAAATAAATAGCATTTTGCATATCCGGTACGGGCATTTGCTTTTAGTAAACTTCATGCTTTTCTCTATTTTTTAAATCATATAGAACAGTATATCACAAAATAAAAACTACTGATAAAATATCGGCGTTATTGCTGACAAGAACCACCTAGGCTCGAAATAGCCTTTACAGCCACTTTCGAATATAAAATCACCTTCAGGCTGTTCTTTTGGTAGATCATTGCCTGAAGGTGAACTTTTTATTACATATAGGTTACTGTTTCTGTCAGCTCTTTTCTTCTGTTATGATTTGGAAGTGCTTTTGTTCCTTCTACTGCAATTCCAAGATCCAACAGCATCAGGACTTCTTCGTCTTCTGGAAGATTAAGTGCCTGTGCCAGTTCATCTGGATTAAAGAAATTAATCCAGCAGCTGTCAACGCCTTCATTATAGGCTGCCAGCAGCATATGTGTTGCTACAATGCTGGCATCCTCGATTCCTGAATCTCTTTTTTCACCCGGATAAGTAAATACATTGTTTTTATTATAAGCTACCACTAAAACCACCGGTGCACCATATCGGCAAGGTGTCACTTTATCAATGGCAGCTAATCCCTTTTCAGACTGTACCACATAAATATGCTGTTCCTGAAGATTTTTTGCTGTGGGAGCAACACGTCCTGCTTCCAAAATCTTATCCAGTTTTTCCTTTTTTACTTTCCTGTCACTGAATTTTTTACAGGAATATCTGTTTTTTATTACTTCTGAAAAATCCATATCCAGTTCTCCTCTCATTGGTGTTAAAAAAGATCCAGCATATTATCCAGGTAGATTTTTTCCCTGACGTGTATCTGATATTCCGGTCTGGTCATATAATATAACAGGAATTCCAGAATCAGTGCGCTTCCCAGTCCCCGGCCTTCGATCTTAAAATTAGAAAATCCCATCGGCCGATACACGTCTTTGATGTCTGTCGCACTGATAAATCCCGGATTCGTCATTGCTTTGGAAAACAGATATCCGCCTTCTGCCCCAGGTGCATGGCAATTATGTTCCTGGCAGCTTTCTCCCAGATTTTTCCGGCTGACAGATTCATAACAGGCTTTTCTGTCTTTGCAGCCAAACCAGCAGCATTCATTACACAGAAATTCCACTTTTTCTTTCTGGCTGTCACTCATCGGATTCAATTTGTCAAACATTTTGTTCAGGCGAAAATCCGGTACGACATAGCGGAATTCTTCCCGATTCACTTCCTCAAGAAACCGTTGAAAATCTGTCAGGACTTTTGTTGTCGAAGAGACAAGATAAAAGTTCGGATAGGTATTCTGCAAATAATCTAATAACAACTCAGAATGAAGAATCACTCCATTTTCTACTTCCATTTGTTTTTCAAACAATTCACATAATGCATTGCATTTCCGATCCTGCAGATGTTCCTTCCTCAAAAGTGAATTGCTAAATGTCAGTCTGGCAGATATCTTATATTCCTGCATTAATGCCAGCACTTTTTGTGGATCTGCATCTCCAAACGAGGTACGTCCTCCACCCCAGATACAGTCAGATGGTGCTCCGTATATCGACCCAATCTCGCACCAGTCATAAAAGTATTCCCTGTGCTCTCGGAATACTGGCAGAAAGACTCGATAAAGTTCATAAAATTCAAATAATCCTGGAAGATGATAGTATACCTTTTTATCTGTTATTTTACTCACCCCATCCTTTGCACAATTCTTCAAGAATGCAATCTAATTACACTGAATGTAACATAGAAACAGCACCTGTGCAAATATAATTTTAGAGAATGAGACTGTCTATCATTTCTAATAATGTGAGTGCCACTGTCTCAAACAGCAAAATTAACAGAAGCGATGTCCTGTATTTGCGAAGTACATTACTCCTCATCATTCCCTCTATGCTCCTCTGATTTCTTATTTTTTCTCAGTGCATCGATTGCAGGGCCGACGCTCTCCCCCATCATAACTCCCAGATACATGCCAAGGCCAAAAAATCTGATAACACATTATAACACGAAATAAAAGTGAGATGGTGAACTGATTGAAATGCGGCATCGGTACCAGACAGACTCCGCTTTCTTATAAAGTAAAAAAAGAACTGGCTTTATCACTGTGCGCAAATCTCACAATAATTTTACCAGTTCTCTTTCACATTCTAACTATGCCATATCACCCGAAAGCTCCCGTCTTCGAGTATTTCTGCCAGCTGCTCCAGTTCATCGGAGTGCCAGTTTTTTGCTGTTTCCGGGGAGCCGGTGAATTTTACGCAGGTTCCGCAGGAAGAGCTTAAAGACCTTGGCACCGGCATGATAACAGCCGGATAACCTTCCCCATCACATTTTTTCTTAAACACCATTGCCCCGAAATGGGAAAAAAATGTGGCTATGTAGTTACCCATTATTTCTCCAGAGTGAGGATGAAATCTTCGCCGTCCTCTTTCACAGATACCTGATATCCCTGATGCAGGGCAAAACGTGAAACATTCTCTCTGGCAGTTACGTTATCTACCATTACAGTATAAGCTTTCTCGCCGGATGCCAGCGCATTCTTGGTACGGATCACCGGTTCCGGACAGGAAAGTCCTCTTGCATCGATTGTTTTCATAAGGTTAAATCTCCTTTCTCTTTACGCTTCGCTCTTCCTCACAGAATTCACAGTTGCAATCACAATCAGCACTACAAATCCAATGATTACTGCAATTTTTCCATTTGCAGTAGGGCCCTCGCCTGAGGAAGCAAGTCCGAAGTTGTGTGCCACAGCCGCACCTGCCATCAGACCAAATACGGTAATTGCAGAGTCTGTATTTCCCTCACCTGCCAGTACCAGCTGACGAAGAGGACAGCCCCCAAGAAGAACGCAGCCAAATCCGGCAAGCGCCATTCCAAGTGCATTCCAGAGACCATCTGTGTGTGCAATCGGCTGACCTGCAAATCCAGGGTTGAAATATCCAAGAATCATATTTCCAATAAATGCACTTACCAGGATTGCAATAAATCCCAGAAGCAGCTTCCACTCTCCGAAAAGAACTACATCACGAATTCCGCCAACCATGCAAAGGCGGGTTCTCTGTGCCAGTGCCCCTACCAGAAGTCCTGCGATCAGGGAGATAACGATTGCAGCGTGTTTTGCACCAGGACCACCGTCAACTTCTGTGAAGTGGATAAATGCAGGTGCAGCAATAAGAAGCACAAGGATTCCGATTTCCACTATCGGGAAAATGCCGCCCTCGACTGGCTGCATTTTGTAAGAACGTTTCAGAGTGTATCCTTTTTTCAGGAAAAATACACCTGCAAGAATTCCTGCAATGAATCCAATCAGACCAAAGATAGCGTTGAAATCACCGCCTGCCAGACGAAGAATCATACGGAACGGGCAGCCAAGGAACATCAGGCAGCCGATCATAACGAACATCCCGATCACGAAACGGCTGACAGGTGCGGAGCCGCCTCTTGGCTTGAACTCCTTAGTTGCAAGTGCCAGAATGCAGGAGCCAAGTACCAGACCTACGATTTCCGGACGGATATACTGTACCGCTGCTGCGCTGTGGAATCCCAGTGCACCAGTGGTATCACGCAGGAAACAGGCGATGCAGAACCCCATGTTTGCAGGGTTTCCGAAGTATACCAGTGCTACTGCAATGATTCCGATGATGATGCCTGCCCCAACGATGAATGGTGTTTCTTTCTTTGACAATGTTTCTTTCATACTCTTCCCTCCTTAAATAACTGTCAAACCTTTTTTTATTTTAGCATTTTTTGTCAGAAAACTCTAATTGAATATACAAGACTGTTTTCAGTATTTATAGATATTTTCTATAAATTGTGATATGATTTTCATATTACGAAACCTAAGAAAGGATCTGACTATGAATCGAATTTACCTCGACCAGGCCAGCACCTCTTTTCCCAAAGCTCCAGGTGTGGCGCAGGCTATGATGGATTATCTGACTATGAACGGAGTGAATGTGAACCGTGGAACCTATTCCAGTGCTTACTCTGCGGAGGAAGTAATCTATGAGACACGCCAGCTTCTGGCAGAACTTTTCCACTTTTCCAAGTGCAAAAATGTGATTTTCACACCGAATGTTACCACCAGTCTCAATTTCATTTTGAAGGGATTTCTGAGATCAGGGGATCACATTCTGGTGTCAGCAATGGAGCATAATGCAGTTATGCGGCCAGTCGTGCAGCTGGCTTCTAAGGGGATTTCATTTGACCGGATTCCCTGCCGTGAGGATGGTTCTATGATTCTGGAGGAAGTAGAAGGCATGATCCGGCCCCAAACTAAGGCGATCGTTACTTTGCATGCTTCTAATGTCTGCGGAACCAGAATGCCCCTTGACGCACTCGGTGAAATCTGCCAGCGGCATCATCTTTATTTTATTGTGGATTCCGCACAGACGGCCGGAATTGTGCCTGTTGACATGGAAAGAATGCATATTGATGCACTGGCTTTTACCGGACATAAAGGGCTTCGAGGACCGCAGGGGACAGGCGGTTTTCTGGTATGCCAGGAGCTGGCAGAGCAGATGGATCCGTTGATTTCGGGTGGCACGGGAAGTGTGTCCCATACAGAGGAGATTCCGAATTTTCTGCCGGATCGGTTTGAATCGGGAACGCCCAATCTACCTGGAATTTACGGACTGCATAAGGCGCTGCTATTTCTGAATGCACAGCCACAGGTGGCTGAATCACCGATGCAGTCTCTCTATGAAAGAGAACTGTCCCTTACCGGTTATTTTCTTGAACAACTGCTGGCATTAGATGATACCGGCAGGCGCATCCGTATCATTGGCAAAAGG
Organism: uncultured Lachnospiraceae bacterium; assembly: GCA_900544685.1. Classification (GTDB taxonomy): domain Bacteria; phylum Bacillota; class Clostridia; order Lachnospirales; family Lachnospiraceae; genus Marvinbryantia. Next base: position 69,295 of record UQWA01000011.1, on the reverse strand, counting down.
GATCTCACTGACCGCAATGCCGTAGTTTCCATTCAGACACCGGAAATTGATATGTCCCAGGTGGCATGGCAGCTGGATAGTAAATACGGGGTTATGACCAGGGTGGGACTGCACTGTGCGCCGAATGCGCATAAGACACTTGGTACTTATCCTGCCGGAACAATCCGTTTCTCCTTTGGACCGGAAAACACTGAGGATGAATTAGATTTTGCAATCCAGGGTCTAAAAGAAATTCTAAGTTTATAAAACTGTACCAGAAATCCTCACAAAGACAAGTTTCTTTTCCCGTCTCCATTGGTTTAAAAAAGATACAGCTCATAAAATTCAAATAATCCTGGAAGATGATAGTATATCTTTTTATCTGTTATTTTGCTCACCCCATCCCATGCACAATTTGTATAACACGATCTAATTACACGGAATGTAACACAGAAAAAGTACCTGTGCAAATATAATTTCTTATTTCATCATAAACACTATTTCGTTATAATAAAAGAAATACTGAGGAGGTTTTCATATGAAAGTTGTCGTAGCAATTGATTCGTTAAAAGGAAGTTTAAGTTCTATAGAAGCCGGTATGGCGATCAGAGATGGCGTTCTTGCCGCAAAACCAGACGCGGAAGTGATTGTAAAGCCACTTGCTGACGGCGGTGAAGGCACGACAGATGCCCTGATTGAAGGTATGAACGGGAAGCGAATAGATCTGACTGTTACAGGTCCGATGCACAGCCCGGTTGACGCTTATTATGGATATCTTGCAGACAGTCACACCGCTGTTATGGAAATGGCATCCGCCGCTGGTATCACACTCGTCCCAGCTGAAGAGAAGAATCCTCTCCTTGCCACCAGCTACGGTGTCGGTGAAATGATGAACGACGCTCTCCAGAAAGGATGCCGCAATTTCATCATTGGTATCGGTGGAAGTGCCACCAATGACGGCGGTATCGGAATGTTAAAGGCACTTGGTGTACATTTTCTGGATGAAAATGGGGAAGATGTCGGAGAAGGCGGACAGGCTCTGGCAAAAGTTACACAAATTGATATTTCCGGCTTGAATCCACTTTTAAAAGAATGCCAGATTCAGGTTGCCTGTGATGTAAATAATCCACTTTGTGGTGAAAATGGCTCCACTTATGTGTATGGTCTGCAAAAGGGGGTAACTGAAGATAGGAAGAAACAGTTAGATAAAGATATGGCACATTTCGCCAGCGTCACATCGAAGACACTAGGAAATGATTATCGTGATACCCCTGGAGCCGGTGCTGCCGGAGGGCTTGGTTTCGCATTCCTCTCCTATATCGGTGCAGCTCTGATACCTGGCATTGAACTGATTCTGAATGCCGTTGGACTGGAACAGGAACTTTCCGATGCCGATGTTGTAGTTACCGGTGAGGGACGTCTGGATTTCCAGACTGCCATGGGAAAAGCTCCTGTAGGCGTTGCCAGACTTGCCAAGAAATACCATGCAAAGGTGATTGCATTTGCCGGAAGTGTTACAAAAGAAGCTTCCGCCTGTAATAAAGAGGGAATTGATGCGTTCTTCCCGATCCTGCGAAACGTCTGCACTCTTGCAGAAGCCATGGATCCAGTCAATGCAAAAGCAAATATAACTGCAACTACTGAACAGGTATTTCGCCTGCTTTAAACTCAATATCCAGTTCCACCGGGCAGTGATCAGAACCAAAGACCTCTGTGTGGATCGCTGCTCCCTTCAATCTGTCTCTCAGGCTTTCGGATACACAGAAATAGTCAATACGCCATCCGGCGTTCTTCTCTCTTGCCTTGAATCGATAGGACCACCAGGAATAGACGCCTTCCTGATCTGGATAAAAATAGCGATAGGTATCGATAAATCCGGCATTAACTACATTCGTGAACTTTTCTCTTTCTTCATCTGTAAATCCGGCATTTTTCCGATTGGTTTTTGGATTTTTCAGATCAATTTCTTTGTGAGCCACATTCAGATCTCCGCAGAAAATAACCGGTTTCGTCTTTTCCAGATTTTTTAAATAAGCCAGAAAATCATCTTCCCATTTCATGCGGTACGATAGTCTGGCCAGTTCATTCTGGGAATTCGGTGTATAGACCGTCACCATATAAAAATTATCAAACTCCAGCGTGATCACTCTGCCTTCATGATCATGTTCTTCAACTCCAATTCCATAAGTTACAGATAATGGTTTCTCTCTGGTAAAAACTGCGGTTCCTGAATATCCCTTCTTTTCTGCATAATTCCAGTAAGCGTAATACCCTTCCGGTGCAAAATCAATCTGTCCTTCCTGTAATTTGCTCTCCTGAATGCAGAAAATATCCGCATCTGCTTTCTTAAAATATTCGATAAACCCCTTCTGTACACAGGCACGAAGACCGTTTACATTCCATGATATTAATTTCTTCATTTTATACGATCATCCTTTTCTGATGTGAATATATTGGTATCAGTATAACATAGAAACGGGAAAAAAAGCAGCTAATCATTAAAAGATCAGCTACTTTTTTATAGTTATGGTTCTTTTTATACGGTTGCATTTGCTGCATATTCTTCCAATCCCTGCTGAAGTGCTGCGGAACTGCTGCTGTGAATGTGGAGAATCGGTATCTCCATTCTCTTAGCTTCCTGTGTAGCACTGTTGACCATCTTATGAGATACCGTATTGGTGAACAACACCATCAAATCCGGACATCCCAGTTTTTTACGGATTGCTCCTTTTTCTTTGGTAAATACCTTTGCCTTATATCCATTTTTCTTGCAGATCTCACGATAACGACATTCCATACATTCATTTCCGCCAATAATTACGATACTCATATTTGCACTCCTTTTGGTTAGTTTTTGCTAACTATCTGTTTTTAGAAAACCTTCCCGCCAAAGTACCCTGAGGGGAAGGTTTATGATTTCATTAGTTTATTCTAACTCGAATTAGTGTAATTTTATCTTATAAAAACATATTTGTCAAGTAGGATATTCTCTATTTTGAAAAATATTTTTCTTTTATGATCTCGACTGGCATGTCCTGTCCTGTCCACAGCTTGAAGGACGCTGCTCCCTGATATAACAGCATGTACATACCATTGGCTGTCTTACAGCCAGCTTCTCTGGCTTCACGCAGGAGACGTGTCTCCTGTGGATTATAGATGACATCAAATACAAACAGATCCTTGTGGAACATACTGGTATCTGTGATAATGGTACGGTCTGTGTTTGGTGCCATACCTACAGATGTTCCGTTTACCAGAATGGTGCTGTCCTGAATCGATGCACGCAGTACTTCCGGATCTTCATAGTCATGAAGGGTTACTTTACATTCGGTACGTTCGTTTAACTTCGCTACAATCTCTTCTGCTCTTCCCCAGAATGCATCTCTGACATTGAAGACATTGATCTCAGCTACGCCATCCAGAGCAGCCTGTACCAGAATGGCTGTTGCTGCACCGCCTGCACCGAGAAGTGTCATCTTCTTGCCGATAATCTCTACATTATTTTCAGCTACGGCTCTCATAAATCCTACACCATCTGTTGTGTAAGCAGTCAGTACCCCATTGTCATTCACGATGGTATTACATGCTCCTGAGATCTCAGATGCAGGAGACACCTTATCAGCCAGTCTGCACATAATATTCTTTCCCGGCATGGTAATATTCCATCCTCTTACTCCCATGGTTCGAAGTCCCTCTACTGCTTTTGGCATCTGATCTTCCGGTACGTCAAAAGCCAGATATGTATAATCAAGTCCTAACTGGTTGCATGCTTCATTGTGCATCTCCGGAGATACGCTGTGTGCAACCGGACTTCCAAGTAAACATAATAATCCGGTGTGTCCTGTGATATGGTTTGACATAATTTCAATTCCTTTCTGTTCAAAATTCGTCCTGTTGAATTGAACTACGTCAAGTATACACGATTTAGCACTGTAAAGCAAGAAAAACTAAATTTGATTTTTTCTTAACGATGAAATGCGTAGCATTTTGGAGGTCGGCTCTGAACAGTTACTTAACACGCAGAAACACCTGCCGACTGATTCAGAACCGACAGGTGTCTCCGTTGTTACAATTTACCAAATTGTGAGCATGTGCGGTGTGAAGCCCGTTACATTGCTCTGGCGCTTGTTATCTATTTGGAGGTATTGTTAGATACCAAGTTTCTCTTTCATATAATCTACCGGTGTAGATTTTCCTGTATACAGTTCAATAGCAATTAAAGCCTGGAACAGCATCATGCTCATTCCGTTGTATACTCTGGTGCATCCTGCTTCTTTTGCCTGTTTCATCATAACCGTTTCACGTGGTGCATATACGGTATCTGTTACAATCAGGTCTTTCTTGAAATAAGAAGGATCCGGAATATTGGATAAGTCTTCCAGTGGATGCATGCCAACTCCTGTTGCATCACAGAAGATGTCAGCTTCCTGCATCAGTTTCTTCAGAAGATCTTTGTCTGCCAGATCATGCATAGATGCCTTGCAGTTCGTATTCTTGTTGATGGTCTCTACGATCTCTTCTCCACGTGCATAGAATTTATCTTTGATATTGAAAATTGCCAGTTCTCCCAGACCATCCAGGGCACCACGTACTGCAATTGCAGTAGCAGCTCCGCCGGTTCCGATCAGAACCATCTTCATTCCCTTGAAGTCAATGCCTTCTTCTTTGATTCCCTGCCAGTATCCCATACCGTCTGTATTGTAACCTTTCAGTTTTCCTGTTACATTACCATTCTCGTCACGGGTATTAACAACAGTATTGATTGCTCCGCACAGTCTTGCTGCTTCGTCTACCTCATCCAGATACTGATGTACAACTGTCTTGTTTGGCATGGAGATGTTGGATCCCAGCATCTTCAGTGCACGGATTGCCTGTACGGCATCTTTTAAGGAATCATTGTCTACTTCAAAAGCAAGCTGGATGACATCATCGCCGTTTTTGTCGTATGCAAGGTTGTGTGTGGATGGTGACTGGCTGTGGCGGATTGGATAAGCCATCAGTCCTACTAATTCTGTATGTCCTGTAATGTTTGGCATAATACTTTCCTCTTTTCTTTCTGTTTATCTTACTCCAGCGGATCCAGTGCAATGAATCCCTGTGATTCCAGTACGTTTAAGATGGCACGCCCGTCCATGGTTCCCTCCATGATACGGCGGGCACGTACAGAATCACCGATCACATATACGTAAGTGTCTGTATCTTCAAATGCTTCCTGAAGCTTCGGGAGAAGCGGATTATTGGATCTCATACCCAGACAGTTGAATCCAAGATCAAATTCCAGATCCTTTACTTCGCCGTCCGGAAGTTTTACGGTAAATGCATTTTCTTTTACTTCCTGAAGAGCAGTGTTCACATACTCTTTTACATGGTATTTGTCATGTGTTTCACGCATGGAGCATTTGGTGATCGGGTCTGCCAGCATACCTATCTGTGGCAGCATATCTACGATAGAGCACTCAGCACCACGTGGAGCAAAGTATTCGATCACGTCCAGACCAACGGAACCACCTCCGACTACGACGACTTTCTTGCCCTTGCAGAAATCATCCGGATATTTTCCGGCATTCAGGTTGTTGATCATATCAAAAATCGTTGCTACATTGCCTGCTTCGATGTTCTCTACCAGTCCCTTGATTGGAGGTACCAGTGGCACAGAACCGGTGGCATTTACCACAATGTCAGGCTTGAACTGCTTGATCATGTCTACGGTTGCTTCTGTATTCAGGAAAACATAAAGGTTCTTCAGTCTTGCTGCACGAGCTTCCAGATATTTCGGGAAGTCTTTCATACGTGTTTTGCTTGGAAGATCTGAAATAAAGGTAGACAGACCACCCAAGTGATCCTTTTTCTCCATAAGGAAGACATTGCATCCCACTTCTGCCGCTGTACAGGCTGCTTCCAGACCTGCTGTTCCACCACCGACTACAACGACATTACAGTTCTTATTGATTTTCAGCTTCTTATAAATATCACCTTCCGGTACGGCCGGATTGACCGTACAACGGATCGGACGGTTTACACCGATACGGTTTCCTGCACATCCAACGTTACAGGAGATACATTTACGAATTACATCCACATCGCCGTTCTGTACTTTCTTTACCCAGTCCGGATCTGCAATCAGTCCACGTCCCATTCCGACGATATCCACATCTCCGCTTTCCAGAATCTTTTCTACTATTTCCGGATCTCTGTAGTTACCTGCATTGATAACCGGCTTTTTGAATTTGTCTTTTACGGCTCTTGCCATGTATGAACGCCATCCATCCGGCAGATAGTTGGAATCGATCTGATACTGAAGGGATGGGTTCAGGCCACAGGATACATCATACATATCCACGAATTCATCCAGGTATTCCAGATACTCCAAGGTATCTTCCAGTGTATTTCCACCCGGAACACGTTCCTCAGCAGAGATACGCACAATAATCGGAAACCATGGTCCCACATTTTTTCTGACTTCTTCCAGTACCATACGCGGAAAACGAAGACGATTCTCTACAGATCCTCCGAATTCATCTGTCCTCTTGTTATAATATGGAGAAATGAACTGACTCATCAGATAGGAATGTCCACAGTGAATCTCCACTGCATCAAACCCGATTGCCTGTACACGCTTTGCTGCTTCTCCGTATTTTTTTACGGTAGTCAGAATCTCTTCCTTTGTCATTGGACGCGGAATCTCACCGCCGACCTTCGTAGGAATATTGGAAGAAGACACAGTCTCCATTCCGGTTCTTGCTGAAGATGCAGATGCACCTGCATGGTTAATCTGAATAGCTACTGTCGCACCATTTTTGTGAAGATTCTCAACCAGTTGATAATAACGTGGCATAAAACTGTCATGGTCAATACGAATCTGGCTGGTTCCGTTGGAACCTACCGGATATTCCACATTGGCATTCTCCAGAATAATCAGACCAACACCACCTTTGGCACGCAGTGAATAATAATTCATATGACGGTTACTCATCTCACCGCTTGTTTCACCATAGTTGGTTCCCATTGGTGTCATGGCAATACGGTTCTTAATGGTAGTACGTTTTACCGTAATTGGTTCAAATATTTTCTTATACTTGGTTTGCATGATATACCCCTCACACTTCTTCGATAGTTTGCCTTCTGAAAAATCATTTGTTCATTTCTTATTCTTTGTTTGTGACAGATTTATCATACACCGTATTTTTTCTAATTAAAAATATCTTTCAAGTAAATTTTCAATGCATTCTTGCTATCATTTTCTTCCTGCGCCTGCTGCTTCATATATTGTATAAAACGCTCTACTGCAGGCAGATGGTAACGATTCTTCATCCAGAACATAAAGATCTGATGCACAATCTCTACATCTTCAATAGAATGAATGACGATTCCCTCATCATCCAGAATGTCTGTCTTCGGAAGAAACGCAATACCAAAATTCTCTTTTACCAACGCAACTATGTTGTATTCATCCGGACATTCCACAATGATATCTGGCTTTATATTATACTTCTTATAGAAGAACTGAGAGTGTGTCCCCATCCAGGAATCCCGGTCGTATCCGATAATCGGATAATTTCCCAGTTCTGTAACCGAGATACTTTTTCTTTCACTTAATGGATGTTCTTTCGGAGTAATAATCACCATCTCCTGGTCCACCACCGGGAAAGTTTCAAATTCATCCCCCTCCATACAGCCGCCGAATCCCACATCCAGTTCACCCATTTTTACTTTTTTGGAAATTGCCGATGTATGATTCTGGAAAAAATTAAATACTACTTTTTTATTTTCCGGAAGTTCCAGAAATTTCTTTACTTTATGAGGAATATAATGCCCTGCCAGTGGAAAAACATAGCCAATATCAATCTTTCCGCTTCCTGTTGCCAGCTCCTGCATTTTTGCAGTTGCTGCATCGCACTCTGCCAGAATACGTTCTGCATATTCCAGGAAAAGACGTCCGGCTTTGGTCAACACCACTCCCCGGCCCTTTTTTTCAAACAGAAAAACACCCAGTTCCGTTTCAAGGGATGCTATCGCACGGCTCAAAGATGGCTGTGAAATATACAACTCTTCTGCCGCCTGATGGTAATTCTCCAGACGGGCTACTTTTTGAAAATACTGAATCTGATTGAATGTCATATTTTACTCTCCTTGGCTTTTTTCGCCTGCAAATTGTCTCACTGCCACGAGGCCTCCGCAATTTCCGCGAGCAGGAATATCTTTTCATATTTTATAGTATCATATCAATACACTGGGTGCATTAATTTTTTGCTTTATAGGTATTAGACCAATCCCTGTTTTATCTGTTATTATAATACAGAACGTTATTTTTTTAACGCTTTCTGAATTTGATTTCCATTGTTTGTGACGGAACAAAAGTAAATCAATTGCAAAAAGAATTTTTCAAAGGAGACAAAACACCATGAACAAAAAGTATTTACCAAGTGCGCTGATCCTGTACTTAAATTATTTCATTCACGGTATCGGCTGCTCTATTCTTGGACAGGCTGTCATTAAAGATGCCCTGGCAGCATCCTGGGGTGTGGAAGCCATGGCGATCACTGCGATTTCCGCAGCACTGGGTCTGGGACGTCTGATTGCCCTTCCATTTGCAGGACCTCTGTCCGACAAACTGGGCCGCCGTATTTCCACTGCAATCGGAAGTGCTTCTTATGCCGTATATCTGATCGGCCTTGCACTTGCATTTAACGCTGGCACCAACGGCGGTTATACGATTGCTTACGTGTGCGCAATCATCGGCGGTATTGCCAACTCTTTCCTGGATACCGGTATTTACCCGGCAGTAGGCGAAATTATTTACAAAGCACCTGGCGTTGCTACCATGGGTATTAAATTCTTTATCGCAATCGCACAGATGCTTCTGCCGTTTGCACTTGGCATGGCTGTTACCACAACTGCTGCAGGACTGACATCTTACAACCCATTATTCTTCGCCTGTGGTATCTGCTATATTGTTCTTCTGGTTCTGGTATTTTTATTCCCGCTTCCTGATGCAGATCAGAAAGCAGCCGGTAAAAAAGAAGGTCTGATTGCTAGCCTGAAACATACTCATTTTTCACTGGAATCTATCGCTATGATCCTGATCGGATTCACCTGTACCGGTACCTTCCAGCTCTGGCTGAACTGTGCACAGAACTTTGCAAAAGAAAACGCAGGATGGGCAAATCCATCCATTATGCAGACTTACTATTCTGCCGGAACTATGCTGGCTCTGATCGTAACTGCATTCCTTACCAGAAAAATCAAAGATGTACGTTTTATCGTTGCATATCCGGTAATCTGCCTGGTAACTATGATCGTTGTACTGGTAAGCCCAAGCCAGACTACCATGACCGCAGGTGCATTCCTGATCGGATGGGCCGGTGCAGGCGGACTTCTGCAAATCGCAACCTCCGTATGCAACATGCTGTTTCCTAAGATCAAAGGTACCGTTACTGCCCTCGTTATGATTGCTTCCTCTCTTTGTAACTACACCATCCTGACTGCAGCATCCAAAATGCAGCCATCACAGGTTATGCTGATGAACATCATTCTGACAGGTGTCGGTGTTGTCCTTGGTCTTTACGTGAACTTGCGTTATACTAAAATGGTAGAATACGCAAATGATGAAAACTAATTTCAGGAGGCATATATTATGAATACTGTAAAAGTAAGAAATATTGAAATCGGTGCAGGCGCACCAAAGATTATTGTACCAATCGTTGGCAAAACCAAAGACGAAATCATTGCAGAAGCAAAAACTTTTGATTCTATACCTGTAGATGTTGTGGAATGGCGTGTAGACTGGTTCGAAGGTGTTTTTGATTTCGCACAGGTAGAGGATGTTCTCACTGATCTTCGTGAAGTTCTGGGCAACACTCCGATCCTGATGACTTTCCGCACTTCCAAAGAAGGCGGAGAAAAATCCATTGATGACAAGGCTTACGCTGAACTGAACCTGAACGCTGCAAAGAGCGGTCTGGTAGATCTGATTGACGTAGAGATCTTTACAGGCGATGCTGTTGTAAGAGAAATCATCGACGGTGCCCATGCTGCCGGCGTAAAAGTGGTTGCTTCCAATCATGACTTCCACAAGACTCCTGCCAAATCCGATATTATCTACCGTCTGCGCAAAATGCAGGATATGGGAGCAGATATTCCGAAGATTGCCGTTATGCCACAGAACAAACGTGACGTACTGACTCTTCTGGCTGCTACCGAAGAGATGGTGACAGATTATGCAGACAGACCAGTTATCACTATGTCCATGGCCGGAACCGGCGTGATCAGCCGTCTCTGCGGTGAAGTATTTGGTTCTTCCATGACATTCGGTGCCGCAGGCAAGGCTTCTGCACCTGGCCAGATGGGTGTTAATGACCTGAATACTGTACTTGGTCTTCTTCATAATGCCCTGTAGAATAACCTGATTTTTATATTCCAGTTGAAAACATCGGCATTTTTCTTTAAAATTAAAAATGTCGGTGTTTTTGTTATTTCACCGGAAATTTTTTCTGTGAAATGATAAAGCAAAATTTTACTTGAGGAGGTTGTTTATGAAAAAAATACTCCACTGGCTGGACGAGAATCTGGAAGAATTTCTGCTTGTCCTGTTTCTGATTCTGATGACCCTGATTATGGGCGTGCAGGTTCTGTCCCGTTATATTCTGGGAGCATCCCTGTCCTGGTCTGAAGAACTGACCCGTTATCTGTTTGTCTGGAGTGGATTTTTAAGTGTCAGCTACTGCTCTAAAAAGTGTCTTTCCATTAAGATCGAACAGTTCGTTGCCGTCTTTCCAAGACGCGGAAGGGCTATTTTCAAGGTTATCAACCATACCTTTGAGCTGATCTTTTTTGTTTACATGATTCCTTTTGCATGGTCTTATATGATGTCTGCCGTACACAGCGGCCAGCTCTCACCGGCCTGCCAGATTCCGATGTATTATGTACAGGCCGCCCCATTGTTTTCTTTTATTTTGGTGGCATTTCGTGTCCTGCAGCGCTGGATCATTGAATTTCGGATTGCAAGAGGAGAACAGGTCTACGACCCTGCACATCCGGAACGTAACACTCCGGATTCCTTTATTGAAGCAAACACGGATTCCGCTGAAGATTCTGCTTTAAGCAGCGGCGTAGATAACCGTGTGCAGACTATTACGAATGCAAATGAGGAGGAGAAATAATGCCGGTTGTACTTTTATTTATTATTTTTGTTATTCTGCTGGTGATTGCCATTCCGGTATCCATTACCCTTGGTATTACCGCAGTACTTCCTTCCATCTTTGATCCTTCGTTTACTGTAGGTGCCAAATACCTGATCCGTGCCATGTTCGGCGGACTGGATTCTTTCCCGCTGCTGGCCGTTCCGATGTTTGTCCTCTCCGGTATTATTATGGCAAAGGGCGGTATCTCCAGAAAACTATTTGATGTATTCGCCTATTTCCTCGGTAATTTTACAGCTGGTATGCCATGTGCCGTGGTAGTAACCTGTCTTTTCTACGGTGCGATCTCAGGATCTGCTCCTGCTACGGTTGCCGCTGTAGGAAGCATGACCATCCCGGTACTGACTTCCCTGGGATATGGCCTTACCTTTTCCACTGCCATCGTAACCGTTGCCGGTGGCCTGGGTGTTATCATCCCGCCAAGTATTCCGTTTATTATGTATGGTATGGCTTCCGGTGCATCAGTCAGTGACCTGTTCCTCGCAGGTGTTATTCCGGGACTGATGATCGGGCTTCTTCTGATGCTCTATGCCATTTACCACTGCAAACGCTATGGAGAAGATAAGGAAAAGATTCATACTGAAGTAAAGAAGCTTCACGACAAAGGTCTTCTGAAAGTCCTGAAAGAAAGCTTCTGGGCGATCTTAAGTCCTGTTATTATTCTTGGCTGTATCTACATGGGTATTGCCTCTCCGACTGAAGCTGCTGTTATCTCTGTATTCTACGCATTGATTATCAGTCTGTTCGTATACAAAAGCATCCGTATCGGACAGCTCTGGGATATTCTTGTGGAAGCCATTAAGACTTTTTCTCCGATCCTGTTTATTCTGGCTGCATCCACTGCCTTTTCCAGAGTTCTGACTCTGATGCAGGTTCCACAGGCAATCAGCACCTTTATTCTGGAGAACTTCCACAGCCAGGTGGCAATCCTTCTGGTCATTAACCTGTTCCTGCTGATCGTGGGAATGGTCATGGATACCACACCTGCGATCCTGATTCTTACACCGATCCTGCTTCCGATTATCGAAGCCATCGGTATGAATCCGGTTCAGTTCGGTGTCATCATGGTCGTGAACCTGGCCATTGGCTTTGTCACACCGCCAATCGGCGTAAACCTGTTTGTTGCCAGCTCCCTGACCGGAGTTTCGGTTATGGACATTGCAAAAAAATCCATGGCAATGATTGGACTGTTCCTGATTGCTCTGTTACTGATAACTTTTATTCCGGCTCTGTCTCTGGGATTATTATAAGGAGGAACGAACGATGATAAATACACGATTTTTGAAAAAAATTCTTCCTCTGTTTGCATCTGTATGCACGCTTGGTCTGGTTCTGACTGGCTGCAGTTCTAAGGACAGTGATGTGCAGCGTTATTCCTGGCCGCTGGCAACGGCCAGCCCGGAAGACACTGTTACACAGATCTTTGCAGAAAAATTTGCTGAAGAAGTGGCTGCACTCAGTGATGGCAAGATGAAGATTCAGGTCTATGCCAACTCCACTCTGGGCGGTGACCGTGATCTGCTGGAGACCTGCGCCGACGGCGATATTCCTTTTGTCGTGCAGAACACTGCACCACAGGTTACCTTTATGAATGATCTGGCTGTCTTCGACCTGCCATGTGTATTTGACACACTGGATCAATGCCGTGCCAAGATCGACGATCCGAATTTCATGAGTCTGATCAGTGATGTCTATACCGAAGGCGGCTATCATCTCCTCGGTATGGCTGACCAGGGATTCCGTGTGATGAGTACGAATAAACCTATACAGTCCCTGGCTGATTTTAAGGGTCAGAAGATCCGTACTATGGAGAATCCTTACCATATGGCCTTCTGGAAGGCTCTGGGGGCCAATCCTACCCCTATGAGCTTCAGTGAGGTATATATCGGTCTGCAGCAGCATACCATCGATGCACAGGAGAATCCATATGAAGTCATTGTCTCCAACAACCTGTTTGAACAGCAGGATTATGTGGTAGAGACCAACCATCTTCCTCACCTGATTTCTCTGATTGTTAATGATGACTTCTTCTGGGATCTGCCGGAAGAAGAACAGGCAATTATGGCAGAGGCGGCCCAGAAAGCTACGGAATATGCCCGTGATCAGTCCGATGCCCGTATTGCAGACCGTATTGCTACCATCGAGGATAGCGGTACCCAGGTGGTTACACTGTCTGAAGAACTCCACGATCAGATTCGTGACATATCCCAGCCAGTATATGAAACCATCCGGTCCAGTATTGATGAATCCATCTACGATGCTTATCTGAATTAACCAGGCAGTATGATGTACTAGTCAAAAGGGCAGTGATTTCATGATCACACGAAATCACTGCCCCTTTATTTTTGTTTTCTTTTTTCCTAATTCTCAGAGTCCAGTGCCCGAAGCTTCTTCACCAGTTCTTCGCAGATTTCCAGTTCGCTCTTGCCGTCTGTCTCAATGACGATATCCGCAGCTGCCTGATACTTCTCACGACGCTTTTCCATCAGATCTGCAATAAAAGGAACTGTCTTGTTTCCTTCCAGAAGAGGCCTGTCGTGATTGTCCTTTACACGGTTCAGAATGGTCTCTGGTTTTGCGGTCAGTAGCACGACACGTCCATTCTTCTTCATCTCAACCACATTACGTTCACGCATTGGTACACCACCGCCGCAGGAGATTACCATGTTTTTCTTAGACTGCATCTCAATCAGAAGATTTGTCTCCAGATCACGGAAATATTCTTCTCCATAGGTTTCAAAAATGTCAGAAATAGACATGCCCTGACGTTCTGCAATGATCTGATCCATTTCAATGACTTCCATGGCAAATACGGTCTTCAGAAACTCTGAAATGGTAGACTTGCCTGCTCCCATAAATCCGATCAGTACAATATTATAGTCAAACAGCTTACGCGCCTGAATGCGCTTACTGTTTCTGGTAATCTCATCAAATACTGCTGCCACTTCATTCTTGTGACGGCGTCCTTCCATTCTGCCTTCCAGCCACTTCTTTTGCTTTGCTTCCTGCTCCGGCTGAAGGATCGGAAGGTCATGTTCCTCTTTATATGCCATGATATCTTCCACAATACGGTTTCTCATAAGCAGTGCATCAAGAAGAATCTCATCACACTGACCAAGGCTTTCTCTGAATACTTCCAACTGGTTCATAATACAATCTCTCCTGCTTTATGTTTAAAATCGCTGCTGTTCACTTCGTGTCCGGCAACGTAAAATCTTCGTATAGTATAACAGACTTCCATCACTTTAGCAATATAAAGTGTTAAAATATTCAAAAACCGCCAGTACAATATGTACCGGCGGTGAATCTGCCACTCTTTATTTTTTCTTCAGGCATACGTTGGAAACATATCCCTTGTAGGTTCTTCCATTGGACGCCTTGTAGGAGCAGTAATACCATTTTCCGTTGGAAAGATTGGTTACATTTACGGTCTTTCCCTTTGGCACAACGATCACGGAAGAGGAAGACATGCTTGGACTGCGGTGCATGTATACAGAATCGGTTGTCCTATAAGCCCCCTTCTTAGCTCCCTCTCTTCTCAGATAACGCTGATGTGTGTATCCACGGTATACTTTACCGTTCGGGGCAAAGTATACGGTCTTGTACCATTCTCCTGTGTAGGTATTTACGATGATTGCCTTTCCACCCTTTGGAATTGTCTTTACAATCGGTGTATTGGTACTGGTTCCTCTGCGGATATTCAGGCTTGCAGATGTAATATAAGTTTTTGCATACTGCAGGTATTTCTTGTAAATATAACCCCTGAACTTCTGCTGATTGTTATTCTGGTATTCTACCCTATACCAATTGCTTCCTGACTTGCCAAGGTACTTTACAACTGCTTCCTTTGGAAGTTCTAATACTCTTGCAGTATTCGTACTGGCGCCTCTTCTTAAATTCACTGTTGTTGTTGTTACATAAATTCTGGCTGCAGAGCTGGTAACCGGAACTGCCATCACAAAGGCAACCATCAGTAACAGGGTAATTACAAGACTTCTTGCTTTTTTCATGAACTAATCCTCCCGTCATGTTTTTCCTAAAAGTTACCTTAATTATATGATAACAGTTTATAAACGTCAACATGTAGCTTCACCCTGATTTAAGATTCGCAGGCAGATTCTATCAGTTTTTTTGTATATTCTTCTTTTGGATGGTTGATGATTTCATCCGTTGTTCCACTCTCTGCCACTTTTCCATCGCATAATACCAATACACGGTCGCAGAACATTTGTACCAAGGCAAGATTATGACAGATAAAAATGAAAGATAATCCCTGTTTTTCTTTCAGCTCCAGCAGCAAATCCATAATTTGTTTCTGAATCGTTACATCCAATGCACTGGTAGCTTCATCACAGATCAGAATCGCCGGTTCTACCACTAATGCCCGGGCTATCGCAGCTCTCTGACATTGTCCGCCACTGACTTCATGGGGATACCTGTCTGCAAATTCAGCAGATAATCCTGCCTGTTCCAGAACTTCTGTTATCCTGCGGTTCCTTTCTTCTTTTTTCATACCACGATTTCGCAGACTCTCACCAATTCCATCTCCTAATGTTCTTCTCGGATCAAAAGATGTCAGAGGATTCTGGAATACCATCTGAATTTTGCCATAGAAATCCTTCCGTTCTCTTCCTGTTAAGTTCGTAATATCTTTCCCGTCAAATATCAACGTACCTGATGTCAGATCCGTCAGTCTTGCTATCAGTTTTGCGAGTGTGCTTTTTCCGCATCCTGATTCACCTACAATACCGAGAATCTCACCGGCTTTCAACTGAAAACTGACATCATCTACCGCCTTCACTACTTCTTTTCCTTTTGTTGTAAACACTTTTGTCAAATGCTCTGCTTCTAAAATTATACTCATTCTTTTTCTTTCCTCTGCAATACCGGAACCGCTGATAATAACTCCTGCGTATACGCATTCTGAGGATGATTCAGAACTTCCTTTGCAGTCCCGTATTCTACAGTTTTGCCATCTTTCAACACCAAAATCGTATCTGCCATTGCACGCACTACTCCAATATCATGTGTCACAATGACAATTGCTGTTCCAAATAGTTCTCTCAGATGGATCATTTCTGTTACAACTTGTTTCTGCACCGTAACATCCAGTGCACTGGTAGGTTCATCAGCAAATAAGATCGGTGGATTCATCAACATAGCAATGGCTATCCCAGCTCTCTGATTCATTCCACCAGACAATTCAAAAGGATAACTGTCCCATACCCGTTTGCTGTCTTTAAAGTTTAATTTCTCAAACAGCTTCATGGCATAATCTTTTGCTTCTTTTCTGGTCACTTTTTTATGGGCACGCATACTTTCATAAATCTGTTCCCCAATAGTTCGAATTGGACACAAGGATGCTCCCGCATCCTGAAAAATCATCCCAATCTGTGCTCCCCGGATTTTTCTTTTTTCTCTTTCAGAAATATCCAGTATATTCTGTCCTTTATAGAATATGTCACCCCTGGTCACCATTCCATTTGTTCCCAATAGTCCCATGGCAGCTTTAATCAATGTACTTTTGCCACTTCCGGATTCGCCTACCAGTCCCAGTATTTCCCCTGCTTCCAGAGAAAAGCTTACGTTTGTTACTACCGGTTTTCCACCAAAGGAGACTTCCACCGAATCATATTCCAGTATTTTCTCACTCATGTTTTACAGACTCCTGACTAATTGATATCAAGATCTGCTGTCAGTTCATAATAGTCACATGGATGAGCCACAAGTCCTGTCACATTTGACTGCATAATCATACTCATTTTCAAATGAGAACAGAATACATAGGCATGATCATCTAATACTGTCTGCTGCATCTGGATACCAAGTTCACTTCTTTTTTCTGTATCAAATTCTTTCTCTATCTGTGCTGCCAGTTCTTCCAGTTTATCACTGTGATAATGACCATTATTGGATACAGAAGAATCCAGTGCACAGGAGGTAAAGAAATACTGCGGATCACCGGTAGGCGCTGTCACCATGGCACTTGCATACACATCCCATAAAGTCGTATCTTTTCGGATCGTATTATTATCAGATGTGCAGTTTACCTGAACATCCATACCAATTTCTTTTAATGTTGCCTGTGCAGATTCTGCTAATAACGGAAGTTCCTGACGGCTTGGATAAGTCAGCCAGCGTATTACCAGATCCTGTCCGTCTTTTTCACGAATTCCATCACCATCTGAATCTACCCAGCCCGCTTCTTCCAACACTTGTTTGGCACCTTCCGGATCATAACTTTCAGTAGTCAGATTCTGTCCGCCAAATGAAAATGTATCCGGGAATGCACCCACTGCAGGATAACCGTAACCATTCAATAATACTGATACAAAACTGTCTTTATCAATTCCCATGGCAATGGCCTGTCGAACTGCCGGGTCGGAAGTAATCGGACTCTCAAAATTCATCCATGCATAAAAAGCCCTGCTGGTTGGCGTACTGGTAAAGGTAAAATCATCATTTTCAAAAAGAGGATAACTTGCATATGCCATTCCATATGCAGCATTTATCTCGCCTGCCTGCAGTGCAAAAGCCAAAGTATCTCCATCTGAAATAGTACGTACTGTAATTTCATCAATATTTACATCGCCAGCCCAATAATTCTCATTTTTCACCAGATCCAGATGATCGTCTGTTACCAGATCTGTTGCCACATATGGTCCGGTTCCGATTACAATACCATCTTCTGTGATTCCTGCTTCTGCATCAATAATACATCCATACGGATCACACAGATAATTTATCAACGCTGGTTTTGGTTCTGTTGTCTTTATTGTAACCGTATTACCATCTGCTTCAATAGAATCAATACATAAATCTCCTGCTGCACGTTCATGATTTGCCACCAGAGATTCCAGACTTTCCTTTACTGCCTCACCATCACATGCGCGGCCATTTGAAAATACCACTCCATCATTTAGCGTAATCTTCCAGGTCAGTTCATCTACATTTTCAAATTCTTTCGCAATCCATGGTTCAATTTCCATATCATCAGAATACTTAAACAACGTTTCACCGATTCCATAACGAATACAAGCCCAGCCTGCATAGGTATTCTGCGGGTTCACATCTGCCTCTTCATTTTCTGCATTAAATGTAGTGTCTCCGAATACAAATGTCTTTTTTTCATCTGCTGATGCGGAGATCACTGACAAACTCACTGTCAGTCCCAACATCAGTGCCATCGCAATTCTTCTCTTTGTTCTCATGTGTTTTTCTCCTCGCATAATAATTTATAGATATCATCTTCCGGCGCTGCGGCTGTTTTTCGGATCCAGATAATCTCTCACCGTATCACCAAGAAGATTAAAAATAACTACCGATATAAAAATAGCAATTCCAGGTGAAAGTACCACCCATGGGTAAGTCTGAAGCATACTCCTTCCGGTACTCATCATGCTTCCCCATTCTGCCATTGGAATTTGTGCTCCAAGCCCAAGAAAAGACAGGCCTGCCAGTTCCATCATCATGGTTCCTATATCAAGCATAGCTGTCACCAACACCGGTCCCAATATATTAGGCAGCACATGACGCCAGATAATTTGCCCGGATGTATCACCTGCCAGAATTGCTGCATGGATATATGGTGCATTTTTCAGTGCCAGAGTCTGTCCTCTTGCTATCCGTGAATATTTCGGCCAGCTTATGACTGCCAGGGCAATGACTGCATTCTGGATACCTCCACCCAGCACAGCTGCAATCGCCATCGCAAATACCAGTCCGGGAAATGCAAGGCAAATATCCGATACCCTCATCATCAGAGAATCCAGAATTCCACCATAGTAACTGCAAAATACTCCCACGGCTGTACCAAAAACGGAAATGACTGCAACCAGAATAAATGTGGAAAATATACTGGCTCTTGCACCACTGATTACTCTTGAAAGCATATCTCTTCCATAAGTATCCGTTCCACACGGATGCAGTACACTGGGTGCCTGCATGGCGCTGGACAAATTCTGGGCATATGGATCATAGGGACAAAGTTTGTCTGAAAAAACAGCAGCAAGTATCAACGCTGCTGCAAGTATCAGGAAAAATATCAGTTTCTGTTTTATGTAATTTTTCTTAATTTTTTGAACACGAACGGTTACTTTATTTTTTTCATTTTCCATTATGCTTCCTCTCTTCCCAATCGAATTCTTGGATCCAGGAAACGATAAGATACATCTGTAATCAGATTTACAACAACATAGATAATAGCCATCCACATCACATATGCCTGAATAATTGGATAATCTCGCATTGAGATTGCATCTACTGCCATCTTTCCTACACCATCCCACATAAATATGGATTCTACAATCGCAGTTCCTCCAAGAAGACTTCCTACAGAGAGCATCAACAGTGTAATAATCGTAACCAATGATGCTTTCATAATACTTTTCCATAAAGTTACCGAAAACTTCACGCCCCTTGCTTTTGCTCCTGCCACGTAATCTTTATTCAGTTCATCCAATACCGTTGCTCTGACCTGGCGAAGGTACTTTGCCGACATAGCAATCGCAAGCGTAATGGCCGGCATTGCCACACTTTGCAAACTGACATCTTTGGCGATGACCGGAAACCATTTCATTTTAATTGCCAGAAAATACATAAGAATCAAAGATACAAAAAAATTCGGAAGGCTGTTTCCAATAAAACTGCAAAATCGTATCAAATAGTCGATGATCGTATTTTGCTTTACTGCTGCCAGCACACCAAGTGGAATCGATATTATAAGCGTCAGCACAATCGACACAATTGTCAGCAGTAAGGTTGCCGGAAGCTTCGATATAAATGTGATAAACACCGGCTTCCCGGAAACATAACTGTTTCCCATATCTCCTCTTAGCAGCTTACCAAGCCATACAAAATACTGTGTCAGAAACGGCTTATCCAGCCCCAGCTGCTCTCTTGCAGCATCCATCACATCTTCCGAAACGACTGTCCCTGTATTTTCCATTTTCTGTGTAACTACGTCGCTTCCTGCAATTCGCATCATTCCATACGAAAGAAATGTAATGGCAAATAAAATCGGAATCAACTGTAACATTCTTTTTAAAACATAATGATTCATCTGGTTTCGCACTTTCTGATTATTTTCTGTTGTAATATTAACAAAATTCACTTTTTTCTCCAACCCACCCAGGGGGATATTGGTGGTATTCCTTTTTTTCATGTTTTATTCCTCATATGGAATATCTAAATAAATAAATGCTTCATTTCCTCTTGCATAATCTTACGTATTCGATATAGAATAGGAAAATAAAATCAGCTACATAATTTCAGTTTGGAAAGGAGCTTTCTATTGTCTCATTTTTTTAAACAATTTCCACAAATTTTCAAGACTCTGTGGTCTTCCAATCTGTTCAAAGCACTGCTTCTGGTGATTCTGATGCTTTTAACGATCCGTATTATGAACTTTTGCTTTGACTATTTTAAAAAGAAAAATAATCTTCATACCAATTTCCTGAAGGGAGTTCTTCAAGCTCTGATTATTATTTTCTTTCTGATCCAGATCGGAAGTTTATCAGATGCCATGGCAAGTTTTTATAATTCCATCTTGATGTCTTCTTCTCTCCTGGTTGTCGTTCTGGGTTTTGTTTTTCAGGAAGGTCTGTCTAATATCGTTCATGGCTTTATCCTTACTTTTTTTAAGCCCTTTGATATTGGAGATCGGGTGAATGTAACTATTGACGGAGTACAGATCACCGGATATATTCAGTCCATTAATCTGCGCAATACCATCATTCGGAATGTTTATAACAACAGCAGTGTCATTGTTCCAAATGCCAAGATGGATCTTTGTGTGATTGACAACAGTTATTTTGATGAGAATTCTGTAAATTCCAATTTCCTGGATATTGAGATCACTTACGAATCCGATCTGGATCATGCCTGTAAGGTTTTCTCTCAGATTATTGACGCACATCCTCTTGTAAAGGCCGCAAAAAAGCCCCAGTCTGAACCGACTAAAGTATTAGTCAGTCAGCTTGGAGCCAGCGGCATCACGCTGCGGGCCAGTGTCGTCACTTCCACGATAGAAGAAAACTTCACTGCCTGCAGTGATATCCGCAAAGAATTGATTCATCGTTTTCATGAGGATCCTGCTTTGGATTTTGCTTATCCTCATACAGTCGTCGTTCCTTACGAAACAGAGTCTTAAGTACGGTTATTACAAGTTACTTTCTTTTCGATTTGCCTGCTGTCTGCAGGCATTTCCTATGTTCGTCAGACAAAGTACTGTTACCACCAGGAATACCCCCGGTATCAGTATAATCCACCAGGAGCCTGTCATCAGGGCCTTTTCAGCCAGGGACAGCATACTTCCCCAGGTAATAATCTCTACTGGCAGTCCAATTCCCATAAAGCTTAAGGTTGCTTCTGACATCATGGCTGTTCTCACATTCATGATAACCATGAACATAATCGCAGAGAAAAAATTTGGCGTCAGATGCTTCCATAATATATGAAAGAAGCTGCCACCCATACATCTGGATGCAATCACAAACTCACTGTTTCGAATCTGACGCACTTCGGTACGTACCACTTTCGCAATACTAGTCCAGCTGGTCACTCCAATCACGAGGGACAAACTAAGCACCGTAGCATTTCCCATAATTGCCTGTAATAAGATAATCAATAGCAGTGATGGTATACTTAAGAATATTTCTGTAAAACGCATAATTGCTTCATCCAGCCAGGCTGGTGCCATTCCACTAAACGCTCCGATAATGACTGCCAGCAGTGTGGAAATTACCGTCGCAAGTCCTCCTATCATTAACGAGATTCGTCCTCCGTACCAGATCATGGAGAATATATCTCTCCCCATCGTATCTGTTCCAAACAAAAACTCTCTGTCCGGCGCTTTGTTATAATTCAGCAAATCCATATAGGCAGGATCTTTTGTCATAATGTATTCTGCAAATATGCAGCCCAGTATAATAAGAAGCAGTATAGCAATTGAAACAATTGGTTTTCCCTGATGCCACTTTTTCTTTTTCTCCGGAACTGTCACTTCCATTTTCCGGATACCAGCCAGTTCAAACGCTTTCTCTGTCATTGTTCTACCACCTCCGACTGCTCTGTAATCTCTTCCGCCCTCATTCGTGGATCGATCTGTTCATTAATGGTCTGACTGATAATATTACAGAAAATTACCAGAATTCCTGACATCATACACAGCAGCATCAGTAAATTGTAATCATGATATCTGGCACTTTCATAAGACAGTGCTCCAATTCCCGGATAGGAAAATACACTCTCTACCACATAAGTTCCCCCCAGTATATGAGACACCGCAATCGCCATAATACTGAGATATGCCGGCATTACATTTCGTATACAATGATGAAACATAATTTTTTGCTTATTTAATCCTTTTGCTTTTGCCAGCAGCACATAATCTGCTCTTACCTCTTCCAGAATCTTATTTCGAATCATATATGCGTAATACCATAGATGTTCCAGAATTACGATTGCCAGAGGCATCACCAGGTGGATAACTCTGTCACCGATATCCCCTGCTTTTCCTGTGCTGTACGCACCACTACTCGGCAAAATTCTTAAATTTACAGAAAAGATCAGAATTAATACCAGTGCGATCCAGAATTCCGGAATACAACTGGATATAGTGCCAAGTTTACACAAAATCCGGTCTGTCAGCTTATCTTCCTGCCAGGCACAAAGAATTCCCAACAGTAAGGATCCTCCAAATATGCACAGAAATCCGATTCCTCCAAGAATCAGCGTATTACCGATTCTTCCTCCGATAACTTCTGTCACATCCTGCTTATATTTAAAAGAAATCCCAAAATCTCCATGCAGGGCATTTTTCGCCCATTTTATGTATTGCACAGATATCGGGTCATTTAGTCCCAGTTTTTCCATGGCCCATTCCCGTTCTTCCGGACTCATTTTCTCTGATCGTTCTCCATAATAAGAAACCAATGGATCTCCCGGAGCCAGGCGGGCTACGTAAAATACAGTAATCGACAATATCAGTACGGAAAAGATAAAAATCAGTATTTTTTTCCCATAATATGCCATCTTCTTCTGTTTCATGACTGCACTCCTTTCCCGGACTCGCTATGTGGGAGCAGTGCAAAATGTCCAGGAGTGATTTCTGTCCATTCACTGTTTTCCAGTCCTTCTCCATCGTATGTCCGCAAAACTCTTTTTCTTTCCCGGATCGGATCCGGAACAGGTATTGCTGATAATAACGTCTGCGTATAAGGATGTACCGGATTGGCAAACAATTCTTCTGCATCTGCCAGTTCTACCAGTTTACCGTGATACATTACCCCTACCCGATCACACAGGTATTCTACCATTGCAAGATCATGGGCAATAAACAAAAAAGTAAATCCATGTTCCTGCTGCAAATGACGAAACAGATTTACAATCTGTGCCTGTATGGACACATCTAAGGAAGCAATCGGTTCATCTGCCACCAGAAATTCCGGTTCCATACTTAAAGATCTGGCAATGGCCACACGCTGACGCTGCCCTCCCGATAATTCGGAAGGATACCGATCCAGAAAACTTTCATCTAATCCCACATATTCCATCTGAAAAGCAGCTTCCTTTCGAAAACTTCCTCTTTTCGGTGTAACGTGCTGAATTTTCATAGGTTCTGCTATGATATCTGCTACTTTCATCTTCTGATTCAGACTGGAGGCAGAATCTTGAAAAATCATCTGCCGTCTGGTCTGCAGCATCTTTTTATTTTTTCGTGCCTCTTTTTTATCACAGACATTGACATCATGATACCAGATCTCCCCCTTTGTAGGCTGATAAATATTCATAAGACATCTGGCTACCGTAGATTTTCCGGAACCGGATTCTCCCACCAGTCCAAAAATTTCTCCCTTACGAATCTGAAAAGAGATATCATCCACTGCGCGGACTTTCATTTTTTTTGTCAGCTGAAACAGATGGGTGAGGTGTTTTACATCTATAAGTACTTCGTTTTTCAATGCTTTCGTCCTCCTATCGGAGATTCTATCTTCGGTGCTCTCGGATCCAACAGCCAGGTAGCTACATAATGAGTATCTGTGATCTGAAACATCGGAGGCATTTCCTCATAATCAATATTCAAGGCATATTCATTTCGGCAGGCATATGCATCACCTTTTGGTGGATTAATCAGTGTCGGTGGCATTCCTGGTATTGTATATAAGCTTTCTTTTCCCCTTGCGAAGGCCGGAAGCGACTTCATCAACCCCCATGTATAAGGATGTCTTGGATCATAATAGACTTCTTCCGCTGTACCGATCTCTACGATTTTTCCTGCATACATCACAGCCACCCGATCTGCCACTCTGGCTACTACGCCAAGATCATGGGATACCAGTATCGTCGCTGTCCCGAGTTTCATTTGTACTTCCCGCAGAAGATCCAGAATCTGAGCCTGAATCGTTACATCCAGGGCTGTGGTTGGCTCATCGGCAAATAAAATATCTGGATCTGCCGCCAGCGCAATGGCCATGACACATCTTTGACGCATTCCACCGGAAAACTGCCACGGATACTGATGATATCTCTCTTTTGGATGAGTGATTCCTACCAGTTCCATCAGTTCCAGAACTTTCTGATATACCTCTTCTTTGGAGCTTTTTTTATTGTGGATGATGACTGCCTCCGCAATCTGCTTTCCGATTTTTATCGTTGGGTTCAACGCCGTCATGGGATCCTGAAAGATCATGGAAAAAATTTTCCCTCTTAAATTCTGCATTTCTTTTTCCCGATACCCGGTAATATCCTGTCCGCAAACGCTTATGCTTCCGTTTGTAATTCTGGCACTTGGTGGAAGGAGTTTCATTACACTTTTACAAAGCATACTTTTTCCACATCCGGACTCTCCTACGATGGCCAATACTTCCCCTTTTTTCAGAGAAAAAGAAACATCTCGCACTGCCTGCACTTCTCCGGCAGGACCGTCAATACTGACGGAAAGATTTTTTACTTCTAATAATTGTTCCATTTTTGTCCTTTTTCTGATCGTGCGAAAAAGGGGCACAAACTGTGCCCCCATCACACTTTCTGACTTTTTATTCTTCTATTGTCCAATCTGCTACATTCCAGAAAATACCAACTCCGTGATGTCCCATAATGGTATCCGAATCAATTCCGTGAATATCGCTGTCTGCCACATAGTTTGCATCAATATAGCAGATAAATGCATACGCCGGATCATTTGCCAGTTCTACCTGGAACTTGTCATAAGCTTCTGCTCTGACTTCCGGATCACTGGACTCTCTGGCCTCTGTCAGATATTCATCTACCTTTTCATTGGAATAGCTGGAGTAGTTTGCTCCCTTATCTGTACCAAATACTTTGTAGGTATGATCATCCGCATCAAATGGACTTCCCCATCCAATCAGGAATGCCATCTGTCCTGCCCAGTCTGTCTGTGCCGGAATCTCAACTGTTACATCCATGCCGATTTCTTTCAGTTCCTGTGCTGCGATCTGTGCCATATCGATACGCACCTGATCTCCTGAACTCACACTGATGACAAAACCGACCTTTTCTCCATCACGGTAATAGAAACCGTCATCTCCCATTTCACATCCGGCAGCTTCCAGTACTTCTTTTGCCTTTTCCGGATTGTAGTCATAATGTTCTACATCTTCATTGTTATAAATATTTCTCTGAAGCGGTCCATAAGCTTCCATTCCCTGTCCTAACAGCACTGCATCGATGATAGCCTGACGATCCAGTCCATAACATACTGCCGGGATCAGATCTCTGTTTTTCTGCCAGTATTCATTTCCAAAGTTGAACATGATTCCACGATAATCAGCTGTCTTCATATCATAGCAGGTATATGCATCATCATCCACAAATGTAGCGGCATCCTTTGGAGTCAGCAGTGCCAGATCCAGTTCCTGGGATTTCAGCTGTAATGCTTTCGCATTATCATCTGGAACTATTTTAAATACAATGGTATCAATGTTTGGTTCACCCTTGAAGTAATCTTCATTTTTGGTCAGGGTAATTGCCTGACCTTCTTCCCAGGATTCCAGTTTGTATGGACCTGTTCCGATTGGATTACGGAAGAAATCAGAAGTCTGCATATCTTCACCTTCCAGCAGATGCTTTGGAAGGACTGCCATTGTCATGTAGTCCAGGAATGCCACATTGGGAGCATCCAGCTTGAATGAAATGGTATGATCATCAATTACTGTAATTTCCTGAATATCTTCATAGTTTGGTGCATTTTCAGAACCGTTTTCCGGATCCATAATTGCTTCGATGGTGAACTTCACGTCTTCTGCTGTCACAGGTTCTCCATCCTGCCACTTTGCATCTTCCACCATGTGGAAAGTGTAAGTATTTGTTTCTTCATCAAATTCCCAGCTCTCAGCCAGTGCCGGAACTACCTGGTTATCTCCGTCATGTCCTGTCAATCCGTTAAAGATCAGGATGTTGATCTCTCCATGTTCATCCATTGCAGGATTGATTCTGGTATAATCACCACTACCGTAAACCAGTGTTTCACCTTCCGCAGATACGGTCATTGCAGCTCCTGCACTAACCAATGATAAAGCCATAAATAATCCGGCAATTTTAAGCATTCTTTTTTTCATCTCTTGTTCCCCCGCATTTTTGTTGTTACGCATGCCTCATCATACCAGACAAAGCTGCTTTGTATAAGCCCCCTTGGGGGATATATCACCATTCCATTTTTGCTTGTAATATTCTATTTTGGAATATCTGGTTTTTCTTTTCCGGTGTCGTAATTTCAACCGGTCTACTATTTAGATATTTTTCTAAATACTTGTTGACTTTTCGTATAATTCTGTATATATTGTATTTAGAAATATTTCTAAATAGTTTTGAAAGAAGGAATGTTATGGCTTTTGCAGATACCTTTAAAGCGCTGTCAGATCCTGTGCGCAGGGAAATCTTGCAGCTTCTGAAATCCGGCAGGCTCTCCGCCGGAGAAATTGGCAACCATTTTGATATGACTGGTGCTACTGTCTCCTACCACCTGAAAATCTTGAAAAAAGCAGATCTCATATGGGAGACAAAAGTTAAGAATTATGTTTATTATGAATTAAATACTTCAGTTGTAGAAGAACTTCTTCTTTGGCTGAAAGATCTGAAGGGAGAATGATATCATGTTGAATATGATAAAAAAATATAAATGGTCACTGCTGTTTGGCAGTCTGCTTTCTCTAAGTCCGATGATGATAGGGCTGTTTCTGTGGAATAAGCTTCCGGCTCAGATTCCAACCCATTTTTCCACCGGAAACGTACCGAATGGATGGAGTAATAAACCCACTGCTGTCTTTGGTCTTCCACTCTTCCTGTTTGCAATGATGTGGTTCTGTTTTCTGATCACCAGCGCTGATCCCAGACGCAAAAATATCAGTTCAAAGCTGATCCGGTCATTGATCTGGTTCATGGCAGTTCTTTCCCCGGTGGTCATATGCTCCAGCTATGCCATTGCTCTTGGCATCAATGTAAATATCTCTATGCTTATTTATCTGATCATCGGAGTCATGTTCATGGTCATTGGAAATTATCTTACAAAGGTAAAACAAAACTACAGTGCCGGCATCCGCATCCCATGGACACTGTTCAGTGAGGAAAACTGGAACAGGACCCACCGAGTCACTTCCCGGATATTCGTCCTTGCAGGACTGGCCATGATCATCAATGCCTTTGTAGATTCCGATGTCATTTTATTTATAATCATTATGGCACTGCTCACCATACCATATGGATATTCCTTTTTCCTGTATAAGAAAGGGATCTGATTGATAATCACTTTAAGAAATAAGAAAATGGCTATCTCCTACACCAATAGGAAATAGCCTGTTTTTTACTTCTCATCCACAACCTGGAAGATGTAGAATTTAAGATAATAGGATTCATCTGCGGACCACAGAATCGGATGGTCTGCTGCCTGGGTGCGGAATTCTACCTGGCGCAAACGTTTGTGAGCACTGACTGCTGCCTGATGAATCACTTTGGTGAAGTTCTCATAGTCCATATAATGAGAGCAGGAGCAGGTCGCCAGATAACCTCCGTCTTTCACCAATTTCATGCCGCGGATGTTGATCTCCCGATACCCTTTCATGGCATTTTTAATAGTGTTTTTCGCTTTGGTAAATGCAGGTGGATCCAGGATGACGACATCATACTTCTCCCCTGCCGCTTCCAGTTTCGGCAGTTCATCAAAGACATCTGCCGCATGGAATTTCACAGTATCCTGCAGTCCGTTACGCACTGCATTTTCCGTTGCCTGCTGTACTGCATACTCGGAGATATCCAGTCCGGTAACTTCCTTTGCACCGGCGATTCCGGCATTTAAAGCAAAGGTTCCCATATGGGTGAAGCAGTCCAGAACACGTTTATCCTTGCAGATCCGCTGGATAGCCAGTCGGTTGTACTTCTGATCCAGGAAGAAACCGGTCTTCTGTCCATCTTTCACATCCACCAGATATTTCACACCATTTTCTGTGATCTCCACATTGGTATCGAATTCCGGTCCTATAAAGGCTTTTACCTGCTGCATGCCTTCTTTTTTACGTTCTTTGGCATCACTGCGCTCATAGACTCCGATGATCTGTATTCCATCTTCTGCCATCACTTCTTTTAACAGACGAACAATATTCTCTTTCATCTGCTCCATACCAAGTGCCAGACACTGTACCACCAGTACATTTTCATATTTATCTACGACCAGTCCCGGCAGGAAATCTGCTTCTCCAAAGATCACACGACAGCTTGAAGTATCCACAGTATTCTTACGGTATTCCCATGCATTCTTCACTCTCATGCGCAGGAATTCCTCATTCACTTCCTGATCTGCTTTCCGTGTCATCATCCGGATACGGATCTTGGAATTCTGATTAATGAATCCCCGTCCCATCGGATAACCGTCAAAATCATGCACGATCACGATATCTCCATTTTTAAAAGTTCCTGTAATCGTAGCAATCTCATTATCATAAATCCACAAACCACCTGACTTGATAGTTCGTCCTTCTCCTTTTTTCAAAGTCACAATTGTATTGCTCATCTGTATGCTCCTATCTTCTTCGAATCGTCTCTTCCAGCGCACTGAGTTTGTCAGCAATGCAGACCAGTGCGCTTTCTTTATATTTCGGTGGCTGCAGATTCAGTGGAAACATATGCTTCTGAATCACATCCTGCTCTATCTCGCCTAATTCAAAATCTTTCTCAGCATTTTTCAGTGCTGTCTTCGCGTGGGAAAAACCATGCCATTTATGGCTGTCATCCTTTTCATGCCAGTCATAGAGGAAATAATCATGAAGCAGTGCTCCCCGCATCATGGCATCCCGGTTGACCTTGATCCGGAACAACTCTGCAAGGAACAGACTGAGTACCGCCACTCTCACAGAATGGGAATATACCGAAACCTTCCCATGCTGCATGAACTTCTTTTCCTTCTGCATATTGGAAGATTTTAATATATCTGCTCCCTTGATTTGCACCATTTTATCCCAGTGTGCATGCCTTTTTTTCCATTTCTGAAACATCTGTGTTGCCCTCTTTTCACACTGATTCACTCTCTGCTTTCCTTTTGAAGCATCGGACTGATCCCACTTTTCATTTACTTAAGTGAATCTGCCTTTAACTGATATACCTGCCAGCGTCCGTTATCCTGAAGCTGCTCTGCTTCCACATCTTCTGCATAATATTCCCGGATATATTTCAAAGTCAGCTTAATGTTATCATCCACCAGATAAACATGTTCGTTATTAATTAGATCGCGGTATGGATTGGTAATGCCGTATTCTGCCAGCTTTTCTATCCAGATCGGATTCTGCATCTCCCAGCCGCCCAGCCAGATGATATTCTCAAAGGTTCCCTGTGGTACACTGTCCAGTACGTCATACATAGTATAAGTAATCGTCGGAATCTTTGCAAGAATCAATCCATCCGGATCAAGATCTTTTGCATCCTGATAGATTCCTCTCAGGTATTCCTTATCAATCTCCTTCTGCACAGTCAGCACACTCCACCGGTTCTTCCACGTACTCTGATTAGCAATCAGAATACACGCCACTGCCAGTAATACTGCCTTTCTGGTGATCTGAAGCTTCCGGGCATGACAGAACCAGATCACTACAAGAGAAATGGAAAACCACAGTGCCACCTCCACACGGTTCTTCAGATAACGCCCCTGATAATACAGATAGAAATCAATCAGACCCATGACAAGGATTTCATAACCGGCAGTCAGGCATACTTTCCATCTGTGTTCTCCCCAACAGATCCATAAAAATACAAAGGTTAAAAATCCCAGAAATACCGGTATTCCTGCATAACCAATCGGATATTCCTTCAGAAAATTCATCACCAGTGCCTTACTCAGATTGTTTTTTGGTCTTGCCGCATCCAGTGTCTCCATATGATCAAGGGAAAAGACATCCGTATCATAGAAATTCAGTCCCTCTTTTAACAGGCCATAGGCTGTCTCTGTGATACCAAGTTCATCATATAACGCACGGTCTGTTTCATAATCTGGCAGGCTATAGTCTGTCAGATCACTTCTGCAGTCATTATATTTTGCAAAAAATGCCCATTCCGGACTGGAAGCATATATCTGCTGGTCCAGGATTTCGCATCCCAGCATCAGTGCCCCCATCATACCAAAGCTTCCAAACATCAGGAACAGTTTTTTCTTCTTCTGTCTGCCCCACCTTCTGGCATCCAGCAGGAAATAAAGTCCGATTCCTGCAATCAGAAGACAACAAATTGCTGCTTCTTCAAAACGATACAGGGATCCAGTCACTCCAAGGAAAATTCCAAGAAGAATTCCATACCAGGTGGCTTTTTCCTTCTCCAACTCATAAAAGAGCAGAAATGCCCCTGCTGCCAGCAATACACCCGCTGTCTTGCTGTACTGAATACGGATATAGCATTCATATCCAAAATAGATCAGCAAAATCCCATTGATGAAAAATGCCTGTTCTTTCTTCAGTCTCTGAAACAGTACATAAGTAACTACAGACATTGCCATACATAAAAATACATACTGTGAAATTCCATACCACGGAATACTGCCATGCCCGATATGATACAGGGCTGTATACCATACCCCAAGCAGATAATTCTGGCAGATAATATGTGCATTGCCGGTTCCCCATGATCCATTTGCCACCATGGACACGCTGATATCATCATTTGTCTCAAATGCCGGCCGGAGAAGCAATAGCATCACCGCCAGCACTGCCACATTGAAAAAACAGGCAAACCAGACGGTTCCGGTCTGCCTGTCCAGCCATTGTTCTAATTTTTTCATTTTCAGTCTCATTAGCTGTCTTCCTGTTCTGTTATACTTTTGATCTGGTATACCTTTACATTACCAGACTCTTTTACCAGTTCGGCTTCCACATTTTCCTGATAATATTCTTTGATATACTTCAGTGTCAGATCAATCTTATTGTCTACAATATATACATGTTCCTGGTCAATCAGGTCACGATATGGATTCGTGATATTGTACTCTGCCAGTTTCTTCTTCCACAGAGGATTTCCCATTTCCCATCCTCCGTACCATACCACATTTTCAAAAGTTCCCTCTGGAACAGCTGAAAAAATTCCAAAACTATTATAGGAAATGGTTCCCAGCTTTGCAAGGTACAGACCATCCGGATCCACACTCACTGCGCCTTCAAAAGACTCTTTCAGATACGCCTGGTCTCTTGCATCCTGTTCTGAGAGCACTTTCCATCTGCTTTTCCAGCTTCCCTGATTTGCAATCAGCACACAGCCCAGCATCAGCCATACCAGTTGTCTGCTGACCTGAATTTTTTTCTGGTCATAGAGCCAGATCACCACCAGAGAAATTGCAAACCACATGCCCACTTCCACACGGTTCTCCAGATAACGTCCCTGATAATACAGATAAAAATCTATCAGTCCCATGGCAAAAATCTCATAACCTGCCACCAGCCATACTTTTTTCTGATCCTTTTTCCAGAAAAGCCATAAAA
This sequence comes from uncultured Lachnospiraceae bacterium, assembly GCA_900544685.1. Lineage (GTDB taxonomy): Bacteria > Bacillota > Clostridia > Lachnospirales > Lachnospiraceae > Marvinbryantia. The sequence continues at coordinate 37,152 of UQWA01000011.1, read as the reverse complement.
AAGCCAATGTTAAAAATCCTAAGAATACTGGGATCTTGATGTATCCTACCGGGAATTCCTTCAGGAAATTCTCTGCCAGCGCTCTGCTGAGATTGTTCCGCGGACGCAGTTCATCCATCTTCTTTAACGTATCCAGGGAATACACATCCGGGTCATAGAAATTCAGACCTGTGCGGAAGATCTTGTATGCAGTCTTGTTGATCCCCATCTCCTTATACTCTTCCTCAAAATCTGCAAATGCCGGAATACTATAATCTGTCAGATTGCTTCGATACTCATTATACTGCATAAATGCATCCCAGTCAGGATCTGAGGCATAGAGCCGCTGATCCATCAGTTCGCATCCCACCATAAGTATCCCTGTCAGTCCAAACACTCCAAGTAACGTCAACAGACGCTTCTTTTTCTGCTCTCCCCACTGCTTCAGATTCATCAGGAAATACAGGCCAATCCCCGCCAACAGTACACAGCAGACCGCTGTCTCCTCAAACCGGTAGAGTGAACCGGTCACAGCCAGCAGAATTCCCCATACCACTGCTTTCCAACTGATCTTTTCCTTCTCCATTTCATAAAAAAGAAGAAATGCGCCTGCGCCCAGCATAATCCCAGCGGTCTTGGTATACTGCATACGGATATAACATTCATATCCAAAGTAAAGTAGCAGAATTCCATTCACCAGAAATGCCTGCTCCCCTTTCAGTCTGCGAAACAGCACACAGGTCACTGTAGTCAGTGCAGAAAATACAAAGGTATACTGAAGAACCGCATACCAGGGAATCATGCCATGTCCAGCTGTATAAAAAAGATTATACAGCTTTCCCAACAGATAATTCTGGCAGATCACATGCATATCTCTTACACCCCATGCCCCATTTGCGATCATAGAGATACTGATATCATCGTTTGTCTCATACCCCGGTCTGAGAATCAGTAACATCAGAACGAGCACCGTCAGATTAAAAACACAGGCAAACCAGACGGTACTGGTCTGCCTGTGCAGCCATTGTTTCAAGTTTTTCATTTACGCTTTCCTTTTTTACTTTACTTGTCCGTTTCCAGTTATTTATCATATCTGGTTTTGACGCAAATTACAACTCATTCTTTTTCTTTTTGATGGATTTTTTACGTGTTTTCTTCGCTTCATACAAATCCTGATCTGCGCTGATAGTTGCCAGATGCAAGTCTTCGTAGCATTCCATCTGAAAGGTTTTAATTCCTACAGAAATTTCCACGTAATATGGTTTCCCGGAAGTCTCATTAAACTGCTTACATGCTTCAACAATACGATTCTTCAGAATATTTTCGAATCCTTCCTTCTCCGAAAATACAAGACAGGAAAATTCATCTCCGCCTATTCTGGCTATCATATCACTTCCCCGGATACAGCTTTTCAAAATATTTGCACATGACCGGATGGCAAAATTTCCTTCTGCATGTCCCCAGGTATCATTGATCTCTTTCAAATGATCCAGATCACCATATAACAAGTGTGCCTTTCTGGATTCTCCTTCTTCACACAGTTTATTTGCCCGGTCCGTAAATCCACGCAGATTCAGCAGTCCGGTAAGCTGATCATAGGCAGACTTCATATCCAATTCCCGGTTCTTCTCCCGGATTCGTTCCATATCCTGAAACATCTGCTGGCGGTGCAATGTCTCGATCTTATTCAATTCATAGTTATGCAGTGCAAGACCAATCTGCAGACTGACTACATAATAGAAAGAAAGATCTTTCACCGGAACATCACATACCAGAAGACCGTACTGCCGCTCCCCTGAAAACAGAAGATATACCATAAACTGATGAATCTCTCCATCATCCGTCATATGTGCGATACCATTTTCCGCTGTCACAAGTGGCCGTTCCAGCAAAGAATACGCATAAGTCTGTTCTTTTCTGCAATAGGCTGCCAGACGCAGATTGTCCGGACATACCCATTCATCTTCTCCGTTATAATTAATCGGCTGATCCAGCAAAAAAAGATAACTGCTCGGTACCCCCAACGTCTTCATGGCATCCATAATGCGCAGACAAAATCCTCTCTCATCATCCACGGTCTCATTCAGTTCCCTTACCATCAACGGAATCAGCCAGGAATTTCTCTGAAAATCTATAAATTCCTGCTGCTTCTCTGCAATCTCATGACGAAGTCTCTGGATCTCTTCTGCTGCCCCTTCTTCATTAAAAGAATTTTTCTCTTCTTCTTTGGGCTTCTTACCCCTGCATCCGCAGGATTCTCTTACGACCAGCCTGGTCGGATACCGACAGAATGGTACTTCTTCTCCATTCAGAATGCGGAGCATATTCTGAACAGCCAGCTTACCCATAGAACGTCCATCCTGCAATACCGTTGTCATCGGAGGGTCCGTTCGCAGTGACAGCTCACTGTTATCGTAACCGGTTATAAAAATGTCTTTGCCTACACGCAGTCCTCTTCTCTTACAGACTCTGCATCCTGAAAATGCCATCTCATCATTAGAAAATGCAATGGCATCTGCATCAGGATTTTCATCCAGAAGCCGCTCTACGTTAGCATCTATGAATTCTGAGTAGTCTCCTGGTGCGATCATCTTTGGTTCTACCCTTAATCCATGGGCACTCATGGCATCCAGATATCCCTGAAAACGCTCGTTGGCATCTGTGTTGCCTTCCGGTCCCTTTACAAACAGTATCTTCCTGCATCTATGTTCCTCAATCAGGTGCTCAACTGCTGTGTGCAGTCCCTGATAATTATCTGATATGATGGAGTAGCAGTTGGGCAAGTCCACTTTATCTGTCAATAACACCACCGGTAGATCATTGTATCTCCGTGCAAACGCAGTCGAATTACCTTCTTTGAAATAAGTACCGATCGTACCGTAATTGATTATGACCCCCTTCACTCCTGCGATCCTGCAATAATCATAGATCGTATTGAACTGATAATCATAAAATGCATTACTTTGTTCTCCCAGCACCTGTTTCAAAAAAACCTTCGTCTGCATTCCCAGGAAATAAAATATATTAACATTCTCTTTTTCTGCCTCTTTTGATATTCCCCTTATAATTTCCTTTGGGAAGTAGGTATGAACGCCGCCAATCAGAACTCCCAGCGATGTCTGCATACTGTTCTCCATTGAACTCACCTCAGATAATTTTTTGTCAATTTTAACATATGACACTTTTTATATTTTAACATAATTATACATTTTTTTCAATTTATTTCACAAAAAATTAGTTTTTTTATCACATTTCTGTTCTGCTCTGCACCAAAAAAAGAATCCATGTATGACTACATTTGTCATAATGGATTCCCTTTCATTTTTTATTCTGTCTTAAAGATTCAGGATCCAAAGGAGGGATGCCAGTCCGCCTATCAGAACCACCAGTGAAATAATAGTATCTGCATATCCCCATAATCCAATCATGCTAATCACAACTGCAGTCAGTAATGATACCATGCTCAGCATCAGTGCCACTGTCAGAAATGCTGCACTTTCTTTTGACATTTTTCCTTTTTCCTGCATTAATTCATACATAAATCTCATACTCGCCTGCCAATCCTTTAACTTTACCTATATTCTAACAGTGCTATGTAAAGTTCATTATCCGCTTTATGTAAAATGTATGTAAGTTTGTGGTAAAAATGCCATCTGCTACAGCTGACTTACATCCGGATGCTCACCGGTAATATAAAACAGTACCCACTCTGCAATGTTGGTGGCATGATCCCCGATTCGTTCCAGATATTTGATGATCATCAGAAGATCTGCTTCCTGTTCTCCGCCTTCGTTGCTTTCATTGATCTGACGAATGATCTCTTTCTTGATTCGGGAGAAATAGTCGTCTACTACATCATCCTGGTGGATGACTTTTACTGCCTTCTGGGCATTTTTCTCAATATATGCATCCAGACTGTCCTTCAGCATATTGATCGTCTCTTTTGCCATTTTCTTCACTTCTGTAAGATCATGTGGATAGCCGGACTGTGTCAGCAGCAGGGTGATCTCTGATATATCTGCTGCATGATCCCCGATGCGCTCCATATCCGTCACCATCTTAATGGCAGATGAGATCTGTCTCAGATCAGTAGCCACCGGCTGCTGGGATAACAACAGCTGCATACAGAGATCTTCAATTTTTTTCTGCTGATGGTCTACCTTTTCATCATTCTGAATGATCTCTTTTGCTTTTTCCTGATCTTTTTCCAGAAGTGCTGTCATGGCATCCTCAATGGCTGTTTCAATCATCTGCCCCATATCGCACATCATCTTTTCCAGTTCTGATAACTGCTTGTTATAATAATCTCTCATATCAACCAAACCTTCCTGTGATATAATCTTCTGTTCTCTTATCAAATGGCTTGGAGAACAGTTTCTGGGTGTTTCCATATTCTACCATCTCTCCCAAAAGGAAAAATGCGGTATTGTCTGATATACGTACTGCCTGCTGCATATTGTGAGTTACAATAACAATGGTATAGTTCTTCTTCAATTCCAGTGCCAGATCTTCAATCTTAGATGTGGAGATCGGATCCAGTGCAGAAGTCGGTTCATCCATCAGCAGTACTTCCGGCTGTACAGCCAGTGCTCTGGCAATACAAAGTCTCTGCTGCTGGCCGCCGGACATACCCAGGGCGCTCTTTTTCAGACGATCCTTGGTCTCTTCCCAGATTGCTGCGTCACGCAGGGATTTTTCTACGATATCATCCAGCTTTTCCTTTGAACGAATTCCATGGGTACGCGGCCCGTAAGCAATATTATCATATATACTCATTGGAAAAGGATTCGCTTTCTGGAACACCATTCCCACTCGTTTTCTTAACAGGTTTACATCCATATTTCCGTAGATATCCTCTCCGTCCAGGCGGATATCCCCTTCGATCCGGCAGCCCTCCACCAAATCATTCATACGGTTCAGGGATTTTAACAGCGTGGACTTTCCACATCCGGACGGTCCGATAAATGCTGTAATTTTATTCGGTTCAATATCCAGATTGACATCTTTTAATGCATGAAAATCTGAATAATACAGGTTCATATTTTTTATCTCAATCTTGTTCATTCTCTATTTCTCCCGTCAACTTTTCGCCAGTTTCTTTGCCACCAATCCAGACAGGCTGTTGATCGCTACTACCAGTATCAGAAGGATGACCGCTGTGGCATAGGATTCATCTACATGAAGACCCTCACTGGATAAGTTATACATATGTACTGCCAGAGTACGTCCTGATCCCATCAGTCCGGACAGACTGTGTGGAACCTGCGCCACAGTTCCCGCTGTATAGATGAGGGCCGCCGTCTCTCCCACAATTCGTCCAACTGCCAGAATCACACCTGCCAGAATACCAGGGATTGCGGTCGGCAGGATCACGCTGAATACTGTTCGCAGCTTTCCGGCCCCCAGTCCAAAGCTTCCTTCCCTGTAAGAATCCGGTACGGATTTTAAAGCCTCTTCTGTAGTTCTCATAATCAGTGGCAGAATCATAATGGCCAGAGTAAATGCACCGGCCAGTATGGAGTTACCCCATTTCCAATAAGTAACAAAAAACAGGAAGCCAAACAGACCGTATACAATAGAAGGTATTCCGGAAAGTGTCTCTGTAGTCAAACGGATCACTTTCACAAATTTGTTGCCCCTTTTCGCATACTCTACCAGATAGATGGCAGAGAAAATACCAAATGGTACGGCTATTACCAGAGATACCAGGGTCATAATCAGGGTATTAATAATGGCCGGCATCATGGATACATTATCCGAAGTATACTCCCATGCAAACAGAGACGGCTTCAGATGTGGTACCCCTTTGATCAGAATGTAAGCGATCAGAAACAGTAATACGGAAAAGGTGATCACCGCTGCCAGCATAACCAGAATCACAAGAATCAATGATCCGGTATGGCCTTTATATTTTTTCAAATTCATGTTTATGCATCCCCTTTCCGGTTGTTCAGACAGGCAATGGTAAAGTTAATAATCAGAATAAAGATAAACAGTACTACTGCCGTAGCAATCAGTGCTTCTCTGTGAAGCCCGGTTGCATAACCCATTTCCAGAACAATGTTAGTAGTCAGGGTTCGTACTCCCTGTAAAATACTGTTTGGCACTCGTGCCTGATTTCCTGCTACCATCATAACTGCCATTGTTTCACCAATGGCACGCCCGATTCCCAGAACCACACCTGCCATAATACCGGACTTTGCTGCCGGAATCATTACCGTAAAAATGCTGCGTTCTTTTGTCGCTCCCAGAGCCAGTGCTCCTTCAAAATAAGCTCTCGATACGGTACGCAAAGAACTTTCTGTTACTCCGATGATGGTTGGCAGAATCATCATGCCAAGAAGAATGGAAGATGTTAAAATACTGCTTCCATTGGTTTTTCCCTGGAATAAAGTACGGATTACCGGAACCAGTACCACCAGTCCGAAGAATCCATATACAATAGAAGGAATTCCTGCAAGAAGTTCAGTTGCCATCTTCAGAGGTCTGTAGATTTTCTTTGGGCAATACTCTGCCATAAATACAGAAGTAAGGATACCGACCGGTACGCCGATCACAATCGCTCCGGCGGTTACATAGATACTTCCGAGAATCATTGGGAAGATACCAAAGATATCATTTCCCGGTTTCCATTTTGTTCCAAATAAGAATTTGAATACACCGATTTTTTCCATAGCCGGCAGACCGTTTGCAAACAAAAATACACAAATCAGTACTACTGCCAGTACAGAAGCACAGGCGGCAATGAAAAATACCGCCTGCATCATCAGTTCTTTAAAGTTTGACTTCATACAACTGCTCCTATTTATCCGGGATCCTTATTTTGCCAGGTCTCCCCATGTGGTTACTTCACCTACATAAATGTTCTTTACCTGATCTGTTGTAAGATCATCTGTCGGGTTATCATTGTTTACAATGATTGCAATACCATCATTTGCGATTGTGGTAGCGGTAAGACCTGCTTCCAGTTCTTCGTCTTTCAGATCTCTGGATGCCATTCCGATGTCGCAGATACCGTCGATTGTAGATGTCATACCTGTTGTGGAATCACTCTGCTGAATCTCGATCTCAGCGTTTGGATTTACTTCTGCGTAAGCTTCTTTTAATTTTTCCATAACCGGTGTTACGGAAGAAGAACCTGCAACTACCACTTTGCCTTCTGGCTGTGTGGACTCTGCTTCTGTTGAATCAACAGCAATGTATCCGTTCTCTTCTACTACTGCCTGTCCTTCCGGGCTTAAGATGTAATCAATGAAATCCTGAGCCACATCACTCACTTCTCCGTTGGTCGCGATGTTAAATGGTCTGGATACTTTATATTCTCCGGATTTGATGTTTTCTGCTGTTGCTTCTACTCCATCGATCTTAGCTGCTTTCACGCTGTCATTTAAAGATCCAAGGGAGATATAACCGATGGCATCCACATTGCCTGCTACGGTAGACATCATAACTGCTGTATTATTTGTAATTTCTGCTTCTTCTGTTGTGTTATCTACTTTATTGCCGTCTGCATCTTTTTCTTCTACACCAAACAGTTCAATGAAAGCTCCTCTTGTACCGGATCCATCCTCTCTGGATACTACAGTAATTGGATCACTGCTAAGGTCTGCTGCCATAGTTGGTACTGCCATTCCTGTTGCCATTACTGCGGCTAAAGCCATCACTGCTACTTTTTTCATAATGATTATCCTCTTTCTGCAGGGCCTCTATTTTTAGTTTTTTATTTTTCTTTTTGTTTTTTCTTTTCTCTCAATCACCCTACGCCAGTTATATTATCAGTGGAATGTAAAATTCATTACCATCTGAATGTAAAAAATATGTAAGTTTGCAGTAAAAAACACCCAGACGAAAAAGTACTCTTTTTTCATCTGAGTGTCTGTTATGGTTACTTCAACTAATTATGTACCAGTGCTCCGCCATCGTTCATTCCCAATGGCTAGATGATTCCTCGAATCTCTTCTATACTTTCGTATCCGTTATCTTCCAGATATTTTTCCATTCCGTCTATGATATCCATGCTGATATCTGGCTTCATAAAAGTAGCGGTACCTACCTGAATTACTGTAGCGCCTGCCATGATGAATTCGATGGCGTCCTGCCAGGTGGTGATACCTCCCAGACCCATAACCGGGATGTTTACTGCATGACTGACCTGATGTACCATACGCAGGGCAATCGGCTTAATAGCCGGACCGGAAAGTCCGGCATAGGTATTATTAAATACCGGTTTCTTTTTCTGCAGATCAATTGCCATGGCAAGGAAGGTATTGGTAAGGGATACCCCGTCTGCTCCTTCTTCTTCGCACATTTTTGCCAGAGATACAATGTCTTCTGCATTCGGGGATAATTTTACCACCAGCTTGTGACGGCATACAGCACGAATCTTCCGTACAATCTCTCTTGCTACCTCTGTCTTGGTTCCAAAATTCATTCCGCCGCTTTTTACATTCGGACAGGAAATATTCAGTTCCAGAATATCCAGATCCACCTGATTTAGTTTCTCCATTCCTTTCAGGTAATCTTCGATAGAATGACCGCCCAGGTTCACAATATTCACCAGATTCTTCTGATTGATCCAGTCCAGATCTTTTTCAATAAAGGCTTCTACACCTGGATTCTCCAGACCTACACTGTTCATAATACCGCTTGGTGTCTCCCAGATACGAATCCCGTCATTCCCGCCATGAGGATGCTCCAGAAGTCCCTTGGAGCATAAGCCTCCCAGACGTTCAATATCAAAATATTCATTTAATTCTCTTCCAAATCCACAGGTTCCGGAAGCAAGTACCACCGGATTCTTGAACTCTACTCCGGCAAATGTCGTCTTCAGTCTGCTACTCATTGCCAAACACCTCGCTTCCTAAAAATACCGGTCCGTCCTTGCAGACCTTCTTATTGCCTCCACTGGTCTTGCAGGTGCATACCAGACAGGCTCCGATTCCGCATGCCATGCGGTTCTCCATAGATACATACAGAGGCGCTGTTGCACCCACTTTCTGACATTTTTCATATAATACCTTCATCATAATGCCAGGTCCACAGGTACAGATGGCATCATAATCACATGGATTGATATCATCCGTTACAAAACCGCCTACGTTGACAATCACATTGTCTGCAACCGCCTTGTATTCCTCAATGAGAATCGGTTCTCCTGAAAAGCCCAGATATATATCTACCTGCACTTCCGGGTCTGCTGCCTTGTAGGTCTTCGCCGCAAGGAAAAGCGGTGCAATTCCAACGCCACCTCCCACAAGGGCAATCTTCTTCTTTCCCGCAAGTTCCGGGAATCCGTTGCCGTGAGGTCCGTCCAATGTGATCTCTGCTCCTGCTTCCAGTTCTGATAACAGCTTTGTTCCTTTTCCGATTACTTTATATAAAAAGCTGACGCTCTTTTCATCTGCATCAAATACACTGATCGGTCTGGATAATACCGGATAGGTATCCCATGCACGGAGCATATAAAACTGTCCCATACGGGCATCATTGTCCTGTTCTGCCTTCATCAGGAAAAAATCCTGATCCACTTTCTGATTACTGAGTATTTTTCCCATTCTATACTTTCTCCCTTAACTGACTTATCCTGCCTGATACACAATCTTACCGCCACAGATGGTATACTGCACCTTCCCGGTCAGTTCCATACCGATAAACGGTGAGTTATTCGCCTTAGAATAAAAATGATCTTCTACTGTCCATTTCTTATCCGGATCAAAGAGTACAAGATCCGCAGGTCCTTCTTCTGTAATACGTCCTGCATTCAGATGATATAACATCGCCGGATTAATAGTCATCTTCTCCAGAAGATCGATTAATTCCAGTTCTCCTGTCTTTACCAGATTCGTGATGCCCAGTGCCAGTGACGTTTCCAGACCAATCATACCGCTTGGTGCATCTTTGATATCCTTTGCTTTTTCCTCTCTGCTGTGAGGTGCATGGTCGGTTGCAATGATATTTAAGGTACCGTCTTTTAATCCTTCGATAATTGCCTGCCGGTCTGCTTCCGTACGAAGCGGCGGGTTCACCCTTGCCAGTGCTCCCTTTTCCAGTACCAGATCTTCTGTCGCTGAAAAATGCTGCGGTGTGACTTCTCCATAGATTCTTCCGCCTCTTCTCCAGCACTGACGCACTGCTTCCACAGACTCTGCGCTGCTGATATGCTGAATAACCGTCTTCGCACGAGTCTGAAGGGTCAGCTCACAGTCTCTTCGTACCATTTCATACTCAGATCTTGCCGGTGCACCTCCATAATTCAGCTTTTCTGATACTTTTCCCTGATTCACACCCGGGCGCTCAATCAGATCTGGGTCCTCTTCATGAAGACTGATCGGAACATCCAGCTCTGCTGCCAGTTCCATGGCTGCCTTCACCGTCTCCGCATCCTTAATCGGAATACCGTCATCTGTGAATCCTACAGCCCCTGCCTTCAGCAGGTCTCTGAAATCCGTCAGATTCTTCCCGTCAAAAGCTTTCGTCACTGCTGCTGTGGCATAAACATGGATATTCGTTTTCTTTCCTTTGTCCACAATATACGAAACCGTATCCACATTATCAGCAACCGGTTTCGTATTTGCCATGCAGACTACAGAGGTAAAGCCTCCGGCCGCCGCTGCATGGGCACCGCTGTAGATATCTTCTTTATAAGTCAGTCCCGGATCACGAAAATGTACATGGGTATCCACCAGTCCCGGTGATGCCACCAGTCCCTTTCCATCCAGTACCTGATCCTCTGCCTTCGTCTCCACTGTTCCAATTGCCGCAATCTTCCCATTCTCGATCCCAATATCTCCTGTCATATCTGTTGCGGATGCCGGATCCAGAATTCTCACATTTTTAATAACAAACATCTGTCTTCTCCCGTTCTCTAACTCAGATGAAACTCCTGATTGTTCTTTGACTTGATATTCAAATTAATCGTACAGTCTGCCATATGTTCATAGTTCAGATCCAGAATATAGCGTACTTCGATATCAATGTTCTCCTCTGTGGTATTCACATCAATATTGGTAGCTGAGATCCCCACCATCAGATTGCCAAACGGTGTACTGTAGCAGGTCATGTTCTTCTTGTCTTTTTCAAAAATCATATGCACATTGGTCAGTCCCTTTTTGGTAACTTCCATGCCATGCTCATCCAGCTTAATCAGGTTCTGAATCTTCCCGTCCATCCCCTCTACCACCTCTTCATAGGTGATGTAGTGCTTATTACCTTTTTTCAGGTACTTTCCATGGGTGACGATCTCCACCTCATCCTGATCATCTGTCATCATCTGCATGCCTTTTACACTTACCAGAACTTCTTCTGTCATGTTACTTCCTTCCTAATACTCTTCTATGTTAATCTTCTTCGCCCTGTCAATATCAATCGGCAGAATGGCATTGGCAAAATCCCTGAAACTCTCTGCCGCATCACTGACGAAGAACTCATACGGATTCTCCCCTTCCGGTGCACTGTCACTGGCAATTCCATGCTCATTCAGCAGATCGTGAAGCTGAAGCGCTGTCTCATATGCTGGATTCACCAGTGTCACCTTTTCACCCATCAGTTCTCCGATCATGGAACGAAGCAAAGGATAATGGGTACATCCCAAAATTAATGTATCAATATCTTTATCCTTCAGTTCCTCCAAATAACGTGCCGCCACTTCCCTGGTCACCGGATCCTTTCTCCAGCCTTCTTCTACCAGTGGTACAAACAGCGGGCATGCTTTGCCAATCACCTCTGCCTGGGGCTTGATCTGATGAATAAAATCCGTATATAGTCCGCTGGCAATGGTTCCCTTTGTGGCAATTACACCGATCCGGTTATTCTTTGTTGTCTTACACGCAACCTTGGCTCCCGGTTTTACCACGCCAATGATCGGAATATCCACTTCCTTCTGCATCTCTTCCAGTGCCAGTGCACTTGCTGTATTACAGGCTATCACCAGTGCCTTCACATCCTGAGTCTGAAGGAAATGAACAATCTGTCTGGAAAACCGTATGATGGTCTCTTTTGATTTATTTCCATATGGGAGTCTTGCCGTATCACCAAAATAAATAATACGCTCGTTTGGAATATTTCTCATAATTTCCCGCACCACAGTCAGACCGCCAATACCAGAATCAAATACCCCAATTGGTTTATCTTTTTCCATTTTAAATAGTCACCTTTCTGATTTACAGAGTAGTTACAGTATACTGCACCCCCTGAAAAAATTCAACCATGGTCAGAAGATCACCGGTTCTTTCTCGATAAATGCAAAAGACAGATCCTTCTCTTCCTCCCATCCGGCCTTACCGCTGGTGGCTTCTGTCACTGCTTCTTTTAATTCTGTGATCTTTTCCGCTTCCACAAGAAGCTGCAATTTTACCACATCCGTATACTGGGAATCTACGATTGGGATTCCTCTCTGTCCCAGAAGATACTGCAGTTTCCCCACGCCATTGTAGTCTGTCTGGATGGTAATTCTGCTGCCCTTCGTCTTTTCGATGATGATGCTTTGTTTCAGGCCTTCCTGCACACTTCTGGAATAAGCCCTTACCAGACCTCCTGTTCCCAGAAGCGTTCCGCCAAAATATCTGGTTACCACTACTGCCACATTATGTACTTCTTCTCCCAGAAGTACGTCCAGCATCGGTCGCCCCGCCGTCCCCTGCGGTTCTCCGTCATCACTGCACCTTTGTATCTCCTGCCGCTCTCCTATCACAAAAGCAAAACAGTTGTGTGTGGCATTCCAGTATTTCTTTTTTAATCCTGCAATAAATTCCAGTGCCTCATCCTCTGAATCCACTGGTTTTACTGTAGCAATAAAACGGGACTTTTTCTCAATCAGTTCCCCTTCTCCGCCTTCATATACAATCTTTGTTCCCATGTAATCTCCTAAAATGTTACTTTCATTTCTATATGCTCTGGTTATTTTATCATATTTTTTCACTCTGGAACAGACCCGGTCGTGATTTTGCCAGATTCCTTCTGGCTCTTTTTTTTATCTGCATATTTTGGTATACTGTGGGTAAAGTATCAGAAGAATGGTCTGATATCATTACTGACATTTTTAATCTAAGACACAAAGGCAGGATATTTACCATATGAAATACGGAAGACAGGATATTCAAAAGAAAAAGCGCAATATGACCGCAGAAAAGATTGAACAGAAGGCAGGCATGACCCTGGAGCGCCTTCTGATTCTGATCTCAGTGACCATTCTGGTGGGGCTGGTCTGTGGCGGCTATGGCATCATGCAGGGACTGATCAAAAGTGCTCCGGATATCACCGATCTGAGCACAGCACCTTCCGAATCGGCTACCTATATCTATGATGCAAATGGAAAGCAGCTCCAGAAACTGACTGCTCCTACTTCCAACCGTACCCCGGTGTCCATCAGTCAGGTACCGGAAGATCTGCAGCATGCAGTGGTCGCCATCGAAGATGAGCGTTTTTATGAACATAACGGCATTGATGTACGCGGTATCCTGCGTGCTTTCGTGGTGGGAATCACCGGCGGCAGCTTTTCCGAAGGTGCCAGCACCATCACCCAGCAGTTACTGAAAAACAGTGTTTTTACTGACTGGGTCAGTGAATCCACTCTGGTGGAAAGCTTTAAACGAAAGTTCCAGGAACAGTATCTTGCCATGGAACTGGAAAAAGATATGGAAAAAACCTATTCTAAACAGCAGACCAAGCAGAAAATTCTGGGGGATTATCTGAATACCATCAATCTTGGGGCCGGCACTTACGGGGTTCAGGCTGCTGCAAAACGGTATTTTAACAAGGATGTGTCTGAACTGACTCTGTCTGAATGTACCGTCATTGCCGGCATTACCCAGAATCCTACCGGATATAATCCGATTACCAATCCGGACGCCAACGCAAAACGCCGAAAAAAAGTTCTGAATGCCATGCTGGAGCAGGGATACATCTCAGAGTCTGCTTATCAGGAAGCTCTTTCCGATGATGTTTACTCTCGTATTCAGGAAACTGCTTCCGAGACAGATGACAACGGTATCTATTCTTATTATACGGATGCCATGATTGAACAGATTCTGGAAGATCTGGTAAAGGAAAAGGGCTATTCCAGCACACAGGCGTCCCACGCCCTGTATTCCGGAGGTCTGCGCATTTACAGTGTGCAGGATGCTGCTATACAGCAAATCTGTGATGAAGAATTTGCCAATGCAGACAACTATCCAGCCGAGACACTGATCGGTCTGGATTATGCCCTAAGTATCCAGAAAGCTTCCGGCGAAACCATTCATTATGGAAGCAATGACGTTCAGGCTTACTTTGAAGAACAGGATGGTTCTTTTAATATGATGTTCTACGATGAAGATACCGCCCGTTCTTACGCTGAGCAGTTTAAATCTGCCATGACCGGAGAAAATGATACAGTACTGGGAGAACGCATTTCTCTGGTTCCACAGCCTCAGGCTTCGGTTGTCGTCATTGACCAGTCTACCGGCTATGTTAAAGCTATTGTGGGCGGACGTGGATCCAAAGAAGCCAGCCTGACGCTGAACCGTGCTACTTCCACCCGCCGCCAGCCCGGTTCCACTTTCAAACCAATTGCAGTTTATGCACCGGCACTGGAATCCGGTGGCAAGACTCTGGCTTCTGTATATGACAATGCCCCATACCAGTATGAATCTGGGACGGAACTGAAAAACTGGGACAGCGATTATGGATACAGCGGTCTGGAGACAATCCACACGGCTCTGATGAAATCTGTGAATGTGGTTGCCGTTAAGGTACTGACAGAACTCACCCCACAGGTAGGTCTTGATTATCTGGAACGGCTGGGGATCACCACCCTCTACGATCAGGACACCGACAGCAATGGCAATGTCCTCACAGACGCCTACCAGCCTCTGGCACTGGGCGGTGTTACCGACGGAGTTGTCAATCTGGAGTTAACCGCAGCTTATGCTGCCCTTGCAAATAGTGGAAACTATATTAAGCCAAAATTTTATTCCCGTATTGAAGACAGTAACGGCAATGTCATTCTGGATAACACCAGCGAACAGACTCAGGTATTTTCTGCTGCGACTTCCTATCTGCTTACCATGGCTATGGAAGATGTGATCCGTAATCCTCTGGGAACTGCCTATAATATGATTAACCTGGGCGATATGCCGGTTGCAGGCAAAACCGGTACTACGGATTCTGCAAAGGATATCTGGTTTGAAGGTTATACCCCTTATTACACCTGTGGTGTCTGGGGCGGCTACGACAACAACGATGCCTTGCCTGACAGTGATGTATCCTACAGCCGTTATGCAAAGGTTTTGTGGAATGCCATTATGACAAGAATCCACTCTGAACTTCCGGTTACTGACTTTGTACAGCCAGAAGGCATCACTACGGCACAGATCTGTAAAAAATCTGGTAAGCTGGCTGTTGCCGGGCTGTGTGATAATGACCCACGCGGATCTCAGGTTATGACAGAATATTTTAAAGAAGGTACTGTTCCGACAGAATCCTGTGATGTGCATGTATCCGCAAAAATCTGCAACCAGACCGGAAAACTGGCTTCTTCCACCTGTCCATCCACCACAACCAAAGTATATGTCCGACGGCCAGATGGAAGTACCGGAACTACCGATGACTCCAATTATGCGGCTCCAACTGAGACCTGTCCCGGACATGGTCCGGCTATCAAGATCGAGGGCAGTACCGAAAACAGCAGTGAAACAGAAAAAAAAGCTGACTCTCAGGATGGCGTCATTGATATTGGCGGATCCACCTCTTTTGAAGACATCCCATCTGATGAATACTACGACAACGGCATCATTCGGATCTATTGATTTTATAAAAAAGTCTCATAAATCTAGTGGCTCTATTCCAGAAGATTTATGAGACTTTTCTGTTTATGAAAAACACAGGCTTTTCCTGTATCTATGTATCCTGTTTTCTTACAGCACCATCTTGGCTGCGCCATAGATTCCCGCATCATTTCCCAGCTCTGCCAGGGCAAATCTGGCCTGTTTGCAGGTCATAAATGCGTTTGCCATATAATACTTCTTAATGTAATCGATCACAATCTGTCCAGCCTTGGACACACCACCGCCGATAACAAATACCTCCGGGTCAGCAACACATGCCACATTTGCCAGTGCTGTTCCAAGATATTTTCCAAATTCCTCAGCAACTTCCATTGCCAGTGCATCTCCTGCTTTTACAGCATCAAATACCGTCTTGGCATTGACCTCGCCATTTCTTAAAACAGATGGCATATCGTCCTTCTGAAGTCTGCGGTTTGCCAGATAGGTAATTCCGGTTGCACTGGTTACCTGCTCCAGACATCCTCGATTACCACAGTTACAGTTACGTTCTACATCATCTGTTACATGGATATGTCCGATCTCTCCGCCTGCACCATGAACACCAGTCACAATCTTACCGTTATTGATGATACCGCCGCCTACGCCGGTTCCAAGAGTAACCATAACGATGCTGTCGCTTCCGGCACCGCCGCCCTTCCACATCTCACCAAGGGCTGCCACATTGGCATCATTTCCCGCTTTAATCGGAAGACCTGTCATCTTTTCCATATCTCCTGCCAGATTCACGTATCCCCAGTGCAGATTTACTGCTCCCGGTACTTCTCCCTGATCGTTTACCGGTCCCGGCACACCAATTCCGATACCTGCGATTTCTTCCTTGTCCAGATTCTTCTCGCTGATCTTCTTCTGAACCGTCTCTGCCACATCCGGCAGAATTGCTTCTCCATTATTCTCTGTTCTGGTAGGAATCTCCCACTTTTCCAGGAGTTCTCCTTTTACTGTAAAAAGTCCGCATTTTACAGTTGTTCCTCCGATGTCAATCCCAAATACATACTTCTTCATTCTGTTTGTTCCCCCCATACTTTTTAATTTTCTCTTCTCTTTACCAGATTCTGCTGAACCCTGTTATATAATTCCTGTGCTGCATTGTATCCCATCTTCTTCTGTCTGTGGTTTACTGCTGCAGTCTCTACAATAATTGCCAGATTACGTCCTGGGCGAATCGGTATGGAATGACATACGACCTTGTTGCCAAGGAACTCCGTATATTCTTCCTCCAGTCCAAGTCGGTCATACTCTTTATCCCGATCCCATTCCTCCAGCTTGATTACCATATCAATGCTCTGGTTATTTTTTACACTCTCCACACCGTACAGTGTCTTAACATCGATAATACCGATACCTCGCAGTTCAATAAAGTGCCGGGTAATATTCGGTGCCGTACCCATCAGGGTCACATCACTGATCTTACGGATCTCCACCACGTCATCCGATACCAGACGGTGGCCTCTCTTGATCAGCTCCAGCGCAGCCTCACTTTTACCGATACCACTCTCTCCCATAATCAATACGCCTTCACCAAATACATCTACCAGTACGCCGTGAATTGAGATACATGGTGCCAGTTCTTCATTCATCCAGCGGATAATCTCTGCCATGAAATTTGAGGTGGCCTTTTCCGTATGGAACACCGGGACCCCGTAAATGTTGCACAAATTCAGAAGTTCCGTATCCGGCTCCGTCTTTGAAGTAAAAATGATACATGGTATCTTGAAGGAAACGAACTTCTCATAGATCGGTAACTTCTGTTCCATTGAAATACCCTGCAGATAGGTATATTCTACATACCCTACGATCTGTACCCGCTCATAGGCAAAATGATCAAAATATCCTGTGAGCTGAAGTGCCGGACGATTAATATCCGGGACATGTACTTTTATCTGAGAAATATCGATCTCCGGTGTCATATTTTTCAGATTCATCTGTTCTGCCATTCTAGTCAAAGGAATACAGCTTGCCATTTGATTTCTCCTCACTTCTCATCTTAAATTAAAGATTCAGACGCACATCTTCTGCCGCGTCCCACGATAGTTCCAGTATAACACATCCTTTTTTTAACATCAATGAAAGAAATCATATACTTTCTGTGCCGCCACACGGTTCATGGACTCTGTCTGTTCCAGTTCTTCCAGTGTGGCATCCCGTACTGCTTCCAGTGACTTAAAGCGGCGCATCAGTGCCTTTCTTCTGGTTTCTCCGATTCCTTCAATATCATCCAGAACCGAATGTACCTGTTGTTTTCCCCTTAAAGATCTGTGATATTCAATGGCAAAACGGTGTGCCTCGTCCTGAATTCTGGTAATCAGATGGAATCCTTCCGATCTGGTATCAATAGGGATCTCTTCGTTGTTATAATACAGTCCCCTGGTTCTGTGATGATCATCCTTCACCATACCGCAGACCGGAATGGAAATATGGAGTTCGTCCAACACCCGCAGTGCCACATTTACCTGCCCCTTTCCACCGTCCATCATAATCAGATCCGGAAAACGACTGAATTTGCCATAGTCTTCCTTTCCCTCCTGGCGTTCTGCCATTCCATGTTCAAAGCGTCTTCGCAGCACCTCTTCCATGCTGGCATAATCATCCGGTCCTTTTACCGTCTTGATCTTGAACTTCCTGTAATCACTCTGCTTCGGCTTGCCCTTTTCATAGACAATCATAGAACCTACCGATTCAAATCCACTAATATTGGATATATCAAATGCTTCCACTCGCATCAGGTGCTCCAGTCCCAGCCAGTTACCGATTTCTTTCAGAGCTCCGATGGTCCGGCTCTCTTCCCGTTTAATCTTCTCACTGTCCTGAATCAGTACCATACGGGCATTTTTCTCTGCCAGTTCCACCAGTTTTTCCTTGGTTCCTTTCCTCGGTACCCGAATATGTACTTTTGCATTCCTTCTGGCAGTAAGCCACTGCTCCAGAATCTCCTGATCTTCGATTTCTTCCTGTAGCATAATTTCCTTTGGAATAAACGGTGTTCCTGAATAGAACTGCTTCAGGAAACTGTTGATAATCGTGCTTCTGCTGTCATGAGGCGCCACTTGCAGATAAAAATGTTCCCGTCCAATCAGTCTGCCGTCTCTTACAAAAAATACCTGCACCACAGCTTCCTTCCGATCCGTAGATACCGCTATCACATCCTTGTCCTCTCCGTCACTGGCGGTGATCTTCTGCTTTTGTGCCACCTGCTTCACACTGGTAAGCAAATCTCTTTTCTCAATTGCCTTTTCAAAATCAAGCTGGTCTGATGCTTCCTGCATCTCTTCTTCCAGGATCTGAATCACCGGACGGTAATTGCCGTTCAGAAATTCCAGCGCCTGTTCCACATGTTCCCGGTAATCTTCCTGACTGATATAACCCTGACATGGTGCATCGCACTGCTGAATATGGTAATTCAGGCATGGTCGGTCCAGTCCGGTATCCCTCGGAAGAATTCGGTTGCAGGTTCTCAGATGAAACAGCTTATTCAACAATTCTATGGTGTCTTTCACTGCTCCCGCACTGGTATATGGTCCAAAATAGCGTGACTTATCTTTTTTCATGGTTCTGGAAAAAAGAATACGCGGAAATTCTTCTCCCACAGTCACTTTCATATACGGGTAAGTCTTGTCATCCTTGAGCATAGTGTTGTATTTCGGCCTGTGTTCTTTGATCAGATTACATTCCAGCACCAGTGCTTCCAGTTCCGAATCCGTAACAATGTATTCAAACCTGTGAATCCGCGTCACCATCTGCTCAATCTTTGGTCCTTTATTCCTGCTGGACTGAAAATACTGTCGGACACGGTTTTTCAGGCTGACTGCCTTCCCCACATATATAATTGCATCTTTTTCATCATGCATAATATAAACTCCCGGCTTAGCCGGGAGTTTTTTTAATTCTTCCTGAATATCAAACATCTCTGTCTCCACATTCATTTATTTGTTAGTGCATACACCCTTTTTATTAAAGGTATACCATTTTTTACCAATCTTTCTTTCACAATCTACCAATGGAGTACCGTTACGATCCAGACGATACCATTTGTTATTATACTTCAACCAGTAGCGTGTCAGAAGCTTACCATTCACTTTGCTGAAATAATAAGGCTTTCCATCAATCGTCACCCATTTGACTCTCATCACTCCATTCGATGAAAAGAAAAATTTATTCTTTCCGATGGTCTGTAAACCTGTTTTGGCTGCGTATGTCTTTTTGTCAAAATAATACTTTTTAGTACCAACATTTTTCCATCCGGTCTGTAATTTTCCGTCCGGACCAGCGTAATAATAATGTTTATTGTATTTCACAAGACCACGCATTACGGTTCCGTCTGTATCATACATATACTGACTGTTATTTACCGTAACTATTCCAGTTTTTACTGTAGATTCTGTCTCATTTGTTTCGCTGTCTTCCGTCTCAGCTTTTGAATCAGGTGATACTGATCCTTTTTTCTGCAATCCATAATATTTTGCAATACCTGTTGCATCTGCCACTGCCATCTTTTTGATCTGTGCATTTGTCTTCAGGTGTTTCTTGCAGTCATTTGGGTTATTTACAAAACAATGTTCTACAATCAGACTTGGTATTCTGGTATTAATCTCACTCCTTGTCATCTTCCATCGTTTTGCCTGTGCTGCACTATAATTATTTTTCTGCCCAAATACCAGAATTCCCAATTCATCGTCAATCCAGAATCCATTATTTTTAAGCCCCGTCTGGCTGTGCAGTTCTTTTAAAATACTGCTTGCCAGATCTCTCGCTTCCTGTGCAGTTGTACTTTTACTTGCAGGCCATTTTCTGGAAGATGGAACACAACAGTACGCACCGGTAGTAGAAGTCTGTGAATAGCTTCCTGTTGCATTAATATGAAAACTTACCAGTGCGTCCGCATGCTTTTTCTTTGCAATATTCAGTCTGGTCTCCCGGTCCTGACTTTTCTGATTCGCACTGCTTCTGGTAAGATAAACCTTTACGCCTGCATAAGTCTCCAGTTCAGCTTTACAGTAATTCGCAATCTTCATATTAATGATTTCTTCCCGATATGTCCTTCCCCCCAGAGTACGGGTTGCTCCGCCTTCAGCTCCGCCATGTCCCGGATCCAGGACAATCACCAGATCCTGTGCCTGTATATTTTCCTTAGGAAGTATACACAATGCGCATACCAGCACAGCAAAAATCAACATCAGTTTCTTTCTCAATACATTCATGTTTCTTTCTCTTTCCTTTCCCTCTCAAAACTACCTCTGTTACAAACCACAATACAGTGGTATTGTTTTCTCTGAAACCAGAAAAGAGGCTGTCTATACAGCCTCTCGTATGATTCTATCTTCTCTTTAAGAAATCCGGAATCTGAATATCTCTTTCCTGAACCTTGCTCTCTGGTGCTTTTAATCTGCCGGAATTATTCTGCATGGTCGGCATGGAAGTATTCACACTACCCAGATTCGGCATTCTCATAGACTGTGTCGGTGCAGTCGGCTGACTGAATTCCGGTACAATTCTCTTGCTCGCCGTTGTCTTCGCTGCAGTTGTCTTCTTTGGTTCTTCCAGCGTCATATCTGTCAGTCCTGTTGCAATCACGGTAATGGTTGCTTCATCTGCGTATGTATCATCATACATAGCACCAAAGATGATATTTGCATTCTCTCCTGCCATCTCCTGTACATAGCTTGCCGCATCATTGGCATCCATCAGAGAAATATCTCCAGAAATATTAATAATTACATGGGAAGCACCTTCAATGGTAGTCTCCAGAAGAGGACTGGCAACTGCCTGTTTTACAGCCTCAAGTGCCTTGTCATCACCCTTGGCCTGTCCGATACCGATATGGGCAATTCCTTTGTCTGTCATGACTGTCTGCACATCTGCAAAATCCAGATTGATCAGAGCCGGAAGGTTAATCAGATCTGTGATACCCTGCACTGCCTGCTGCAGAACCTCGTCTGCTTTCTTCAGTGCTTCTGGCATCGTCGTACGTCTGTCTACGATCTCAAGCAGCTTGTCATTCGGAATGACAATCAGTGTATCAACGTTGTCTTTCAGTTTTTCAATCCCTGCAATGGCGTTGTTCATACGTGTCTTCGCCTCGAAACGGAATGGCTTTGTCACTACACCGACGGTAAGGATTCCCATCTCTTTTGCAATACCTGCAACTACCGGTGCTGCACCTGTTCCGGTACCGCCTCCCATACCACAGGTAACGAATACCATATCTGCACCCTGAATGGCTTCTTTGATCTCTTCTGCGCTTTCCTCGGCAGCCTGCTGACCAACCTGAGGCTTAGCTCCTGCACCAAGTCCCTTTGTCACTTTCTCACCAATCTGAATTGTATGAGGTGCTCTGCAAAGATCCAGTGCTTGTTTATCTGTATTTATCCCGATGAATTCTACACCGGCAATTGTCTCATCTACCATTCTGTTCACAGCATTGTTACCTGCACCGCCTACGCCGATGACGATAATCTTGGCTGCTGCTTCAGCTTCATTTGACATTATTTCTAACAAGGTACTTCCTCCTTCTATCTTTCTGTCCCATGACAGTAATTTCCACTATTTCTTCTATCATATATTCTTTTTTTTCATTAATCAAGTATTTTTTTCGCTTATCTTTTATTTCTCTGCATTTTAATTCAAAATATAAGCACCGGTATATGGATCAATATAGCCATATCCATCACTGATGATCTGACCGTCATCCCCCAGATACATCTGATCCATGTTATTGGTTACATTGCCACTGGCATCCGTATAAGTATCATTGCCACTGGCATCTGTAGAAAATGTTCCACTGTCTTCGCTGTAACCATTCTTATTTTCGCTCTCTTCTGTGCTGTCTTCCTCTGATTCTGTGGATTCTTCTGCTTCTTCCGTGTTTCCGCCTTCCGGCTGGTTCACATTCATTAGCAGTTCCTCATCACCCTTTTCTCCTTTTTTAAAGGTGATGGTAGTTGTCCCGGCTGTATAGTCTTCCATATGAAGTGTCCCGGAAAGTTCTTCCATCTGTGGCATCAGAGACTGAAGATTAGACAACTTTTCTTCCATATAAGAATTATCTCCAAGCATAACTCTGTTATTCGCAAAATATAAAATCAACTGCTGCTTATCATCATAATGTACTTCTTTGGGCTGAATTCCATTCTGACACAGAATCTCCTGAATCGTCTGTGCTTCTGCAATAATATCATCCCGGAATTTTTCATCAGCCACAGGTATCAGTTCTGATATTTTCGGTTCACCGATATCAATACCGGAATATGCAGGAATGCCCTCTCTTTTTTCCTGAGAGATCTCAATCACTACGCCATCTTTATCAAAATACACCATAGATCCTGAATACATCAGATATCCTACAATACTTTTCTCATATACTTTAATCTGCACATGATAAGGATTCACCATGGTAACATCTACTGCACTTAAAAATGTCAGATCATCAGCCGCATTCGGCTGGCTGTACTTCCAGGTCAGATACAGCGAATTCTCACTTAAAGAATCTGACATTACCATTTTCTGAATTTCCTCTGCCGAATAATATTCATTTCCAATTACATCCACCTGACGAATGTGAAACAGGCCGAATAATACAAACAAAGCAATCACAATGACGCTTACCAGAACCAGTGAAATAATATATATCGGCCTGCCTGTTTTCTTCTTCTGTAACTGCATGCTGCTCTACTCCTTCGCTGAAAGTTCCCGGTTTTATGTTTCCCAACTAATATCTGCCCCAAGTTCTTTCAGATCTTTGCATATATTTTCGTATCCTCTTTTTATATAATCATCCGGTGTTATCCGGCTGACTCCCTCTGCTGACATTGCTGCCAGAATCAATGCTGCCCCACCTCTCAGTTCCCGTGCGCTCAGCTCTGCTCCGTGTAAAACCGGCACTCCATAAATATGTGCTTCATTTTCCTTCACACGGATATCTGCCCCCATCTTTTTCAGCTGTGCTGTAATCATAAAACGATTTTCAAACACATTCTCTCTGATATGACAGATACTTCCGTCACAAGATGCCATTACTGCCATGAGCTGTGACTGCAGATCCGTAGGGAATCCTGGATATGGAGCTGTCTCTGCAAACAAAACTGCATTTTTCAGGTGCCTGTTGTCTGCCCTGACTGTACAAACCTTCCAGTTCCGGTTTTGCTCCCCTGAATCATATACGGTCAGACTTCCTCCCATCTTGTGGATCAATTCCACCAGTGCATCCAATTCGGATACCGGCACTTCGTGAAGTACAGCATCTCCCCTGGCTCCAAGTACCGCCAACAAATACGTTCCCGCCACAATCCGGTCTGGCATCAGCATGTATTCACTGTCATGAAGTTCTGTAACACCTCTCACAGATACATGACCGTTCTGGATCTGAACTCTGGCTCCCTTTTTCTGCAAAAAAAAGCACAGTTCCTGAATCTCCGGTTCCACGGCACAGCCTGACAGACACGACCTTCCATCGGCCAGAGTGCCGGCGAGTATACCATTTTCCGTTGCTCCTACACTCGGAAATGGCATTTCCATAACGGTGCCCTTTAATTTACCGGTTCGAAGTATCATCCTGTCATCCTGACAGACCACTTCCGTTCCCATTCGTCTCATGATATCCAGATGGTAATTTACCGGTCTTCTGCCAATCACACATCCCCCTGGAAAAGGCAATATTACTTCCTGGCATCTTCCAAGTAATGCGCCCATCAGCAGAACGGATCCACGCATCTTTGCCGCAAGTGCGGCATCCAGTTCATTTTTCTGAATCTCTGATGCATCAATCCAAAGTGTATGCCCTTCCATTCCAGTTCTGCATCCCAGATCTTCCAGCAAAAGTCTCATACATTCCACATCCTGTATGGCAGGACAGTTATGCAGTACAGTCAATCCTTTATGCAGAACCGCTGCCGCCATCAACGGTAATGCTGCATTTTTCGACCCTTGTATTGCAGTTTCCCCACACAGGATCTTTCCTCCGGATACATGAATACTGCTCATTGTACGCCTCCTGCTGCCGGAGAACTATAGATTATTATATGAGCATTCCATAAAAGACGTTCCTCTTTTCTACCGGTTCTGCCATCTGCTGACTGCCAGTGCCACTCCCATCTCTGCCAGTAAAAACAGGGATGATGTACCTCCATAACTGATAAACGGCAGTGTAATTCCCGTGTTGGGGATCGAATTGGTCACTACTGCCACGTTCAGTATCACCTGTATGGCAATATGCGCCATAATCCCTGCTGCCAGAAATGCTCCCAGCCGGTCTCTTGCATGGGTGGCAATAACCATGAATCTCCACAGCAAAATCAGAAAAAGCATGAGCAGTAAAACTGCACCGATCAGACCATTTTCTTCACAGATAATGGAAAAGATCATATCATTCTGTGCTTCTGGGACAAATCCCAGTTTTTGTATTCCTTTTCCGAATCCGGTTCCAAACAGACCACCCGATCCTATGGCATACAGTCCCTGAATCGTCTGAAATCCTTTTTCATGAGCTTCTGGATTCTTCCAGATAACCAGACGTTCCATCCTGTATTGTTCCATACTCAGAAACAGGGCAATAAATCCGATTCCTGTCAGACCAATCCAGATAAACTGTAAGTAACCGGGACGGGATACAAATGCCAGTATTACGGCAATCCCCAGAATGATAATGGCTGTACTTAAGTTATTGGTTCCCACCAGTGCCACAATGGGAAGCACCAGACAGACACACCATATAAGTGAAAAAATATTGTTTTCCATTTTTTCTTTCTGACTGATGATCTTGGATAAGAACAGAATTACCGCTGGCTTTGCAAACTCGGATGGCTGAAAAGACAGGGGACCTACTGACAGCCACCTTCTGGAGCCGTTATAAGTATCTCCTACCAGTAAAACTGCCCCGGAAAGCACCATAGACAGTACATAGGCAAAGACTGCGAACCTGGCCATTTTGTGATAATCCATCCTGGAAATCAGCCACATACATCCAAATCCCAGTACCGCCGCTAACAATTGCTTTTTGAGATAATATCCTGCATCAGAAAATCTCACCCGTCCATTATAGGAACTGGCACTGTAAAGTATCACAAGTCCGGATATTTCCAGAACCAGTACTGTTATCAGAAGCACCTGATCCAGCTTTCCTGTTTTTAATGGTATCACTTCCCTGCATAAAATTTATTTTTTTAACTGCCAAACCAGTTCCTTGAACATTTTTCCTCTTACTTCATAGTTCGGGAACATGCCCCAGCTTGCACATGCCGGGGACAACAGAACGGCATCTCCCGGATTGGCATGCTCTGCGCAGAATGTAACCGCTTCTTCCAGGCTCTCCACCATCACAATATCCTGGAAACCACATTTTCTGGCTGCATCTGCGATCTTCTCTCTGGTCTGGCCCAGTAGCACCAGATACCGTACTTTTCCGTCAAAGGCGTTAATCCATTCTTCATACGATGAATTCTTATCGTATCCGCCTCCGATCAGAAGGGTCGGACGGTCCATTGCCTGAATTCCCTTGATCGCCGCATCCGGATTGGTTCCCTTGGAATCATTGTAATATACCACACCATTTACTTCTGTGACATATTCTATCCGGTGTTCCACTGCCTTAAAACGAACCAGCACATAACGGATATCTTCCAGGCTGATCCCGTATGCCAGTGCCATGGCAACTGCTGCACAGACATTTTCATAATTATGCCTTCCCGGCAGATTCAGTTCTTTTACACTGCATACTGTAGTGATCTTCTGTCCGTCATTGAACTCTATCATCTCTCCATTCAAATAGATGCCCTTTTCCAATATACGCAGGCTGCTGAAAAATATAACCTGACAGTTCAGTGTTTTGCCGAATTCTCTGAGCACTTCATCCTCATAATTCAGGACACAGGTATCCTCCTTGGTCTGATTCAATGTGATCAGCTCTTTGACCCTGATATATTCTTCCATGGTATGATGTCGATTCAGATGATCCGGTGTAATATTTAAAATTGCACTGACCTTTGGATGGAACTGTTCGATGGTCTCCAGCTGAAAACTGCTGATCTCAGCTACTGTAACAGAATTTTCTTTTGTCTCTTCTGCCATCTGTGTATAAGGAATACCAATGTTTCCCACAATGAATGCAGATTCTTTTGCATGCTGCATAATAGCACCCAGCAGGCTGGTTGTTGTGGTTTTACCGTTGGTACCTGTAATGGCAAGTACATCCCCTTTGCCACACTCATAGGCAAGTTCGATTTCTCCCCAGATCTTCAGACCTGCATCGCGCATCCGGTTCACCAGAGGAATATCTGTCGGTACTCCTGGACTTAATACTACCAGATCCAGAGACTGAATCTGTTCATCTGCCAAATCCCCCAGAAGGATCTCTGTGTTACTTCCCTCCGGAAGCTTTGCCCGGATATCTTCTTCTTTTAACTGTGTGTTTCCATCAAATAAGACTGGCACAGCTCCTGCATCTTCCAGCAGTTTTACTGCTGCAATTCCACTGATGCCGGTACCAAATACCAGTACTTTTTTGTTCTGTAAGTTCATATTTGCCTCCAACTTTACATCTGTTTTTATAATCCATAGAGGCAGATCAGACAGAGTAATGCGGTAATTACCGTAAACAGTGCCACAATCTGTGTCTCTGACCATCCACATAATTCAAAATGATGATGGATTGGTGCCATCTTGAAGAATCGTTTGCCACCGGTTTTCTTAAAATAAGTCACCTGAATGATAACAGACAGTACCTCAATCATATAAATCAGTCCAAACACCGGAATCAGGATCGGGATCTGAAGTACATATGCAGTACCTGCCACGAATCCTCCCAGTGCAAGGGAACCAGTATCGCCCATAAATACCTTTGCCGGATGAGAATTGAACATCAGAAATCCCAGCAGCGCACCTGTCACTGCTGCAGTAATCGGCTCGATTCCTGCATTGGTTCCAATTGCTACCACAGTAAAGAATACTGCAACCATCGTGGTTACTCCGGTAGCCAGTCCATCCAGTCCATCCGTAAAGTTCACTCCGTTTACAGTTCCCAGAACCACAAAGTAAACAAGTGGTACGGTAATCCATTTGCAGTCAAAATACATGCCATGGGTAAACGGCAGCAGCATGACCAGACAGTCCGGGTCTACCACCAGTATGTAAATTACAAATACAGTGGTCACTACCACCTGCAGCAGAAACTTCTGCTTCGGCAGCAGACCGTCTGATCTTCTCAGCACTACTTTCAGGTAATCATCCAGAAAACCGATAATTCCAAATCCAAGTGTCAGGAACAGGATCGGTATGATCCTCGGATATCTTCCCACAAATAATAAAGAGGTAATCAGCACACTGATCAGAATGATCAGACCTCCCATGGTCGGTGTCCCCGCTTTTTTCAGGTGGGACTGTACCCCTTCTTCCCTCTCTGTATTTCCAATCTTCAGTTTTCTCAAAAACGGAATCACAAACGGACTCAGTAATACGCTTATCGCGAATGCAATAAGTAACGACAGAATCACTTCTATGCTTATCATTTTTCCTTCCTCCAAAAAGACTATATAGATGAATCATATGTAACTGCTCAGCCCCCACTGTGAGGATATTGAACAGATACAATTATACGTCTTTTCATAGTATCTGGCAACTGAAAGTTGTTTCATTGCATAAGAGCCATGTCATTTTCCTGTTTTTCCTCTTTTTCGATTCCAATATAAGGAAGAATATTCTGAAAAATATCCCGAATCACCGGCGCTGCAATGGTTCCCCCATAGTAGACTCCCTGTGGGTTGTGAATGACACACAGACCCAGAACCTGAGGATCATCAGCCGGTGCAAACCCGATAAAGGATGAGATATACTGATTGGCACTTCTTGGCAGCGTCTCAGAGGTTGCTGTTTTACCACCGATCCGGTATCCTTCGATATAGGCATTTTTCCCGCTTCCACCATCCACTACCTGTTCCAGAACATAGCGCATGGTACGGGAAGTCTCTTCTGACAGAATCTGTTCTCCTTTTGGATATTCCAGTTTTTCTTTTAACGCACCTTCTGCATCCCAGATACTGACCCCAATGTGTGGGGTGATTCTTTTTCCGCCATTGATCAGTGACGCCACCGTTGTAGCCAATTGTATGGGCGTAATCTGGAAAGACTGGCCAAACGACACCGTTGCCAGCTCCACCTGACCCATATTTTCCGGCTGATGCATGATGGTTCCTGCTTCTCCAGGCAGGTCAATTCCCGTCTTTTCCAATAATCCAAACTGCTGAAAATAATGATAATACCGCTCCACACCAAGACGGAGTCCAACTTCGATAAATACTGGATTACAGGAATTCTGCGCTGCCTGCACAAAATTTTCTGATCCATGACCGCTGACTTTATGGCATCGTATCCGTCTGTCATCTACGATTTTATATCCCGGACAAAAAAAACTGTCCTGCAGGGATACCACTCCTTCTTCCAGACCTGCCGATGCCGTAATAATCTTGAAAGTGGATCCCGGCTCGTAAGTATCATTGATACAGTCATTACGCCACATCTGGTTTCTGGCATCCTGAATCTCCTGTTCACTCATCTGTACGGTGTCCGTCTCCAACGTAAATGGATCATTCAGATCATATTCCGGCACATTCACCATGGCCAGAATCTCCCCATTATTCGGCCGCATCAGTAAAATGGTTACTCCGTCTGCCTGCTTTTTTTCCATGACCTGCAATGCCGCCTGTGTCGCATAAGTCTGTATATTAACATCCAGACTTATCTGCAATGTATCCCCGGCTTCTGGTTCCAGCCTGTTCTCCCCGGCATCCGGAAGCTCCACACCTCTGGCATCTGTCATGGTCAGGATTTTCCCAGGTGTTCCCTGCAGCACATCGTCATACTGCACCTCCAGTCCTACAATTCCCTGATTATCCCCTCCTGTAAATCCAATCACAGTAGATGCCAGATTTCCAAAAGGATAAAAGCGGCGATAGTCTTCATCCACTTTTACACCCGCCAGTTCCTGCTGCCGGATACGGTCTCCTGTCTCTTTGGGTATATTCGTACGGATTCTCTCAATCGAACTTCTCTTTTCTACTCTTGCACGTACTTTTTCTTCTTCCATATTCAGTTCCTTTGTCAGCACCTGAATCACTCTCTCCGGTTCTGTAATCTGACTGTGTATCACAGATACCGTACAGACTGTCTGGTTCGCAGCCAGAACCGTTCCATTACAATCCCAGATCTCGCCACGCTCTGCCTTGATACTTCGTTCCCTTTCGTGCAGATCCTGTGCTTTTTTCCCATAATACTCCGCCCTGCCAAGCATCAGCCAGCCCAGTCTTCCCATCAATGCCATCAGAAGCAACACGCTTCCCAGAAATACTACCGTAATTTTTCTTTTATGAAACGTATGCATAAAAAATCCCCGCAGATGTTCTTCTTTTCAGTTTATGAACATCTCTGCGGGGTTATTTCTTATTTATTATTTTACTGAGTTCCTATCTGAAGATCCTGACTGGTCGCTCCATCTGACCAGTTCTCGTCAATCTGTTCTTCTCCCTGTGGCTCCGGTGGTGTGACATTGCCGTACAGACTTCCATTCTCATTGGTGTCTTCACTCTCTGAAGAAACCACATTACCATCCTCATCCACTTCTACCATCTCAGTCAGTGGCTCCCAGGTTGTCTCATCATACATCAGATTGCCATAATCATCATAGACATACTGAGATACCCACTGGGTATTGCCGCCCTCTTTTTCCACCTGCATGCCGAGAGACTGGCGTTCTTCTTCAGTGATCTCTTCTGTCGGATAGATTCCAAGATAAGGCAGAATCTCAGTCAGAATATTTCTTGCCAGATCCTTGGTATAGCTTCCATCTTCCTGGTTTTCAATATTCGGTTCATCAATAACCGTATAAACCACTACCTGCGGGTCATCAATCGGCACCGCACAAATAAAAGAAATGATATATCTGCCATCTCCACGCGGCAGCTTTTCTGCCGTTCCTGTCTTGCCTCCGATCCGATATCCCGGAATAGCTGCGGAAGTTGCTGTTCCATCGGTCACTACCGCTTCCAGATATTCCTTTATCATAGATGATGTCTTTGAAGATACCGGCTGTGCCATCAGCAAAGGATCAATATTCTTTACTACACCTCCGTCAGAATCCAGTATCTGTTTTACTACATGTGGTTTATAAAGATAGCCTCCATTGACATCTGCGCAGAATGCCTGGAGTTCCTGAATCATTGTTGCCGTAAATCCCTGTCCGAAAGAACAGGTAGCAAGTTCCATCGTTCCCATCGTATTGGTATCATACAAATATCCTGCATTCTCATTTGGCAGATCAATACCTGTACGCTTTCCAAATCCAAAGATATCCTGATACTTACAGAATGTCTCGATACCCATCTGAAAACCAATGGTCATCATACCTGGGTTGCAGGAATTTCGGATAATATCCTTCAAACTTTCCTCCCCGTGGATTCCGGTACAGGCAATCGGGTCTTCATTGGTCAGTGGCTGGAGATATCCGATACAGGTCATGCCAAAATCTTCAGTGACACTTCCACTGTCCAAAGCTGCCGCCACCACATTAGGCTTGTAGGTGGATCCCAGCTCAAAAGCTTCTGACACACAAAAATTATACCAGAGACTGCTCAATGCCTCACTCTTTTCTTCTTCTGTCATGGCTTTCTGTTCTTTTTCTGTATACCAGCCATCCAGATTCTGCGGATCATTCAGATTGAAGTTCTTATCTGTTGCCATGGCAAGGATTTCTCCATTGTTCGGATTCGCCACAATCACACCTGTATTCAGGCTGGCATGCCCTGCTGTCTTCTCACGCGGACCATTCTTATTTTCTTCTTCCAACTGGGCAATATACTTTTCCACAACCTGCTGGATATTCATGTCGATTGTGGATACAATGCTGTTACCATCTTCCGGCTCGATAATGTTCTCTTCCAGCTCCATATCCTGGTTCAGATATCCATATTCCCTTCCGTCTACACCGTTGAGAATCTCTGTGTAATAAGACTCCAGACCGGAAATACCATCATTTAACTTATTAGCAAAGCCAATCACCGTACATGCCAGGGTATCCATCGGATAAGTCCGGACATAATCTTCCTCGAACCATACTCCCTGAACATTTTCCAGTTCTTCTCTCTTTGCCTTGGACATTTCTTTGTCTTCAGATGTGTCAATATAGTCCTCAAATGCCTGCTTTTCTTCCACACTGACTTCTTTCTTGATTACCTGATAACGGCTGTCCTTTGTTTCTTCGCTGCAGATCACATCTCGTACCGTTGCGGAATCCAATCCGAATTGTTCAGACACAGCTGTAATCGTCGGTTCAATATAATCATCCATGCTGTTAATGGCATAACAGTCCAGAATAACATTGTACACCTTCTCACTTTTCGCCAATACATTGCCATTGCGATCCTGGATCTCCCCTCGCCGATACGGTATCGTCCTGCTGTCATAAGTCTGCTGGGACAATACCTGTTTTGCATACTTATCCCCATTCGTCACATTGATATGTGCAATCACTAAATTCAATGCAACCATCAGTAATAAAACAAATGCAAATACAGCTATCAGCTTTATTTGCATTTGTCTGGTAAACTTCTGTTCTTTTTTTCGTTTTATTCCCAATTTGACCACCTGTCTGTTTTATTCGATCGGGATCTCCGCATACTGACGGATATAATCCCCATCCTGATTACTATAGATTATAATCTGTCCCTCATCGGCATAAGTCATTCCAAGGTCATTTACTGCGATTCGCTTTACTTCCTCCATATCAACAGAAGAAATTGTCTCTTCATAGGCATTGTCATTTGCCAGCTTCAGCTCCGTAAGCTGGCTCTCCAGAGATGCAATCTGATTACGGTAACTGATTCCTTCAGCCTGTAATTGCAGAAAATTCACACAGACAAATACTGTGGCAATTGAAACAGCCGTAAGGAATGATACATATGGCACATTCATACGAAGTGCTCTTTCGCGGTTCCTTTTCGCCTGCACCTGCGCCTGTGTTCTTCTTTTCTCCTGTTCCATGCTTCTGCGATCCGCTCTCTGCTTCGGAACAGCCTGTACATGACGTATTACATTGCCATCTATATATGTATTCGTTAACTGGCGGTTGTGCTGACTGCCATTCATTCTTCTATTCGATTGTATTCTTCTCTCTGATGCAGCCATTTACGCCAACTCCTTTTGATACTAAATACTTCTTTCAAATACTCTTAATTTTGCACTCTTGGATCTGGAATTTTCTTCCAGTTCTGTTTCACCTGGCAAAATTGGTTTTCTTGTCACAACTTTTCCTTTTGAGATCCGTCCACACACACATACCGGGAACTCCTTCGGACAAATACACGGATGTTCACTGGTTCGGAAATGATTTTTAACAATCCGGTCTTCCAGTGAATGGAACGTTATGATACACAGTCTGCCCTCATCATTCAGCAGATCAATCATGTCATCCAGTGAATCCTTCAGAACCCCCAGTTCATTGTTTAGTTCAATTCGAATAGCCTGGAAAGTCTTTTTAGCCGGGTGTCCTCCTACAGCCCGCACCTTCATAGGTATCGCCGCCTTGATTGCCTGGATCAACTCCCCAGTTGTCTCCAAAGGCTTTTCCTGCCTTGCCTGTACAATATGTTTTGCAATATTCTTTGCGAACTTGTCCTCCCCATAGTCACGGATGATGCGATACAGTTCCATCTCACTATATTCGTTCACAATATCCTTTGCAGTACGTGCCTGCCGCTGATCCATTCTCATGTCCAGTGGCACATCTTCACGATAGGTAAAGCCGCGCTCTGCTGTGTCAAGCTGATAAGAGGATACACCAAGATCTAAAATGATTCCGTCTACTGATGTAACTCCAATGCTATTCAATTGACTTTTCATCTCGCAGTAATTGCTGCGGATGATTGTTACTCTATCTTTAAACTCCCCTAAGCGCTCTGAGGCCGCTTCAATCGCAGCCGCATCCTGATCGATTCCGATCAGCCTTCCTTTGTCAGACAATCTTTTACAGATTTCATAAGAATGTCCGCCACCTCCAAGTGTACCGTCTACATAAATGCCGTCTGGTTTGATATGCAGTGCATCTATTGTTTCATTGAGTAACACAGATTTATGACTAAATTCCATATAGTCCTCCCCAGGTTATATGATCAGCCCCAAGTCTGTCATCTGCTCTGCAATGTCATCCATATCGTCAAATGAATTATTTTCCATCCACTTGTCCTTACTCCAGATCTCTATCCGGTTCAACATTCCAGTCAGTACGACTTCTTTATCCAGACCAGCAAATTCTCTTAACGTTGCCGGCAAAAGAATTCTCCCCTGCTTGTCCAGCTCACACGGTGTGGCACCAGCCACAAAGAAACGTGAGAATTGTCTTGCGCTCTTATTGGTAAGCGGTAAAGAGCGGAGCTTTTCTTCAAACTCCTGCCATGCCTGATTCGGAAATACAAAGAGACAGCCATCCAATCCCTTTGTCACCACAAATTCATCTCCGAGTTCTTCTCTGAATTTGGAAGGGATGATCAGTCTGCCTTTGGTGTCTATCGTATGGTTATATTCACCCATGAACATAAAATAGCACCTGCTTTCAGAAAATCTCTTTCACTTTGTATGACCTGGGAATTGAACCACTTTTGCTCCATTTCAATCCACTAATCACCACTTTTCTCCACTTACATACTAATAATATAGCATCTATTCGAAAAACACAAGCTTTTTTTCGGTTGAATCTAAAAATTTTATTAACATTTTTCATCAAAAAAGAACACCCATTTCTGAGTGTTCCTGCCTGATCAGTTATTTAATTTGTCATATCAAGATACTGTTCAATCATCCGGTCCAGCTTCTGACTCTGTTTAATTACTTCTGTCATTTTCTTCGTCACCAGAAGCCGATTTAAAATACCGCGCTCTTTTTCAATCTCCTGTTTCAACATTTCCAGGCTGTTCATATATCCTTTTCCTTATCCTTTCTTTTCCTCTGCGGGTTTGCCTTGTTCTCTGCCCTTTTTATCATAAGTACCGCAGAAACCAAAATCATGATCCCCGCAACCACCTGTGAAACCGGTATCTGAATCACTGGAAGCAAAAGCTGATCTGTTCTCAGGCTCTCAATCCAAATTCTTCCCAGCCCATATCCTATCAGATAAGTAAATACAATCTGCCCCGGATATCTTCTGTGCTTCCACAGATACAGCAGACACACAAGTAACATCAGATTCCAGAGAGATTCGTACAGAAATGTCGGATGCACCTGTATAAATTCCACTCCATCTATCACTTTTAAATGTTCCAGCATCTGTCCTGTAATCTCTCCCTGACGCACGGCACTGCGTGGCAACGCCATCGCCAGCAGTCCGTTACTGTAACCGCCAAAAGCTTCTCTGTTAAAGAAGTTTCCCCATCGTCCCAGAATCTGTCCAACTGCCAGTCCTGGGCAGACCGTATCCAAAAGAAGATATACATTTAACTTTTTTACTTTTGCAAACACCAGAATCGTAATCAGTCCGGCAATAACGCCCCCGTAAATAGCGAGTCCGCCTCCACGAATATTAAATATCTGCCGCAGATCATCCTTATAATCCTGCCAGCTAAATATAACATAGTAGATTCTGGCACCAATGATCGCACATACAATCGTGATCATTGTCAGATCCACGTAAGTATCTTCATTTTGTCCGCTTTTCCTGGCAATCTTAAGAATCAGCATAATTCCCAGTGCCATCCCAAGGGCAATCACCATCCCATAGTAGGCTATCTCAAACCCTCCTATAGAAATGGATTTTCCCACATTAGTCAATACCAGATTCAGATTCGGAAACAGAATTGTGGATTCATTCATCTTGTCTCTCCAATAACAGTTTGTCTCTGATTATACATTAAAACGAAATAAAATTACATCTCCGTCTTTCACCACATAGTCCTTACCTTCCAGACCAACCAGACCTTTTTCTTTTGCTGCAGCCAGGCTTCCGCACTCCAGCAGATCTTTATAATTAACTACTTCCGCACGGATAAATCCTCTTTCGAAATCAGAATGGATCTTTCCTGCTGCCTGTGGTGCCTTGGTACCAATCTTGATGGTCCATGCTCTGGTCTCCGTCTCACCCGCTGTCAGGTAGCTGATCAGTCCCAGCAGACGATAGCTTGCCTTAATCAGCTTCTCCAGACCAGATTCAGATAATCCCAGATCTTCCAGGAACATCTTCTTCTCATCATCTTCCAGTTCAGCAATCTCCTGTTCGATCTGTGCGCAGATTACAAATACTTCACTGTGCTGTTCCTTCGCATGCTCCCGTACTTCCTGTACATACTGATTGGATGCTCCGTCATCTGCCAGATCATCTTCTGATACATTCGCTGCAAAAATGACAGGTTTGGCAGTCAGCAGGTTATATTCTGCCAGCCACTTCTGTTCATCTTCATCATCTGTCTGATAAGTAATAGCAAGATTGCCTGCTTCCAGATGCTCTTTCAACCGGTTCAGAAGTTCCAGTTCTTTTGCCAGAGTCTTGTCATTTCTTGCACCGCGCACGGTCTTGGCAATTCTTCTCTCCAGGATCTCAATATCAGAAAAAATCAGTTCCAGGTTAATTGTCTCGATATCTCTGACCGGATCTACACTTCCATCCACATGAATAACATTCGGATCCTCAAAGCAGCGTACCACATGTACTACGGCATCTACCTCACGAATGTTGGCGAGGAACTGATTCCCCAGTCCTTCCCCCTTGGATGCACCCTTTACCAGTCCGGCAATATCAACAAATTCAATCACTGCCGGTGTTACCTTTGCTGAATGATAAAGATCTGCCAGAAGCTTTAATCTCTCATCCGGCACCATAACCACACCCACATTCGGATCAATGGTACAGAACGGATAATTGGCTGATTCCGCTCCTGCCTTTGTCAGTGAATTAAATAACGTACTTTTTCCTACATTTGGAAGTCCTACGATTCCTAATTTCATCTTTTATATTTCCTCCTGTAAATCCTTTGATTTCAAGGGATTTCAGCATACTTATTTTTGCAAGTGGGCCATTTAGTGGGCCATTACATTGCCATAAGTGCTTCTGCTACCAAGTCCATTTCTTTTTTCTTTTCTTCCTCGGTAGTATGAACATATAAGTTCATTGTAATTCCAATATTCGAATGGCCCAGTAACATCTGAAGTGTTTTCGGTTTCATTCCTGCTTCAATACATCTGGTAGCAAAAGTATGTCTCAAGATATGCATCGAAAATCTTGAAATTTTTGCTTTATCACAGATTTTAAACAGCGCTGTATCATATGTACTGTTCTTGACCGGTGTTCCTTTTCGACACAGAAACACAAATTCTTCCCATTCTGTTGAAATTTCTG
>UQWA01000010.1 GCA_900544685.1 uncultured Lachnospiraceae bacterium | reverse complement strand
GCGGTTCCAACAATAGCAAAACCCTGCAAAAGCAGGGCTTTGTCTACAGTCTGAGGGAAGCTTTCGCTTCCCTTCTTTTACTCCACCACATGTATGGTTGCCCTGAGCATGCCCATCCAGCAACTGTACAGGTAATCTCCTGTCTTTTCTGGCAGAAATGTGATCTTGTTTTCTCCCGGTTTCAGTTTTACATCCAATCCGTATTCTGGTATACGGATCTCATTATTGCAGCCATTCAGACTGCTTTCATCTGCTTCGATGATCCATTCTACCGGAATACCGGCTTTTACGGTGATATCTTCGTATCCATTTGGTTTTAATGTTGTAGTCACATGCTGCACATCTTCTCTTTTTTCTGCCTGGATTCCCGTGCCCCCAGCTGTCGGAATTCCAAGTCCCAGAAGCGCGCTGTTATTCTGAATCATATATACAGAAAAGAGAAAAATCAGGCAGCTTCCTGCCAGCAGCATTCTGGAGCGCCATTTCTGAAGCAGTGTGCCCGCCACCAGCCCGAATATCAACATCAGAGGTACCGTTCCAATCGAAAAGAAAAACATGGAAAGCGCACCGGTTACCACATTCCCGGACGCTACTGCCACAAGCTGCATGGCCTGCAATGGTCCGCAGGGCATCAGTCCGTTGCACAGTCCAACAAGAAGCGCAGATCCTGACTGAATTCTTCGAAGACATGGAATATGGATTTTTCGCAGGAAAGGCAACAAATCCAGCATGTTTAACGCCATCAGCAGCATGACAAGTCCTGCGAACAGACCAATGCATGCCCGTACTTCCACGGAAATAGAAACAACACTGCCCAGCGCTCCAAGTAATGCTCCTGTCAGGGTATAACTGCATATTCTTCCAATATTATATAACAGACTGTTTTTCCAGGTGCTCTGTTCTCCACTTTTCATACTCTGAGACAGACTTAAGCCTCCGCACATGGCTATACAGTGAACTGATGTCAGTAATCCGGTCAGAGAAAGTGCTGCATACCCCACCCCTTCTTCTGCTCTCGGAAAGGAAGAAAAAATGGTCATCAGTCCTATTCGTTCTCCCATCAGGAATATCGCCAGCAGTCCAATCAGAAGCAGCCATTTTTTCCACTTCTGACCGGATTTCTTCCCATTCTGATAACCAGAAGCCGTCACTGCCTGTTCAATCTGCTTCGGACTACAAATTTCATTTTCATATGTGACTGTCAGTACGCCTTTTCCATAATCCGCTTTCGCAGATTTCACGCCCTCCACCTTGCCAACTGCGTATTCCAGTGTCTTTTCACACTGACGGCACATCATATCTTTCACATAAAACTTTGTTGTTACCTTCATCCTAGATGCCCTTTTTCCAGTTGGTAAATGCCCCTGCCTGCTCATCCAGCACAGCAGTATCTATCACCACATTTTTTCCGTCGTCAGAAAGCTCCAGTGGAACCGGATTGCAGCCGCCGTGTGCATCTCCAATGGCATCTACAGAGAAATGATTGCCACAATTCTGGCACACCACGTCACTGCCTTCCTGTTCAAAGTAAGCATATGGAGAGCCTGCACACACTTGACAGGTATTCAATGCTCCACGTACCGTTCCATCTTCTCCTTTATATAACATCACCTGCATGGCAGTACCATTGGAATCATAATCAATAAATGCCACCTGATCTCCCAGAGAATCTACTGCAACCTGCAAATTGCCGTCCATCAGCGTCACATCTGCAGAGCCTGATGTACTCTCTCCCTTCGCTGCATCCCCGGTATTTTCTGTTGCTGCACTTTCATTCTGAATGACAGCATTTTCCTGTGCCGTCTCTGTCTGCGTTGCTTCTGTCTGTACTGTTTCTGTCTCTGCTTTCTTTTCTTCGCATCCGGTCAGACCTGCTGTCATAACTCCTGCTACTATCATTGCATAGATCATTTTCTTTCTCATATCTTTTTGTCTCCTTATCGTGATTCTCCCCCATTTTTCTTATCTTTACATTACCCGTATTCGAAAAAGAAAATGCGGGATCTTATGGCATTTGTCATACGCTCCCGCACTTTTCTATTCTTTTATCTTTGTGTTACAGATCCCACTTTACAGGTTTCTCTGTATCCTTCGCTCAATTCAGGACTTGTTCATCAGGCTTCTTAAGCGGCTGTCTCAGATTCTGTTTCTGCAACTGTCTCTGTTTCTGCTTCTGTCTCGTCAACAACTGTTTCGCTTTCTGCCTCACTGTCAGCTTCTGCATCTGCTGATGTTACACCGCCTTCTACAACCAGTTCGTCTTCGTAGTCTGCACCGTAAGTATCTAACAGAGTTGCTTCATAATCTGCGTGGAAGAAGTTCTCTTCGCCAAGTGTCTGGATTTCTTCATTGATCCAGTCTAACAGTGTATCATTTCCTTTTGTAACAGCCGGTGCGATGGTATCAGCGCTTCCCAGAGATGGGATACCTACAGTATAACCTTCGTTCTGCTTTGCAAATGCAATTACTTCTGTATTATCGTTTGCCCACGCTACGCCGTTTCCGTTCTCCAGAGCGTTCTTAGCTGTTGCATAGGAATCATATTTCTGTAATGGGATATCCGGATAATTCTGTGTCAGATAAGTTTCTGCTGTTGTTCCGGAGATAACGATCATCTGATCATCTGAATTCCAGTTATCCAGGCTGTCGATGACATTAGAATCCGGTGAAATTACACCAAGTGCTACGTTCATGTATGGAAGTGCAAAGTCAACTTCTTCTGCACGTTCCGGTGTTACGGTGAAGTTTGCAAGGATAACATCCACTTTTCCCGTCTGCAGATATTCGATACGGTTTGCTGCTTCTGTGGAAACAAAGTTGATATCTACTCCAAGGTCTTCGCCCAGACGGTTTGCAAAATAAACATCATATCCCTGATAGTCTCCATTCTCGTCTACATAACCAAATGGGTTCTTATCGGAGAAAACACCGATGTTAATAGTTCCGTCTTCCTTGATTTCATCCAGTGTACGGAATCCGTCTGCTGCAAACGCTGAGGTTGCAAATAAAGTGGATAATGCCAGAGTTGCTGCGAATACGATTGATTTTTTCATGATACTGTTCTCCTCTTTTCATGATATTTATTTAGTCTGCAGACAATGCATCATTCGCAATTCGCCATGCGGCTTCTTGCTCATGTATGGCATGCGCCATATAGTTTTACGAAACCAGCCTTGTTCAAGTAAACTTGAACCGTCTGTTTTCTGTAAAACTGCATTGCTTTATGTTAATAACATACTAATCCACTAGGTTAAATATGTCAATAATTTTTTTCTGATAATTGGATATAGATTCAATCTATATCAGGGTCTGATAGCACGCTCCTGTACATTAGAAAACACCCACTCAAATGAGCGGGTGTCAGAGTCTAATTTTCTTCTGCAGTTTTATGTTTTACATTTTCAAATGTGAAGACATTGAGGAACTGTTTTGCTCTCTCTGTCTGTGGATGATCAAAGAAAGTATCCGGATCTGCGTCTTCTACAATCTTACCGCCTTCCAGAAAAATAACACGATCTGCGATGGCGCGAGCAAACTGCATCTCATGGGTTACAATAATCATGGTCTTGCCCTGCTGTGCAAGTTGAAGCATAACATCCAGTACCTCACGTACCATCTCTGGATCCAGCGCTGCAGTCACTTCATCAAATAACAATATTTCAGGGTGCATGCAAAGGGCGCGGACGATTGCCACACGCTGCTTCTGTCCACCTGATAACTGACGCGGAAAGCTGTCTGCTTTCTCCTTTAAACCTACACGATCCAAAAGTTCCATAGCTTCTTTCTTTACTTCTTCTTTCTCTCTTTTCTGAACCTTGGTTGGTGCCAGGAGAATATTGTTCAATACCGTCAGATGCGGAAACAGTTCATAACTCTGGAATACCATACCGACCTTCTGGCGCAATTCTGTCAGATGCTTGCTCTTCTGGCTGATCTGCTGACCATCGATCTCTATAGTTCCGCCCTGAATCGGTTCCAGCGCATTGATACAGCGCAGCATGGTACTTTTTCCACAACCACTTGGTCCTACTACTACAATAACCTCTCCTCTGTGAACCGTCAGACTCACATCATCCAGAATCATATTATCTTCAAACTTTTTGGTCAGATGTTCTATTTTCAGTAATTCTTCTGCCATCGTCTATTTCCACCTCTTTTCCAGATATTTGGCCAGCATACTGATCGGCCAGCAGGCCAGGAAGTATAACAGGAATACTGCCAGGTAAATGCCAAATGCAGCATTCGGGCTAGCCATACGGTTTGCCTCGATAATCTGCTGTGCCACTTTCAGCACTTCCACCACACCAATCATCAGAATCAGACTGGTCGTTTTGATCATACGTGTAATCAGGTTGATGGACAGTGGAATCAGTCTGCGCAGTGTCTGTGGAATGATAATATACAGATAAGTCTGTACCTTACTCAGACCCAGTGCCTCGCTGCTCTCATACTGATGCTTCGGAATACTGCTCAACGCCCCTCTTACCAGGTCACTCATTTCTGCAGTTCCCCACAAAATAAATACGATAATGGATGCTGTCTCACCGGACAGATCCCATCCAAACGCTCTGGTACTTCCAAAATAAACCAGGAACAGCAATACCATCTGTGGCATGATCCGGATAAATTCCAGATATAGCCGCAAGACAGCCTTCGTAATCGGGTTCTTCCATGTCATCAGCGCACCCAGCAGAATGCCAAGAGGAATGCTGACAACTACAGAAATCAGACTGATCTTTAGGGCGATTCCAAGTCCCCCTATCAGCCGCATCATATTTTTCCCTTTTAATAATACCTCATGCCCCAAATCCGGCATAACGCAGCCTCCTTTCCAGAATGCTGCCCAGAATGGATACCGGGAGCAGAATAATCAGATAAAATACTACCAGCAAAAACAGGCTCTCTGTGGTCTTATAATACAGACCTATCAGGTCTTTTGCCGTAAACATCAGATCCATCAGGCTGATGGCGCTGAACACGCTGGTCTCCTTCAGCAAAAAGATCACATTTGCCATAAATGCCGGTACACTGATGGACATTGCCTGTGGAAGAATCACATACCGCATCATCTGATAACGGTTCATCCCAAGACTCATGGCACTCTCTGCCTGAATCGGTTCAATGGCTTCCAGCCCGCTTCGGAAGGCTTCTGCCATATAGCTTCCACCTAAAAATGCCAGTCCGATCACACCGCAGACATCCGCCTGTGTGCGGATTCCCACTTTTGGTAACCCATAATAAATAAAAAAGAGCTGCACCAGGAGTGGCGTGTTTCTGCTCAGTTCTATGTAGATTCCCACAATGTGTTTCAGTACTGGTATTTTATAATATTGAATTGCTGCACAGATCAGTCCCACAATAATAGCAATTACCACACCTATCAGACCGATCCGTACCGTGAGTACTGCCGCTTTTTCATAAAGCGGCAGATATTTCATAATAAATTCCCAGTTCATAACTTCTTTTCCTTATGAAATTCTTCACATTTCCTTTCCTGATTTTTCCAAACATCCTGTATCTCTGTCAGGTTATCTTTTTACCACTTTATCACATCAAAAGGATCATAGCACCATATTCCTACTATGTCAATAGGATATA
This sequence comes from uncultured Lachnospiraceae bacterium, assembly GCA_900544685.1. GTDB lineage: Bacteria > Bacillota > Clostridia > Lachnospirales > Lachnospiraceae > Marvinbryantia. The sequence goes on along the minus strand of UQWA01000010.1, from coordinate 89,056 downwards.
TAACTTTAGCTTATGAAGCGCACGGGTCACGTTAATATACATTGCCTGTTTTTCCAGCGGAGAATGATACTTCTGCACATTCGGAATATAGACCGCATCAAACTCCAGACCTTTTGCCAGGTAAAATGGCATGACAGAAATACCTGTACGAAACTTCATACTGTCCTTGGTCAGCAGGTCTGCCTCAATACCCTTTTCTCTTAGCGCATTCCAGACCGACTCTGCCTCTTCCTGGCTCAGACACAGTACACCCTGAGTCCTGCATCCAGTCTCTCCTGTCAGATCTTTCGCTAACATTTCATACATTTGTTCCGATGTATCAACAGTTCTGGTATGCGGCAGTTCCCCGTGACGATCCACATACTGTGTTCCTGCATTTTCCTGTGAAATCTGCTCTGCATATTCCATAATTTCTCGGGTGGAACGGTAGGATTTCTTCATATCTATATAGAAGATCTCTTTTCCGTAGATCTCCGGCAGGAACTTCATTACATTGGACTGCTTCTCGCCCATAGTCTGCCTGCGATCTCCCAGGATAGTCATTGGACAGTCAAAGAGCTTCTGCAGAATCCGGTACTGAAGATAGGAATAATCCTGCATCTCATCAATCACCACATGCTTTACCTTTCTGCGCTTAGGCAGTTCTTTCATGGAATATTTCAGATAAAGCAGTGGATATACATCTTCATAAGGAATCGTATCACCGGTAAGGAGCTGTTTTTCCCTTCCGGATTCTGCCAGAAAACGGTTATATAATTCCAAAGGATCCATTGTCACATACATACGGTTAATCTTTTCCATAACCTTCTGCCGCTCTTCATCCTCCATATCACGCCCCTGAATCGTCTCCTGTTCATCAATCAGATACTCTGCTATTTTTCCCAGTCGGTCCAGCATCGGCACATCACAGAATTTTTCATAGAAAAATCTGGAAATTATATCCTCCGGGCAGAATATCTTCTTATATTTAAAGTCCCTAATCTCCACATTTTCCCATTCCTGCTGCATCAGAAACAGATCCAGTTCCTGTACGTAAGCTTTGCTCTGCTTGTATTCTGCCTCTTCTGAAGCACAGCCGTGGAGTACCCGCTCCAGTTCATCGTACTTATCCTCAGCTTCCCCATAGCAGTTCAGTTCCCGGTAAGCATAGTCGTCCAGCGTCAGCTCGCAGATATTTTCCTCTCCCAGTTCCGGCAGGATTCTGGAAATGTAATCTCCGAAAATGCTGTTTGGTGAAAGCACCAGTACCTGTGCTGCCTGCAGGGATTCTCTGTTATGATAGAGCAGATAAGCGATGCGGTGGAGGGCAACGGATGTTTTGCCACTACCGGCACATCCCTGCACTACCATAATACGATGTCTGGTATCCCGGATAATACTGTTCTGTTCCTTCTGGATCGTAGTAACAATACTCTTCAGCCGATTATCTCCATTTTCCGACAAGGTCTGCTGCAGGATCTCATCATCAATATTCATCTCTGTCTCAAGGGCAAATACCAGCCTGCCATCACGGATCTTGTACTGGCGTTTTCTGGTAATCTCGCCTTCCATGACACCCGCCGGTGCCTGAAAGCTGGCTTTTCCCTTATCGTAATCATAGAACAGACCTGATACCGGCGCCCGCCAGTCATACACATAAGCACCCTTTCCATGATCTTCCGTCAGATTCCCCACTCCAATATAATAGACTTCCGGCTCCTTATCTCCGTCATAACAGAAATCCACTCTTCCGAAATATGGTGCATCCAGCATCTTCTCATATCGTTTTCGGTCACGCTGATACTCTTCCTGCTGGGTCAGCCTGGTCTTCAACGCCATTTTATTGTCAAACATCTCGTATCCGTACTCGTCAAACTCGGCATAATTATCCCAGAAGTAGTCATTCATACTCTCCATATCCCTGGCATTGTCACCCAGCTTTTTCTGCACTTCTTCCAGCTTTCTGCGTACTGTCTGAAGTACCAGTTCCAGATACTTTTCTTCTTCCATTCTCATATAATGCCACACCCTTTAGTCATAGTCTACTTTGATCAGGGTCAGTCCCTGTGCCGGTGCTGTCGGTCCGGCAAGTCTTCGATCCTTTTTCTCCATGATATCGACCATCTGTGCCGGTTCCATCTTACCGTATCCCACTTCCAAAAGAGTTCCTACCAGGACACGAACCATATTCTGCAGAAATCCAGTTCCATGGAAGGTAAAATAAATATAGCCTTTCCGCATGGACACGTCGATTTGATCCACAATACGGACGGTGGATTTCTTCATCTTAGGATTGGTACAGAAACTGGCAAAATCGTGTTTGCCCTTCAGATAACCAGCGGCCTCCTGCATGGCTGACACATCCGGCATCTGCTCCAAGGATGTCACATACTTCCGGTCAAAAATTGTCTTCACCTCTCCCGCATAACAGACATACTGATAGGTCTTGCCAACTGCATTATAACGGGCATGGAACCGCTCGGATGCCTCACGGACTTCATTCACCGCAATATCATCCGGCAGATAACGATTCATATAATCCCGAATCTCCATCGGGGTCATATCCACATCCAGAAAAATATTCGCCACCATTGCCCTGGCATGAACTCCTGCATCCGTTCTGCCTGCACCGTTCAGCTTTAGTTCCGTGATCGGTACTTTTTCCTCACACATACGGAATAATACTTTTTCCAGCTTGCCCTGTATGGTTTCTCTGTTTGGCTGATGCTCCCATCCATAATATCTGGTACCATCATAGCTTATGATCATTTTATAATTTTTCTTCATATTTTATTCTTTTCTTTCCTTCTCAGATGTTCTTCATATCATTTTCTTATCATACAATAATCTTTCTCGTCTGTCATGGATTTCTTTCAGAAAATCCAAAATTATATCTGTTTTATACATGAAAAGGCCGGAAGAACAACGGTATCTTCCGTCATTCTTCCGGTTCCTGTTCTGTTATTTACTGCATCTGCACAATTCTCTTTCTGATACACTTTATCTCAAATAATTCTTATTCACATAGCCGTATTTGTTCAGTTGTGGAGCATATACATACCAGTATGTGCTGTCGCTGGTATCTTGCACATAAACATAATCTCCATTATGCAGCTTACCGATCTCATTTGCAGCATCGTAAGCCTTGGCATTTCTAAGTGCCAGATAATACGTCGTTCCCGTCACATAATATTTCGGACCACTGACAGTAACTGGTGCAATCAGGTAATCCTTATTCACATATCCGTATTTATCCAGCTTGCAGGAATATACATACCAGTAACCGCTGTCACTGCTGTCGATGACCTCTACAGTATCTCCGGTATATAACTTGCCGATCTCATTACGGTAATCATATGCTTTTTCTGTTCTCAGTGCAAGATAGCCTGTTGCCACACTTACTGTATAATCCGTATCCTCTGTGATACCGCTGTAATACAGATAGTTGTTGTTCACATATCCGTATTTGTTCAGCTTGGCTGAATATACATACCAGTAATCACCAGAGCCATACTCTTCTACTTCTACAGTATCTCCGGTATATAGCTTACCAATCTCATTGCGATAGTCATATGCCTGCGCCGTGCGAAGTGCGAGATACCCTGTCTCCACACGCACTGTATAGGTATCTGCAGAAGCTGCTCTTCCAAAGCTTCCTGCTGCCATCCACACTCCAAACATCATCAGCAACACCAACATCCATTTCATCATAGTTTTTGATTTTGTTCTGTCCATTCTTCCTGTCATACCGCACCTCCCTGTCACTTTTTGTTTTCTTTTATTATACTAAACTCTCTTCTACATCGCAACTAACATCTTTAGTCATTTTCATGTATAATTATACATATTTCACAAATTTGCTTTATAAATATGCAATTCCAGAATTATTGGCTTTATTTAGAAAATATTCTATGCTATAATGGCTCAAATAGGTCAAAATCTATTACATAAGAAAGGAAGAGAAAAATGGAATGGTTTCAAACATGGTCGGCTGACTTCTGTGACACCTTTACCAGATGCTTTATTAAAGATAACCGTTATATGCTTCTGCTGGACGGTATCGGAGTTACAATCCGGGTGTCCCTTGTAGCCGTACTCATCGGTATTGCAATAGGTCTTTTGATTGCCCTGTGCAACCTGTCCAGTAATAAAATACTTAAACTGATTGGCGGTATCTATACAGATGTTATTCGTGGCACACCATCTGTTACCCAGCTGATGATCATTTATTTCGTTATTTTTGCTTCTGTAAACCTGAGCAAATGGATCATCGCAGCAATTGCATTCGGTATTAACTCCGGTGCCTATGTATCCGAGATTATCCGTGCAGGTATTCTTTCTGTCGATAAGGGACAGACTGAAGCCGGTCGTTCTCTTGGTTTAAGTGCATCCCAGACTATGACCCGTATCGTCATTCCACAGGCAGTCAAAAATATTTTTCCTGCACTGTGTAATGAATTTATTGTATTGATCAAAGAAACCGCAATTGTCGGTTATGTAGGTCTGATGGATATCCAGAAAGCCGGTGATTTTATCAAGAGTGCAACATTTGAAGCATTTATGCCTCTGATCGGCACAGCTATTATTTATTACGTACTGATTAAGATTCTTACGCTGGTTCTGAACCGTATCGAGAGCCGTCTGAGAGCATCTGAAGTACGGTAGAAGGGAGTAACGAACGCATGATTAAAGTAAAGAACTTACACAAGCAGTTCGGAGACCTAAAGGTACTAAACGGAATCAACGAACATATCGAAGCTGGTGAAGTTGTAGTTGTCATCGGACCTTCCGGTTCCGGTAAAAGTACTTTTCTTCGCTGCCTGAATCTTCTGGAAGATGTGACTGAAGGTGAAATTTACGTAGATGACGAGATGATTAATGCACCATCCGTAAATGTCAACCTCGTCCGTCAGAAAATGGGAATGGTGTTTCAACATTTTAACCTGTTTCCACACTTAAGTATTTTGGACAATATCACTCTGGCACCTGTCCTGTTAAAAAAGATGACTAAGGAAGAAGCTGAAAAAAAAGCAAAAGAGCTTCTGACAACGGTTGGTCTTCTTGACAAGGCAGAAGCTTATCCGGCTCAGTTATCCGGTGGTCAGAAGCAGCGGGTAGCCATTGCAAGAGCCCTTGCCATGAATCCTGAGATTATGCTTTTTGATGAACCAACTTCTGCTCTTGACCCTGAGATGGTCGGCGAGGTACTGGATGTTATGAAGGATCTGGCAAAGAGTGGTATGACCATGGTCATTGTTACCCATGAGATGGGATTTGCCCGTGAAGTTGCATCCCGTGTCCTGTTCATGGATCAGGGAGAGATTCTGGAAAGCGGTACACCAGATGAAGTATTCAACCATCCAAAGAATGAACGTACCCAGAGTTTTCTCAGTAAAGTACTTTAAAACGAATGTCTAATTTCTGTTTCAGAAATTTCACATAGAATTTTTTCAAAAAGAAAAGGAGAAAAATTATGAAGAAAATGTTCAAAACCGTAGCTATTGTAGCCACAGCAACCATGCTTTTAGGAGCTTCCGCATGTGCAGATGACGGCGTCATCAAATTCGGAACCAACCCGGAATTCCCACCATTTGAATACATTTCCGCTAATGGTGTTCTTGGCGAATACGATGGTATTGATATGGCTATCGCAGCTAAGATCGGTGAATTAACTGGTATGGACGTTGAGATGGAATCACTGGAATTTGACTCCCTTCTGATCGCCCTTCAAAATGGTCAGATTGATGCTACCATCGCTGGTATGACCATCACTGATGAAAGAAAAGAAGCAGTAAACTTCTCTACACCATATTACACAGCAACACAGGTTATGATCGTTCCGGAAGATTCTGATATTGAAAAAGCAGAAGATATGGCTGACAAAAAGATCTGTGTTATCCAGGGTTACACTGGTGAGACCTGCGTAAATGAAATGGGTTACAAATACGAAGCATTTAAAAAAGGAACAGAAGCTATCATGGAACTGGTAAACGGTAAATGTGATGTTGTTGTTATCGACTCCGCTACCGCTCAGAACTACGTAAACGACAACGAAGGTCTGAAAATCGTAGAAGATCCGGATGCTTTTGCTTCTGAAGAATATGCAATCGCTGTAAATAAAGACAACGAAGAACTTCTCGACACCATCAACGATGCTATTAATACTATGCTGGAAGACGGAACTATCTCCGAAATCGCTGCACAGTATGCTGAAGCTGATGACACAGAAGAAGCTACAGAAAGTGCTTCCGAAGCAGATACCGAAGCTGCAAGTGAAACAGAGACAGAAACAGCTGCTGAATAATTATTCTGAATATGCTGCGAGCCACCCTGACGGGTGGCTCATTTTATATAATAGAAATTTTTATATAAAATATTCTATTGTCTTTTCTTCAGTCAGAACTGTCTGTTTATTGGTAAGCAGTACTGCCTCTCTTCCTTCTACCGGTCCAAACGCATAGAGGCTCTCCTCTTCCGAATTAAACATCTGCTCTGGAATCAGGCGATTGTACTCCATCGGCTTATCCATAATAATCTTCACTTCTTTTTCCCGGAATTCTTTTGTCCAGTAATATGGATCAAATACTTTGATTATCCCGTTTTCCTGTCCGGTCAGTGTCACATAATGCCATTCATCCAGAAAAAGCCTTACTCTCAGCTTCTCAATTGAAACTCCCCTGGTCTTTCTTCAATTGTGGTTTTCTATCTGTTCTTCATCCAGCAACTGGCTAAATACTTCAATCGGAAGGGGACGTGCATAATAGAATCCCTGGATCTCATCACATTCCATAGTCCGCAGAAATTCTACCTGTTCTTTTACTTCCACTCCTTCTGCCAGCACCTTCATTCCAAGGCCATGCGCCAGTGCAATGGTATGCTGAATAACCTGATCGCCTCTTGAATTGCCAATGAAATCAATCAATGCCTTATCCAGCTTCAATACACGGAACGGTAATACATTCAGACTGGTCATGGAAGAATATCCGGATCCAAAATCATCCATATGTAAAAGGAATCCTACGTCTACCATCTTCTCTGTCAGTCCCTGAATCTGGATACTGTAAAGTGCCGCTGTCTCGGTCAGTTCAATTGGAACTGCTTCAAATGGCACCTGACTGTCGTATACAATCTGTGCATACCGTTCTACGATGCCTTCATGATGTAAGGTTGCTCTGGACAAATTTACCGATACCGGAAGTACCCGTTCTCCTCGCTCCATCCGTTCTCTCTGGATCTGACATACTTTGCGGAACACATATTCATCCAGGCGGACAATGAGACCGTTCCGCTCAAACAGTGGGATAAACTCTCCGGGTGGAATCATGGTGCCGTCACTCTTCTTCCAGCGAACCAGAGCTTCTGCACCTGCGATCCTTTCTGTCTTCACATCATACTTGGGCTGATACCAGATCACAAATTCTTCCTTCTCAATAGCAGATTCAAATTCATTCTCCATCATCATTTCCCGGATATGTTTCTGACTCATGGCACCGTCATACGTTGCCACATTCCGTTCATAACTGTACTGAATGCTCTTCATAGCAGTAAATGCGCGGTCGCAGATAATGGTCAGTGGCTGCGAAATATCCGCATTCTGATACATACCATACTTGATCACAAGATTTGGTATCGGTGCCTCTTCCGTAATCTTCCGTACCCGCTGTTCTACCAGATCCATTGACAGATCCACATCACCACATACGAGACATATAAACTGGTCGCTTCCATATCGGGCCAGCAGTCCATCTCCGATATATCCTGAAAACACCTTCGCCAGATATTTCAGCACACAGTCTCCCATTTTTTCTCCGTAAATGCTGTTCACTAACTTGAAGTTGTGAATATCTGCTACCAAAACATGGAACTTCTTATATGAACGGAAATTAATCAATGTTTTCGCATGGTGATAAAATGCCTGTCTGGTATACAGCCCGGTAAGCTCATCATATTCAATAGTTGACAGTGCTGCGGCGGACTCTCTCAGCTTGATAACACTGTTCAGCCTTGCCTTTACCACCTTAGGCTTATATGGCTTGGATACAAAATCCACTGCTCCAAGTTCCAGACAGTGTTCTTCATCCTCCGGTCGATTGCTTCCAGTCGTTACAATGACAGGAACTGAAGAAAGCATCACATCATCCTTGATTCGTTCAAGGAATTCAAACCCATCACATACCGGCATATATACATCCAGCAAAACTGCTGACAGTTCACGGTAATGCTCTGACAACATCTTCAGTCCAATCTCTCCATTCTCAGCGGTAAGTATATCAAATTTCTCTGACAATAATTCTGTCAGGATCTCTCTGTTCAGTTCATTATCTTCCACAACCAGAATCTTACGCTTCGCCGACACACTGCCAGGAATGATCATACTTTCCAGTTCGTTACGCTTCACATCTGTGTCTTCATTGGCAAAAGCAATCACCAGATTCTCTATCTCTTCTTTTCCGACTCTGGCACACTTCATATAATAATAGTGTATCTCACCGTTCACTCTTGCCCTGTAATGTACGGTAACCTGTGGCAACACTTTTAACTGATCGCACAGCTTCAAAAGACTCACGGCAAACCGAAGCTTACCCTGATCCTCTGAAACCACATTGGTATCAATATATTTTTCCATTGCCTGTTCATAGGACATCTCCTGATACAATGCTTCCCTGAGTTCCAATGCCTTTCCGCTGTAACGGTAACTTTGTATCTTCTTTGACTTCACATCAACAGAAAAGATATCACTGTAATCATTCCCCAGCACATTAATCACACCGAGCAGTCTCAGATCTTCTTCATTATTCGGAAGCTGTTTCACCAGCTTCTCTTCTTCTCCAACAGTACTGAATATCAGTGCATATCCTTTTTCCGTTTCAGACAGATTCACTTCTATTGCATCTACTGCCTGATAAATATGGCACCTGGGAGCAGTGTAAGTTTTCGATCCATCTATCTTATTTAATACCGGGCATACTTCGCATGGGGAATCCAGATTCATCAGACACTGATAGCAGTGATTTCCTTTTTTTAACTGTGGATATAGCTTTTGAGCAGTGGCATTATAACCCACAATTTGATAATTTTGATCTATAATATATACCCCAAACGAATTCTCCCTCATTACTGCTACCTTCCCTCAAAACTGATACGAGCTATGATCCACTTTCTTTCTGTTAATTATAACATTCCATTTTATGCATGTCTACAGATCAACCACTTTTTATTTCACCCCCCCCCCGAATATTTTTTATTTTTTCTTCCAGATTTCATAAAAAAACAGTCCCTTTTTCAGAGACTGTTTTAACACTGTTATGTAATTTTTATTTGAAATATTCTTTGCTGAGACGTTCGATGGTCTCTGTTGCACATTCATAAGCACCTGCAAATGCGCTTCCTTCGCCACCCTGTGTGAAGCCCGGAATCACATATTTGGTACCAACAGTATCAAAGAATTCTCTTAAACCTGCTTCGATCTTTTCCGGTGACCAGTCCGCAGTATCATATTTTCCATTATCCAGTCCACAGTGGAAGGAGATCTGTCCACCGTATTTCTTTACCAGTTCCGGAAGGTCATTTTCCTTTACCGGCCCCTGCCATACATCAATACCCATCTCGATCATGGCTGGTACTAGTGTTGCACCGTATGCATCATTGTGATGTACAATCACTTTTACTCCATTTTCTTTCCATGTACCATAGATTTTCTTGTAAGCAGGTACAATGAATTCCTCGAACATATCCGGAGAAAGGAATGTGGATCTCTGGCTACCCCAGTCATCGTGATGGAACAGTGCTTCCGGATGCATGTGTTTGCATACTTCTCTTGCATTGGCACATTCATATTCTGTAAAGTAATCAATCAGTTCATGCATCGCTTCCGGTTCCTCATAGAAGTTAATCATAGTATCTTCCATTCCCATGAAATAATGAAGTTTTTCAAATACACCCGGCATTACCATTGCAGTTACCAGTTCTTTATCTCTGTCCACAGCATCTGCCATGGCAACAAATGGTGCCCATGCTTCATCTGAATATTCTGTCGGAGGCATTTTTACCACATCTTTCCATTCTGTGATGTCTTTCAGCAGCTTGTGTTCGCCTTCGCACATTGGGAATGGTCCGGGTGTTCCTTCTGCCCAGCACATGGTGACTCCAAATCCTGTTTTCTTGGTTCCGCCCGGCTGAAGATCTCCTTCTCCCATTAATCCCAGAAAAATCGGGTCAGGAAGCATTTTCAGATACCCAAACTGGTTTACAAAACGGTCCGGATGACCACCTTTTAATGTTTCATATAAGTTTTCTTTTGTTGATAACATAGCTCTTCTTCCTTTCTTCTACGCTTCTTTTTTCACAAATACACCACATGATTTCATTAATATAAAACAGATAATACTTGCCAGCAGCATTGCTGCCCCTGCCAGCATGAAATAATTCAGATAAGATCCTCCGCCCAGAGGTACAATCACATAGGTAGGAATCACGACGCTTCCGATCAGCTCCAGTGTTACCATGAACCCTCCTGCTGTTCCTGCATACCTCGGTCCGATCTCTTTTAACATAACCGGAAGCATCATCATTACAGCAATAATTCCGCTTCGGAATGCTCCATTTAAGAATCCACAGATATAGATGCCGATTGCCGGAAGTGTTACCATTCCTATCGCAGATATTGCTGTGATGATTCCCATTACCAGCATCATAACCGGTGTCTTCTCCGGATTCTTTGTCACGTAAACCGGCAGGAACATGGATCCAAGAATAGCTCCAATCATCAGGACTGTGTTAAAGGTTCCTGCATAGCTCTCGGAATAGCCTTTTAACTCTACGACCGCAGATACATGGAAACTGGAGATGATCATGGAACCTCCCAGTATCAGCATCAGTGTCAAACCTGCCAGCCATATATTTTTGCTCTTTACACATACCAGAAGAGATTCTTTTACCTGCGATGCATCCTCTCCTGTCATCTTATTTTCTGAAAATACAGACTCTCTGGCAAATACCAGCCAAAGTACCAGTACCACAATACTGATGACAGTTGGAATCCAAAATGCCACGCTCAGGCTTGGAATTGCAGCTGTAGTTGCATAAGCCACTGCCATGGATGCGGTAGAAGCCGCCATCATGATACCAACTACTTTGCTCACTTTATCCATTGGATACAGAGAGGATACGATCTTTGCCAGATTGGAATTCAGGATCATACATCCTGCTCCGGATAAGATCATGGCAATCAGCATGGTTGTATAATCTGTCGCAAACGCTCTCAGCACCAGACCTCCTGTTGCCACTGTCAGACAGATTCCTACCATTTTAGAAATACCAAAACGGTCCACCAGCAGTCCAATAATAATGCTTAAAAAGATGGATGGCAGCATCGGTGCTGTCATCAGACTGGAAAACTGGGTATCCGTAAGCTGAAATGCCTGAAATATTTTCCCAGGAATGGCAGCTAACTGGTAGTTCCCGTAGTTTCCAATAAACTGTGCACAGAAAATCAGTGCAGCAACCAGAAAAACGAAATTTTTTTTGTTCTTCATATTTCTTTCCCCCATTTCTTTTTTCTGGGTTTATTATATAAAATTCTGTTCTTTTCTGAACAGGCGCACAATGTGACTTTTTTGAACCTTCTGTGATACAAAATGCTACTTCTGTTTTTTTCTTAACAACCAGACCGCAAATATCCCACACAGCTCTGTTCTATGTGGACTTGTTTTCCCCCAAAAAAAGACCGGATATCCTCCGGTCCAATTTCCTACTTTTCATGTGATTTGTGATATTCCAGCAGCCGACAGGACAGTTCCACATAAAACCGTTCTTCCTGCTTTTCCAAATGTATCCCGGTCAGGCTCTGTATCTTGTCCAGACGTTTCATCAGAGATGACCGGTGTATAAATAATTTTTCTGCTGTCTGCGTAGCATTTCCTCCATGTTCCAGATAAATTTGCAGCGTCTGGTACAAATTGGAACTTTTTTCTTTATCGTACTTCATCAGGTGAAACACTCCTGGATGTACAATCTGTTCCAGACTGTATTCACTGGTCGCCCGCTCCATGAGATAAGGCACCATATAATCACTGAATTCATAATGCCAGAAATATGGAGCATTCTTTTCTCCCAGCCGCAGTGCCTCATATGCCTGCTGCAAATAAACAGGAAGTTCCTCATACCCGGTAAAAGCATTGCTGCTGCCTGCCTTCGCCACATTTTCTCTTAAGAACACTGCCATTCTTTCACGGTAGTTTTCATTCTGGGATTCCCGGCTCAGATTGCGGACGCAGATCAGATCCTTTTCCCGAATCAGCACACAACTCTCCGGAAACAATTCCCACAGCCTTTTATATAAGAAACGAATGCCTTCTTCCATTGGGTATCGGGCATCAAAACTCAGCACCATAATCTTATAGTGGTCTTCCCTGCTCCAGTGATTCCGGTCCATAACCGTTTCATCTGCTTTTTTCTCCCCATCCAGCAAGACTTCCACCTGCATCTGCAGGTCACTGTTTCTCCCCGTCAGGAAAGAATGAATCCTCTGATTCACAAAAATACTGTTCACAGCGATTGCCAGTCTGGTAAACAATTCTTCCTGAAGTGCTCCATGCTTCCTGTCTTCCACACTTCCTAACACTCTGGCATAATACCGCCCGCTTATGAAAATATTATAACAGAGCAGATCCTTTTTCTCCGTCTTCAACGGCAGATGAAACACACTGTTTCGATGCAGACACTGACGAAAATCCTCCTGCCAGATCAGTTCATTCATCTCATCCTGATCCAGTACTTCTGTAGGAAATTTTTCTTGATACCACTGCCCTTTTGCCAGAAAATGAAACCGATTGTCAGAAACTGCCAGAGGCATTCGCAGGATCGTCTCCGAGGTATCCAGCAGTACATTCAAATCCATCTCTTCTGAATACAGCAGAATAATCTCCCATTTCTGCAGATCCATCCACAGACGGTTCAAGGTATTCAGTATCCTTGACAGTGAATAGGTTTCTGATGTATAGAATCCATTACGCACCTTCATATCCGGTTCTGTGGGACATCCGTACACACAGAATACCGATTCTTTTTCTTCCTGTACGGAACTCTGCCGGGCATATGGAACCAGGTACAAAACCCGTTTCTCCATGATCTGCCCCTCTTCCCAGATCTCGATTTTCTCCACACTGCCGTTTTTTGCATAGTGGAATAATGTATGTTCTACTCCATAATATGGAAGCTGATATTGTATGTATGTCAGTTTCAGCATGCTGTCTTCTCTTTCTACTTTTCCATTCGTCTTTTGTCTACCTGCTATCTTAACAAATATTGCATTTCAAAATCAAGTTGCATTCTGTACTATTTTGCTTGTACATACTTTTCGAATGCATTATAATCGGTCTGTGGTTTCTTCAGGGCACCGCTTCCACTGTTCAATATTACCCGTTTATATTAGATTAAAAGGATACGATTTTATTATGAATATAGATTCTAACTTAAAACAATTGCTGGAAAAGGAAATACACGTCCATCAGTTGGAAATCCATGCTCTTTATGAGAATCTGGACCGCAGGTTTGGTCTGCATGCCTCCTCTGTTCCAGTATTTTTCAACTACGATAAGGGTCTTCTTGGATCCTATACACAGGAAGGGCATCATGAAAAAGAACATTTCTGTTTCTCCCTGCTTTTTATCGGATATGCAGTAAAGAATCCTTTACCGAAAAGTGACCGCATGGATCTGTATAAACATGAATATGCCCATTATATGCAGTATCATATGGACATCCCGGCAAAATACCACTGGCAGCCCGGTATCCACGGCAGTGCCTGGAAATACTGCTGTTCTCTGATCGGCGCAGCTCCGACGCCATACTACAAAGTCGGAGAAAGCCTGATGAAACACGATTATCAGAAAGCATTAAAAAATCCCATTCATGACAAAACCATCCCTGTACGTGACCGCTACCGCCGGGAACGGGAATATCAGAACACGAAAAACCGCACGATACAGTACAAAGTCAACGATGTGGTAAAACATCCGAAGTTTGGCGAGGGAATTATTGAAGAGATCGTCCAGTTGGAAAACTCCGTAAGACTTCATATCCGATTCCAGGACGAACTGAAAAAGATTGACCAGAAATGGCTGTTGAAAACAGGACGAAGGAAATGATATGATAAAAATATACATACAAAAGATAACTTTCTGGAATAAATTTTATTTGGAAAGGATGTATCATTATGCCATTATCAAAAACATACGAAGAATACACTATTGAAGATATTTACAACCTGTCAGACGGTCAGCGCGCAGAATTGATTGACGGCCAGATTTATTATATAGCACCACCAAGCCGTAGACATCAGCGCATTATTCTGTCACTTAGCAGACAGATTGCTGATTATATTGATGCTAAAAATGGCACCTGTGAAGTAGATATTGCCCCATTTGCTGTTTTTCTGAATGAAGACGATAAAACGTATGTCGAACCGGATATCAGTGTTATATGCAATTCTGGCAAGCTCACAGACCAAGACTGTAAAGGTGCACCGGACTGGATTATCGAAATTGTCTCACCTGCCAGCAGACGAATGGACTATTTCACCAAATTATTCAAATACCGTACCTCTGATGTCCGTGAATACTGGCTTGTAGATCCAATCAAAAATTTTGTAATCGTCTACAATTTTGATAAAAGTGATTCAGAACAATATACCTTTGCTGATACCATCAAAGCAGGTATCTATGATGATCTGTATATTGATTTCAGCACCATACAGCTTTAATTCAGAAAAAAGACCGTCATTATACATTTTCCTGTATAGTGACGGTCAGTTTTTATGTCTTTTTACGCCATTTCTTAGAATTTACCAGCTGTTGCTGCTTCCTCAATAGAAACTGCAACGGATACAGTCATACCAACCATTGGGTTGTTACCTGCACCGATCAGACCCATCATTTCTACGTGAGCAGGTACAGAAGAGGATCCAGCGAACTGAGCGTCACTGTGCATACGTCCAAGTGTATCTGTCATACCGTAGGAAGCAGGACCTGCTGCCATGTTATCTGGATGAAGTGTACGTCCTGTACCACCGCCTGATGCAACGGAGAAGTACTTTTTACCAGCTTCCAGTCTTTCTTTCTTGTAAGTACCTGCTACTGGATGCTGGAAACGTGTAGGATTGGTAGAGTTACCTGTGATAGATACGTCTACGTTTTCTTTCCACATGATTGCTACACCTTCTGGAACGCTGTTAGCGCCGTAGCAGTTAACTTTTGCACGAAGTCCTTCAGAGTAAGATTTTCTGAATACTTCTTTTACTTCGTTCTTGTATGGATCATATTCTGTCTCAACATATGTAAATCCGTTGATACGGGAGATGATCTGTGCAGCATCTTTTCCAAGACCGTTCAGGATAACACGCAGTGGTTTCTGACGAACTTTGTTAGCCTTTTCAGCGATACCGATGGCACCTTCTGCTGCTGCGAAGGATTCATGACCAGCCAGGAATGCGAAACATTCTGTTTCTTCTTCCAGAAGCATCTTTCCAAGGTTACCATGTCCCAGACCAACTTTACGTGTGTCTGCTACAGAACCTGGAATACAGAAAGCCTGAAGGCCTTCACCGATTGCTGCTGCTGCTTCAGAAGCTTTACGGCAGTTTTTCTTGATTGCGATTGCTGCACCTACTGTGTAAGCCCAGCATGCATTTTCAAAACAGATTGGCTGAATGCCTTTGATCTGATCGTATACATTCAGGCCAGCATCTTTTGTGATTTTCTCTGCTTCTTCGATAGAAGCAATTCCATAACTGTTCAGAACGGAATTGATCTGATCAATTCGTCTTTCATATGATTCAAATAATGCCATTGTACTAGTCCTCCTCTGATTATTCTTTTCTTGGGTCGATGATCTTAACAGCATCTGCTACACGGCCATACTGTCCTTTAGCTTTTTCCCAAGCAGTGTTAGGGTCATCACCCTTTTTGATGAAGTCTGTCATCTTGCCAAGGCTTACGAACTGGTATCCGATGATCTCATCGTCTGCATCCAGAGCGATACCTGTAACATAACCTTCAGCCATTTCCAGATAACGAGGACCCTTTTTCAGTGTTCCGTACATAGTACCAACCTGAGATCTGAGGCCTTTTCCAAGATCTTCCAGACCGGCACCTACTGCCAGACCATCTTCTGAGAATGCGGACTGGGAACGTCCGTAAACGATCTGCAGGAACAGTTCTCTCATAGCTGTATTAATTGCATCACAGACAAGGTCTGTATTTAATGCTTCCATAACAGTCAGTCCCGGAAGGATCTCTGCTGCCATAGCTGCGGAATGTGTCATACCTGAACATCCGATGGTCTCAACCAGTGCTTCCTGGATAATACCTTCTTTTACGTTCAGGCTCAGCTTACAGGCACCCTGCTGTGGAGCACACCAGCCTACACCATGTGTAAAACCAGAAATGTCTTTAACTTCTTTTGCCTGTACCCATTTTGCTTCTTCCGGAATCGGAGCTGCGCCATGATGAACACCCTGTGCTACTGGGCACATTTCTTCTACTTCGCGTGAATAAATCATTTTTAAACTCCTTTCAATAGTAAAAGTCTTTTATGTAACCAGAATGTGCTATATTCTGAACATACTTCGGTTACTATTCTCGCACAAAATGACAAAATAGTCCAGACTTTTTCTATCTCTAAATGTTTAAAAATAAGCAAAATACAGATTGTTTTGTCATATCAGAAAGAAATATCCTATGTTCAAAAAAAGAGAGACAATCTTGCGACTATCTCTCTGTAGCATTTTATCTTACTTAGTGTGTGCTCAGATATTTCTCAATATCTTCAATTGCTGCCTTCTCATCAGATCCTTCTGCCTCTACTACGATTTCTTCGCCAGCTTCCAGTCCCAGAGTCATCATACCCATAATACTCTTGGCATTCACACGCTTCTCTTCTACTTCTACGTGAATCTTGCTCTCATACTGACTTGCCACCTGTACCAGTAATGCCACCGGGCGCGCCTCCAGGCCACTAGGCAATTCAATTTTAATAGACTTTTTAATCATAATGCTTCTCCTCCTTACAGCACCTTAACCCATCCGCTATCTCACTTAATCTTTTCAAGCGATGGTTCACACCAGATTTTCCCACCCGTGGGGATAATAACATGCCTAATTCTTTTAACGTTGCGTCTGGATTCGCCAGCCTGACTTCTGCCATATTTGCCAGTCCCTCCGACAGTTCTTCAAAGCCAATCGTATCCTGAATATACCGGATATCTTCGATCTGCTTCACTGCTGCATTCACCGTCTTGTAAATGTTCGCAGTCTCACAGTTGACTTTTCGGTTCAGTGAATTCCTCATGTCTTTTAATATACGGATATTTTCCAGTTCCATCAGCGCCTGATGTGCTTCCATGATATTCAGCACATCCACAATTCCGTCTCCTTCTTTGATGTACACCACATAGTACTTTTTGCGCTGTACCATACGTGCCTCAATTCCAAAAGAACGAAGTACCTTACGAATCTGCTCTGCATGATATTCCAAAGTACAGGCAAATTCCAGATGATAAGACTTCTCAGGATTGGTGACTGATCCGGTAACCAGAAATGCCCCCCGCAGAAAAGCTCTTTTGCAGCATGTCCTCCGAAGCAGCTCTGTCTCTGTCAGTTCGAAGTCTTCTGCAAGATCCATATAGCTCCTTCCATCCGGCTTCATGATCCCGGTCTCCCGTAAAATCTGCAAAGCATCTTCATGCTTCTTCACATACAGATGATAAGTTCGACCGTTTTTTTCCCCATGATGCTGCCTGATAGAAAGTTCAACTTCTATATTAAATGTTTTTTGCAATAATGTAAAGTATTTTCTTGCCACAAACAGATTCTCTGTCTGGATCTTCAGTAAAAATCTGTCATTTCTGGATACCGAAATCCCGCCACACATGCGGATGATGGCAGCAATCTCCGCTATCTGGCAATGTCTGGCTCCAAGTTTTTGTTTTGCCAGTTCTTCCTTCACTGTTCCGGAAAACGACATATTCTTCTCCTTTACCCATTATCTTGCTTTTTCGATGTCTCTGTGTTCAATCTTCACCTTATATTCTCTGTCTTTCTTCAGGATCTCATATAATTTATTGGCAATCGTCACAGAACGGTGCTTTCCGCCGGTACAGCCAATGGCTACCACAAGCTGGTTCTTGCCTTCTGCCACATAGTTTGGAATCAGGAACTGTACCATATCACTTAATTTATCCAGAAATTCTCCTGCCTGACTACAGTTCATCACATACTCCTGCACCTCCCGGTCATTGCCGGTCTTTGTCTTCAGATCATCCACATAATATGGATTCGGAAGAAAACGTACATCAAACACCAGATCCGCATCAGACGGTATTCCATTCTTAAAGCCAAAGGAAAGTACGGTTACCATCATATTTTTGAATTCCTGATTCTGGCGAAAGATCTCATCCATATTCTGAACCAGTTCCCGTACCAGAAGCTGGCTGGTATCCATAATGTAATTAGCTTCTTTTTTCAGGAATTCCAGTCTGGAGCGTTCCTCCTTCAGTCCTGTCTCCACTCTTCCATCCACTGCCATCGGATGTTGGCGTCTGGTTTCTTTATAGCGCTTAATCAGTGTCTTATCAGATGCATCCATAAACAGGATCTCATATTCATATCCGGCTGCCTTCATACCTTCCAGCTGACCGTCCATATTATCTAATTCTTTTCCGTTACGTATATCAATACCGACTGCTGCTTTGGTAATATCCGGATTATCATTCATAAGCTGTGCAAACATCGGCAGAAGGGAAATCGGCAGATTGTCCGCACAATAGTATCCCATATCCTCCAGAATCTTCAGGGCTGTAGATCTGCCAGCCCCGGACATTCCGGTTACAATTATAAATCTCATGTATTCTCCGTCTTAGAATTCTCCTAACCGCTTTACCTCCGGTTCCAGAACAACTCCAAATTTCTCCATTACAATTTTTTTTGTCTCTTCCATCAGGTTCACCACATCCTCTGCCGTGGCATTCCCCTTATTAATCACAAAACCGCAATGCTTTTCTGATATCTGTGCACCGCCAACTGAAAATCCGCGCAATCCTGCATCCATAATCAACTTGCCTGCAAAATAACCTTCCGGTCTTTTAAAGGTACTGCCTGCACTTGGATACTCCAACGGCTGTTTGGTGACCCGCTTTTCTCTCAGTTCATCCATTCTTGTGCGAATGGCTTCCGGATCTCCCTTTTCCAGCTTCATACAGATGTCCAGTACAATATATCCTTTTCTGGCAATAATACTGGTACGGTATCCCAGTTCCAGTTCTTCTGCTGCCAGAGTGCGTACCTTTCCATCTTCATCCAGCACGGTTACTTCCTTCAGAATATCCTTCATTTCTCCGCCATAGGCACCGGCATTCATGACCACAGCACCTCCTGTGGTTCCCGGAATCCCCGCTGCAAATTCGAACCCTGTCAGTCCCGCATCCAGAGCCTGTCTCGCCACTGCCGCATTTACCGTTCCTGCCTGAACATGGATCTCTTCTCCTCTTACTTCTATCTCATTAAAATTACGCAGAAGCTGGATCACGACTCCGCGCACCCCTTTATCACCCACCAGAAGATTACTTCCATTTCCGATCACATACCATGGCTGCCCTTCCTTCCGGCACAGTGCAGTCACTTCTGCGATCTCCTGTAATGTCTGCGGAAGTACCAGAAAATCAGCCGGTCCGCCGATCCGGAATGTGGTGTGTTTCTTCATTGGTTCTTCTGTCAGTACCTGTTCTCCTCCAACTATGCTGCATAACTTCTGATAAAATATCTGATTCACCAAATACCCCCTTTATTTCAGAATTCCGCTTAACTTTATACTCTCGATTGCTGCCTGCAGTTCCTCCTCCGGCAGTACCAGGGCGAATCTCACATAGCCTTCTCCCAGACTTCCGAAGCTGCTGCCCGGTGTACAGATGACACCTGATTTTTCCATCAGTTCCATACAGAATGCATTGGCGTTGTCATACCCTTCCGGCAGTGGTGCCCATACAAACATGGTTCCTTCTGTATCTCTTACCTTCCATCCGATTTCAGACAAACCTCGGCTCAGTATACGGCTTCTTCTTTCGTACTTTTTGCACTGTTCCATCACGCTGTCCTGGGGGCCGTTAAGTGCTGCAATGGCACCGTACTGTATAGGATAAAAGATACCGTAGTCGATCTGGGAACGAATTGCCTTGAACTTTTCTACAATCTGTGCATTTCCCAGACAGAATGATACTCTGGCTCCTGTATAGTTAAAAGATTTGGAAAGGGAATAAAATTCTACACCCACTTCCTTTGCCCCTTTGTACTGAAGGAAAGAACCACCCTGTTTTTCCCCAAACACAATATCAGAATAGGCATTGTCATGCAGAATAATAATGTCATACTTTCTCGCAAAGTCAATCAACTCTCTGTAGAATGTATCGTCTGCCACCGAACATACCGGGTTGGACGGATAATTAACCACCATGAAACGAGCTTTCTTTGCTGTCTCTTCCGGAATATCTTCAAATTTCGGAAGAAAATGATTTTTTTCATATAACGGATACTCTACAGTTACCGCATCGCACAGTTCCGGTCCGATCTTGAAAATCGGATATCCCGGATTCGGTACCAGCACCACATCTCCCGGATTGCAGAGAGCCCATGCAAAATGCGCCATGCCTTCCTGTGATCCGTTCATGGACATGATCTCATTTTTCTCCAGCTTTACCCCAAAACGTTTCTGGTAAAAATCCTGTACTGCCTGAGTCAGTTCCGGCAGGTCTGCCAGAGAATACTTATAATTCTCCGGCTTTTCTGCTGCCTCTGCCACTGCCTTACGGATATGTTCCGGCGGTTCAAAGTCCGGTGTTCCAACGGAAAGATTATAGATCGTCTTTCCTTCTGCCAGCATCTGGTTCTTTTTTTCATTTAATACGGCAAAGATTCCTTCGCCGAACATTTCTGTTTTATCCGAAAATGTAAGTTTCATCTTCCGTCTCTCCTTCGGTCTCTTCTTGTTTCTTTTTCTTCTGTCCGTACTGTTCCAACATTGCGCTAAGCAGATAAAGTCCGATGGAGACAATACTGATCATGCTGCCCTGCCACAGTCCTTCCGGTATAAAATTCATCTCAATGGTATGGGTACCTGCTTCCAGGTCAATTCCCGTCAGGGCGTCACCCACACGGTAAGTATCTGTCTCTTCACCGTCTACCTTTATGGTCCATCCTTCATCATACGGGAACGTCAGCAACAGTGTTCCTGCCTGCTGTGCGTTTACGGTTCCGCTTATATGGTTACCATCTTCCGTAATATCTGTCATCTGGCTGGCTGCCAGCTTCTGATAAACAGCATCGTATTCTTCATCTGTACAGGTATAGACCCGTACCGGAACCGGACCACTCTGGTTATCTTTAAAGGTTAGGGTAATATTGGCTTTACTTGCTTCTTCCTCTTCCGTTACCGTTCCCAGATTGAACAGATTCTTCGTATAATTATTAACTGTCTTTTCTCCCTGTGGAGTCTTAATGGTAATACCCTTCACATTCTCAGTAATTTCAATATACGTCTGTTCTCCTGGATGCAGACGTATAATATAGGTCGGTCCCGCTTCCAGAGAATATGCCTCCCGCAGCGTATAATGGAAAGCTTCTCCCGTTGCAAGCTGTGCAAACTCTTCCTGTACCTCCATGGCTGTCCGGTTACTGTAGATATCCCATGCTTTGATATTGGAAGATACCATGAATCCCAGAGATAAGGCATCCTCATTCTTATACAAATATAATGGTTCTTCGTATCCCACCTGATTCATCTGATATAAGGTGTCTGAGCCTTTTCTGGATACCAGATAACGAACCCCGAATACATCATTAAAAAGCTTCGTCATGCCATTGTAGCCATCTTTGTTGGTTCTGGCTTCCATACCGATACTGCGGCACATGTTTACCGTTGCTTCCGGCATTGTGGAGGAAAACATTACCACTCCATTGGCTCCCATGAACATATTTTCATTTCTCATTCTCTGACTGTCGATCTCGCTGCGGTAAAAATCATCCGTCTGATCGTACTCTTCCATCAGCTTCTTATATGCAATCTGTTCATCTACGTAGGTACTTCTTCCTACTGTTCCGTTCACACAGATACCATAGATTCCGGTTGCTGCCATCTCCAGAGTCATAACCGTGGTCAGGACTCGTCTTGTCAGCACTTTTCGTTTGCCACTCTCATAATACCACAGCAGCAAAATGCCATATAGCACCAGAAGAATCAGAGTTGCCATATAGACATACCATTCCCGGTCACCTGTCTGCGTCACCATGCAGTAACCCACAAACAAAATCGGCAGCAGCCATGCCAGCATGACCTTCCATACTTTCATCTTTCGTACATGACGTATGGAATCAAAGCCCATGGTCAGAAGCATGGCAATATACAAGAATGCAAAACGATTTGGCAGACCATTCTGCACATGAAAACCGTGCCAGATATAATTCAACATATTAAAATTCATGCTTAATGCCAGCAATCCTGTCAGAAGAAGCTTTGCCACTCTCTCGGACAATCTCAGTTCCTGATCCAGCAGATACAGCACAATCAAAATCATCACGATCACGCCACAATAAATGTTCACCCCAGACTGATCATCATAGATATTAATCGGTTCAACCAACGCAAAATGACCTGTCATCTGGGTAATGCCGTCTGTATAGAACTTGATCTTGCTTGGAAAACTGCTGTCTGCAGATTCTGTAATGGCAAGATTCAGATACGCAGGCAGCAGAACCAGTGCCGCCATTCCGCCGGAAAGCAGGGAATACCATGTGAACTTCAGCCCAGAACCAAGGAACTTACGGATGCTGAACTTCTTTGCCCCAATCCACAGTACACAGAAATACAGGCAGGCAAACAGACACAGCATATAGCCGATATAATAATTGCAGTACAGACCGTAGCACAGTGCCAGTGCATAAAATCTGCCTTTTTCTCCTGCAACAATCTTTTCAATTCCCAGCATGACCAGTGGCAGTACCATGATACTGTCCAGCCACATCAGATTGAAATAATATCCGATCATGAAGGCTGACAGGGCATACATACATCCAAACGCTACCGGAAAATAGTCCTTATCTTCCCCTCTCTGAGACAGATACCATCCAAAGATTCCTCCTGTCAGAGCAATCTTCAATAAAATCAGATATGCCATAAAATCCATGACATGCTTTGATGATACGATGGTAATCAGCAGATTTAACGGACTTGCCAGATAATAAGCAAATACTGCCCACATGTTATATCCCAGTCCTCCTCCAAAGGAATAGGTCAGGGACTGGCTGCTCACCAGCTTATCGTGAAAATCAGTAAAGAATGGCAGATACTGATGCAGTGAATCAATGATCAGCACTCCGTGATCTCCAAACGGATAGACTCCATTCACAATATATGCAGTCAATACCGTAACCGCCGGAATCACAAAGGAAAGTCCGGTGCATCTCTTACGGATCTGTTTTCTTCTCAGTTCCTCCAGTGTGTATTCCTTATGGTCTGTCTGGAACACAATCATCTTGCTGAATACAAAATTCAGCACCAGAACTACCACCTGAATCACCAGTTTTGCAATCATATCCGGCATATCCCACACACAGCAAAACATGACTACACCAAAAATCTCAATAAACATGGTCAGAAGACGCATGCCGATGAACTGCCCCATCTCTTTTAGCAGGGCAATCCATCCTTCTGTCTTACTCTCAAATACGTACAGTTTGTTCACCACATAGGCAAACAGAATCGACAGGGCAATGGCAAAGAAATTTGCCTTTGTCACGTCGATATGAATCAGATTCCGGAATATCCAGTAGCTTACCAGATTCACCATTGTAGTGCAGCCACCGAAAAAGATATAGCGGATTCCCTGATTATTCATCAGCTTTTTCACAAAATTCTCCATCTTATTCACTTCCTGTCAGCTCACGGTCCAGGCAGAAAGAATAAATGATCTGTTCTTTTACCGGGTACCCCGTCAGCGATTCTAATGCTTTTTTATAACAGCCTAATTGTACTCTATATTTTTCATAGAGGGAAGAGGCTTCTTTAAATTTCACAAAATCCGTTTTATAATCCACCAGCACGATCTGATCTTCTTCTATAAAATAAGCATCGATAATTCCCTGTACCAGAATCTGTTCCTCCATGCTCCACTTTGGATTCACTTCCCCCGCAGGCAGTTCCAGTACAAACTGTTGCTCCCGGAAAAGCTGCCCTTTACGCTGCGCCTGTGCCATTCTCCTTCCAAGAGACGTGGCACACATTTTTGCAATCTTCAATGGATTTACGCATTCCAATTCCTTCTCTGTCACGATTCCTCTGCTGCACAGTTTCCGCATTTGTTCCTCTGCATCACGGTCAAAGTCCAGTTTTTCCATAACTTTATGGTACACGGTTCCCCTTCCCGCTCCACTTACTTCTGTTTCTTCCTTAAGGAATTTCGGCATAATTACCGTATTCTGTGCAGATTCTTCCTCTTCTGCTTCCGGCGCCAGACTGACGCTTTCCGACTCTTCTTCCTTTTGGCTCATGTGCTTCAGTTCTGATACACTGACCTTACTTGGTATAGTTTCTTCTTTTTCATAAGGGTACCGGTATGCCAGACTGGTTTCCAGTTCTTCCTTCACTTCTGGATCAAATACCATCCCGGATGGCATTCCCAGAAGTTCCTGTTCCTGAATCAGATATTCACTCTGTCTCTCGACTTCACTTTCCAGAAGATCCTGAACTGTACAAACAGAAAACGCAATGTCAGGCGTTGCTTCTTCACTCAGTATCACTGGCATCATCCAGTCCAGATCACATTTTGCCTGAACCCGGTCTGTAAAGGACAGCTTCTTCTGCCATGGTTGCAGTCTCTCACTCCATTTTGCCAGTTTTTTATCCAGACCATCTGCCGCTCCGGTGATAATCAGCTTCTCTTTTGCACGGGTCAGTGCAACGTAGAGTACCCGCAGTTCCTCTCCCAGATTCTCATTACGAATCTGCATTTTCACAAAGTTCTTAAACAGCGTACTTCCGATGACACGCAAAACCGGATCTACATCATCGCAGCCGATTCCCAGATCCATATGTGTCACAAACTGTGAGGTGGAATCTGTCTGATTCAGATTCTTCCCCATTCCTGCCACAAACACCACCGGAAATTCCAGTCCCTTGCTTTTATGGATGCTCATAATCCGCACCATATGGCTTTCTTCCCCACCGGACATGGCTTCTCCAAAATCAATCTCATACTTATGAAGGTTTTCAATATAACGTACAAAATGATACAGCCCATGATAACTACCCGCTTCATATGCGGCTGCCTTTTCCACCAGCATATCCAGATTGGCGCGCCGCTGTCTGCCGCCCGGCATAGCTGTCACATAGTCCAGATATCCGGTTTCATCCAGTATCTCCCACAATAGTTCCTGCATCGGTGTATACACCGCCTTTTTTCGAAACTGTTCCAACATAGCAAAAAAAGGTCGAAGTTCCTCTGATTCCATGCATAGCTGATAAAAATTTTTTCCTTCACTCCTGCTTTTCAATTCTGCGAGCTGCTGCGGCGTCTTTTTTCCAATCGGGGAATACAGTACCGATGTTAACGGAATATCCTGACATGGATTATCGATCACCTTCAGAAGTGCCAGCACGGTTTGTACCTCTGGTGCTGAAAAATAACCGCTTCTGGCTCCAGCAAACACCGGAATTCCCATATTTTCCAGTACCCTTGCAAAATCCTCTGCCCAGCCGGTCACTGTACGCAGCAGTATCACAATATCTCCAAACTGTATCGGTCGATAGGACTTCTCATTTTTATCCCAGACTTTCTGTATCTGCATCAGTTCCAAAATTCGCCTGCCAATCATGCGAGCTTCCAGTTCTCTGTCTGTTTCTTCGGATTCCTCGTTATCCGCCAGATCCAGCAGCAGCATTTCACTTCCGTAGCTGTCTGGATCAGGTGTCTCTTCAAAAACAGCTCCCGGATACAGCCTTGCCGCCTCATCATAGGCTACTTTTCCCAGATCCCGATCCATAATTTTATCAAATACTTCATTGGTGCTCTCCAGTACCTGAGCACGGCTTCGGAAATTTTTATGAAGGTCAATTCTTCGATTGCTGCCTTCCTGCAGATCATAGATCTCATATTTTTCCATAAACAGTTCCGGTCTTGCCAGACGGAAACGGTAAATACTCTGTTTTACATCTCCTACCATAAAAAGATTATGGATACCCTCTGGCTCTCCACAGATCCCTGTCAGAATCATCTCCTGAACCAGATTACTGTCCTGATATTCGTCAATCATAATGTGCTGATAATAATCTGCCAGATCTCTTGCCGCCTGAGTACGCGTACAGGTTCCCTCTTTACGCTCCATCAGAATCTGCAATGCCAGATGCTCCAGGTCGTTAAAATCACAGAGATTCCGTTTTCGTTTTTCCTGTGTATAACAATCCGCAAACTCTTTTGTCAGATCCAGCAACTGTTCCATCATGGGACGGCAGCGTTTCATCTGCTCATACAGTGCTTCCGGCGGTGCATAAAAGTAAGTATCTCGAATTTTGGTGAGATTTTTCTTTACTTCTTCCCGTATTCCCTTCACTGTATCCCGGATCTGCGGATCCACCTGCTCATCTCTTTTGGCAGAAAGGGTTTTCCATTTTCCCATGCTTCGCACCGCATTTCCCAGTTCCCGGTAAGTCTCCGGTGTCTGCAGCTGTTCCAGCATATCCAGATCACTTAGCAGTGCTTCTTCATACATATAAGGTCCATGTTCTTCCTGGCAGAGTTCCAGTGCCCGTCTGGTCATCTGCTCAAGATCCCCGATCTGCACCTTTGCTACCTTCACCAGTTCCCCAATCCATGGCATATCCAGAAAAACTTCCACATTCTCTGCCTCATATTCCCTGCGGCACTGATCCAGCCACTCCTGTGGCCATGGAAAACTCATAGAGAAATGATATAACTGCAATACGGTGCTTTCCAGTACCCTGTCATCTCGCCCAGTGGCAATGGATTCCACCATATAGAGAAAAGCTTCTGATTTTTCTGCATACTTTTCTTCCAGAAGCTGTTCCAGCACATCACTTTGCAAAAGCTTCTGTTCTCCGTCATCTGCAATCCGAAAATCCGGGTCCAGATCGATGGTATGAAAATAATTGCGGATCACATACTGGCAGAAGCTGTGGATGGTGGAGATCTGTGCATTCTGAAGCAATGCGCTCTGTCTTTGCAGATGCTCCATCATTTCAGGTTCCAGTTCTTCTTCCAGCTTTTCCTCCAGACGTTCCCGGATACGGTCACGCATCTCTCCTGCTGCCGCATTGGTAAAGGTCACAATCAGCATACGGTCAATTTCAGCCGGATGCCGCTCATCCATAAGCAGTGACAGAATCCGCTCTACCAGTACCGCGGTTTTCCCTGATCCCGCAGCAGCCGATACCAATATATTACAGTCTCTCAAATCAATGACTGTTTTTTGTTCACTGGTCCAGTTCGTTGCCATCTTCCTGATTCTCCATTTTCTTCCATATCATTTCTTCTGAATACTCTTTCAGTCTCCGGTAATGCGTACCCGGCAGCTTCGGATCCATTCTGCAGATGGACCGGTAAATACAGTAATCACATCCCGTCTGCATTTTTCTTTCAAAGGGAACGGCTGCAATCTCTCCGTCCAGCATTCTTCTGCCCAATTTCTTCATCTTTTCCTGTACAAAGGAAGACAGCGTATGGAACTGCTCTTTTTTTACGGCTTTGGAACGTTTGGACAGGGTTCCGTCCTTGTTTTCAGCTACCGGAATTACGTCCGATGTTCCTGCAAAATACTGATCCATTTCCCGGTAAACCTTCTTATCTGAACTTACCAGTCCAGTCAGCTTTAATTCCTTCAAAAGTTCTGCCGATATCGCTTCTGCTGACTCGGTGTCTTTTCCGGTCAGCATGGGATCCTTCACATGATAGTAAAAAATTCCTGCCGGAATGATCTCCTTTTCTTTATGGATTCTCTGTTCCATCTCCACTGCCGCATTCAGATAAACCACCAGCTGAAGCTGCAGTCCATAATACAATGCCACCAGGTCAAAGGATTTATTTCCTGATTTATAATCGATAACTTTGATGTAGACTTCCCCATCCTTCTCACAGATATCGATCCGGTCAATTTTACCCTTCAGGCGCATTTTTTCTTCCTCTGACAATGCAATATTTACCGCATCCAGATCTGCCACCTGGGTAAAAGACACTTCATAACCGGCAGGCCGGAAACTCCCTGCCAGAATCTGTTTTTGTAGCGCCCACGCAGTACGGCGCAGAATTCGTCTGAGCCGTTCAATCATGAACTCATTTCTGGCACTGCTGTGGAGAATCTGATGCCCGTATTCTTCTGCAACCTGATCCACGCACTCATCTATTAATCTGTTTCTGGTCTCTTCCGTCAGCCCTTCCCAGCTTCCCTCTTCCAGTTCCACTTTTCTGGAAAAGAGTTCTATGATCCGGTGAGTCACCGATCCCATATCCACAGGGTGGAATTCATATTCCTGCCGCTCCTTTAACTGCAGACCGTACTGCAGAAAATGAGCAAAAGCGCAGGACGCAAACTTTTCCAGACGACTGACGCTGTTACTTAAAATCTCCCCGTATAATTTTGACGCTGCTGCTTTTCCGATTCCACTTTCATCAAACCTGAGAAACGCAGCATGTACCAGATCTTCGGTCTGTTCCTGCCAGTTTTCCTGCTTTCGGTACCACTGGTACAGTTCCATCCACGCAGCTGACGGGCTGGTCTCACGGATATTCTGAAGTCCTTCTGCCATCAGTGTTATTCCACTTCTGGTCGTCACCGCACGCTTCAGCAGATTCTCTGTATAATCTTCATCTTTCACCTGTATCTCAGGAAACAGACGCGTCACCATACGGATCACATAGGACGGACGCATGGCACTGCCATCCGAAGTTCCCTTACAGTAAGATAAATACAGTTTTTCAGATGGTTTCGTCAGATTCTGATACAGGTAAAACTTCTGTATATAACTCTCCTGTCTCGCTGTCGGTGCCAGTTCTACCCTGCTTTTTTCCAGTGTCTCACGCTCCATCTGGGACAGCATGCCACCGCCGTTGCCGCTTCCAGGCACCCATCCGTCATTCAATCCCATGAAAAACAGTGCACGGATATCCTTCAGACGGGTTCGCTCGATGTCTCCCACCTGCACACGGTCCATACTTGGGGGAATAATCCCCACACGCAGTTCTTCAAATCCAGTCTCCAGAAGTTCAGTGTATTCTGCCAAAGTCATCTTTTCTTCCCCCAGCAGCTCCACCATTTTATCAAACAGATCCATCACCAGCTGATAAACCTGTTCATATTCCTTCTGCATATCCAGCTCACCCTTTTCTTCAAAAAAGGATGCATACTGTTCCAATTGTGTCTGTACTTTGTATACACAGCCAAGCTGATATAATGCCGTTGTTTTTTCTCTTACTGTTGTCTTAGAAGACCGCAGAATCTTTCTGTTTTCTTCCAGTGTCTCCATAATCTGACGGCGCATCTCTTCACATTTTTCACACTGTTCCATGGTAAATCCTTCTGGAATCCAGTCGAATTCCTTTTTCCATCTGCCATGGGACTTCATACCTGCTGCCAGTGTATAATTTTCCAAAATATCCACATCTTCTGCCGCCAGTCCACACATTCCTGTGCGCAGGATACGGAAAATGCCAGGCAGCATCTGATCCTTTCCTGCCAGATCCAATACTGCCCTCAGCAGCTCGATATATGGATTGGAAAAAACAGCTCTGCGACTGTCCATGAAGATCGGAATGTCATATTCCTGAAATACATGGGGCAATTCATCCGCATAGGCTGCCAGATCTCCTGTGATAATGGCAATCTGGGAATAACGATACCCATTTTTTACCAGACTACGGATGGTTCTTGCCACATAATGGGACTCCTGTGCAGGGCTAGCTGCTGTATGCACACTGATATCCCCATTTATCTTTTCTCTGTACACTTTTCTTTTGGTGCGGAAAATATTCTTCTCCAGATGTGCCAGTTCCCGACTCCTGCAAAATCTTGGCTGAACTTTATTTTCCAGAATCCAGGGTTCTCTTATCTCACAGCCACACTCCTGCGCCATATGGCTTAAAGAACGGATGGTTTTCTTACTGAGATAGAATAATTCGTGTTCCCCATAAATACGCAAATAGTCTTCTGCCGTATCTATGGTGACGGTCACATAGACTTCCTTCGCCAGCACCAGTAATTCCCGTAAAAGCTTATGCTGAATTGGCGTAAAACCGGTAAATCCGTCCAATACAATCACACTGTCCTTCAGGATCTCTGACTGTCCCGCCACCTGACACAACGCCTCCAGCGTCTCCTCTGCAGTGATGTACTTTCCTGCCAGTTCTTCTTCAAATCCACGGTAAAGAATATCCAGATCCTGCAATTTATAATAAAGCTGGGGTCTTTCCTTACTGACCTCCAGCATCTGATTCATTTTCTCCTGATCTATATCATACTGAGCGAACTCAGATATCAGAGACTTGATCTGTGCCAGATATCCTTTTTTGTTCAGATTGCCCTTTAACACCCGCAGTTCCTCACGATGTCTGGTGGCTGCCCGCCGCAACATCAGCGTCTTTCCCGTATCCTCCAGAACAGTTCTGCGGTCGGCTCCCACCTCTTCAAAAATGCGGTGTGCCAGTCTCTGAAAACTTAAAATATCAATATTTAAAATGCCTTTTCTCGGATGCAGACGCACCAGTTCTTTCTGTGTCTGCATAGTAAATTGCTCCGGCACAATCACCAGGAACCGAGTTCCCGGTGACTGAACCGAAGCTGTTATGATGTGCTTATACAATTCATAGGATTTTCCGCTGCCGGAATTGCCAAGTATTAACTGAAGGGACATACATTCCTCCTATATAATGCATATCTATGCTCTGTGACGATGCAAAATATGTTACAGCCGGACACGCTCTATTATTTCGTAAGCTGTGCCAGTCTTTCCTTCACCTGTGCCATCATATCGGTATACTTAGCCAGCTTGCCTTTTTCTTCTTCAATCTTGGCTACCGGTGCTTTGCTGACAAATTTTTCGTTACTGAGCATTCCGTTTACACGGGCAAGTTCTTTGGTCAGGCGCTGCTCTTCTTTCTTCAGTCGTTCGATCTCTTTCTCGATATCTACCAGTTCTGCAAATGGCATGTAGATCACTGCTTCATGGATCACTGCGGATACTGCATCATCTGCGATACCTGCCTTGTCTGCCTGGATCAGTACTTCACTGGCATATCCCAGAGTAGCAAAGAAGACTTTACCATTTTCGAAAATATCACGAACTGCTTCATTTTCAGAAACGACGTATACTTTTGCTTTCTTACTTGGCGGTACGTTCATGCCGGTTCTGACATTTCGAATTGCACGTACTGCTTCTTTGATGGTCTCTACGGCTGTTTCTTCTGCTTCGAAGTTCCAACAATCTGTATATTCCGGCCATGCAGAGATCATAATGGATTCTTCCTGTGGATTCAGTGTACAGTAGATCTCTTCTGTTACGAATGGCATAAATGGATGCAGTAATTTCAGTGCATTTCCAAGTACCGTCTTCAGTGTCCACAGTGCGGCTGCCTTGGTGGTATCTTCATCATTGTACAGACGAGGTTTTACCATCTCGATGTACCAGTCACAGAATTCTTCCCAGATAAAGTCGTATACCTTCTGTACTGCAATACCCAGTTCGAATTTGTCCATGTTCTCAGTTACATCTTTTGCCAGCGTATTGACCTTGGATAAGATCCATTTATCTGCCTGGGTAAGCTGATCTGCCGGTATATCCTGTGGCACTTCAGCTTTTTCCAGGTTCATCATAATAAATCTGGAGGCATTCCAGATCTTATTTGCAAAGTTACGACTGGATTCTACTCTCTCCCAGTAGAAACGCATATCATTTCCAGGTGCATTACCTGTCATCAGTGTCAGACGCAGTGCATCTGCACCGTATTTATCAATGACTTCCAGTGGATCGATACCGTTTCCAAGAGACTTACTCATCTTACGTCCCTGAGAGTCACGTACAAGACCGTGAATCAGTACATGATGGAATGGTGCCTTTCCGGTCTGTTCCAGTCCGGAGAATACCATACGGATAACCCAGAAGAAAATAATATCATATCCGGTTACCAGTACATCTGTCGGATAGAAGTAATTCATCTCCGGTGTGTTGTGTGGCCATCCGAGTGTGGAGAACGGCCACAGTGCAGATGAAAACCAAGTATCCAGAGAATCTTCATCCTGCTTAAAGTGTGTGCATCCGCATTTCGGGCATTTTTCCGGTGCGCCGCCTTTGTTTACTACCATCTCACCACATTCTTCGCAGTAATATGCAGGGATTCTGTGTCCCCACCAGAGCTGTCTGGAGATACACCAGTCTTTGATATTTTCCAGCCAGTGTAAGTATGTCTTGTCAAAACGTTCCGGTACAAAGGTCAGTTCGCCGTCTTCCAGTGCTTTGATCGAAGCCTTTGCCATATCAGCCATCTTTACGAACCACTGTGGTTTTACCATTGGTTCTACGGTAGTGTGGCATCTGTCGTGAGTTCCCACTGCATGGCTGTGTGGAACTACTTTTACCAGGAGACCTAAATCATCCAGATCTTTTACCATGGCTTTTCTTGCTTCATAACGATCCATGCCTGCATATTTGCCGCCCAGTTCGTTGATGGTCGCATCATCATTCAGGATGTTGATCTCTGCCAGATTATGGCGTTTTCCAACTTCAAAGTCGTTCGGGTCATGAGCCGGTGTGATCTTTACACAGCCTGTTCCGAATTCTTTGTCTACATATTCATCTACGATGACAGGGATCTCACGATCGGTCAGTGGCAGCTTTAACATCTTGCC
Source organism: uncultured Lachnospiraceae bacterium (assembly GCA_900544685.1). Taxonomy (GTDB): domain Bacteria; phylum Bacillota; class Clostridia; order Lachnospirales; family Lachnospiraceae; genus Marvinbryantia. The sequence continues at coordinate 56,129 of UQWA01000010.1, read as the reverse complement.
AACGATATCGGTATATCTTTCATCAGTCGGGTTTACTGCTACAGCGGTATCTCCCAGCAGCGTCTCTGGACGGGTGGTGGCGATCTCTACGAAACGTCCTTCTTCTCCCACTACCGGATAATTAATATGCCAGAAGAATCCATCCTGATCTTCATGTTCTACTTCTGCATCAGACAGGGATGTCTGGCAGACCGGACACCAGTTGATGATACGGCTTCCCTTATAGATCCAGCCCTTTTTGTAAAGCTTTACAAAGACTTCTTCTACCGCTTCGGAGCATCCTTCGTCCATAGTAAAACGTTCTCTCTCCCAGTCTGCGGATGCACCCAGTTTCTTTAGCTGGTTGATGATACGGCTGCCGTATTCTTCTTTCCACTCCCATGCATATTTCATGAAAGCATCTCTTCCGATTTCATGCTTGTCAATGCCTTTTTCCTTCAGCATATTCGTTACTTTTACTTCTGTGGCAATGGCTGCATGGTCTGTTCCCGGCTGCCACAGTGCTTCGTACCCCTGCATTCTCTTGTAACGGATCAGAATATCCTGCATGGTGTTATCCAGTGCATGTCCCATATGAAGCTGACCGGTTACGTTTGGCGGCGGCATAACAATGGTAAATGGTTTTTTATCTGGATTTACTTTTGCATGAAAATATCCGTTGTCTACCCATTTCTGGTAGAGACGGTCTTCCAGACCTTTCGGGTCATAGGTTTTTGCTAATTCTTTGCTCATAACTGCTCCTTTCAAATCTGTGGTCAAAATAATGAACATGAGAATCTCGCTTGCGAGATTCTCCGCCTGCGGCGGTTGCTGAGTGCCGGTGGCACTCGTTTAGCAACGACCGAAGCAGCGCGTAGACGCTTCTGCGACATAATTCTATACCGCCGCAGTGCGTCTTCTCTTCGTTCCGGTCGGCACAAAGCCATTGTCCACTGGACAATGTGCACCCTCACGGAGTGTTTGTTATTTCATAGGATGCACTTTCCTATGAAATAACAAACGCCCTCTGCACACATCTGCATGCAAAGGGCGACAATATCGCGGTACCACCTTTGTTCACAGCAACTTTCCATCTCTGGCATTCGTCTGCTGTATCTTATGTATTCTGTAACGGGAATTCCCGGAATGACTTACGCACCAGTGGATCACTCCATTAAGCTGCTCCCTGATTGAGACATATTCCTGATCCAGAATTAGCCTTTATCCATATGCCTTGTCTGGCTTCAGTCATTCAGTTCCAAAGCTACCTTCTGTCTGTCTCCATACGTGGTGCCTTCCAGCCTGTGGGCATCCTTCTCTGGCGCGATAACACACATACTCCTCTTTGTCACAACCTTTCGCTATGTTCCATGATAACGAAAGGGTTCAGGTTTGTCAAGGGATTTCCGCAAGTTCTGCGGATCTCACGGCTCCCACCGCGGCTTCTTCTTCATACTCTGCCAATTGTACCGACATATGAAACTTCTGACTCAGAATTCTCTGAAGCCATACATTTTTTCGGATTCCATTTCCTGATGCAATCATTTTTTCCTTTCTCCGATCAGTTTCTGCTACAATTACCTGATACATGTCATACAGTTCCTGAGCCATTCCTTCCAGCACCCCATAAATGAGTGCTGCCGGAGTAAAGTTTTCCGTTGAGATGTCTTCTATCTTCCCTCTTCGTTCAGACTCTGACCTGGTTCCGGAAAATCTGGTATCTACGATAAGCCTCTCTGTTTCTTCTCTGGTTTCCAGCAGTTTTTCCATCACGGCATAATGATTTGTCTCTGTGACACCCATTGCCTCTGCATAAGTTTTAAAAAACTTCTCCAGCATCGCATAGGCTCTTCCTCCACACAAGGAGGATCCTGCCAGAAGATATCTGCCTTTCACAAATGGACGTGCCTCTATATTCTCCGCCATAAGACAGTGATCTGAGAGTACTGAGATTTGTCCTCCGGTTCCTATGTTCACAAGAACAGAATTCTCCATATCATAGACTGCCCCCAGAAAACTTGCCTGATTATCACCGATTGCCACGCTTACCAGACGTCCCCGATATTCACCAAGAAAAGTAAAATACTCCGTAACCGTCGGAAGGATCCCGATATCAACACCCAGTCGTTCCAGATCTTCTTTTACAAAACCTCCATCTTTCGCATCATAAAATCCCAGACTTGCTGCATTACTGCTATGAACCAGCGGTCTCTTTTCTCCGGTGAGTACCATACCAAGATAATCCATGATGGTACAGATCTGTACAGCATTTTGCGGCACACTTCCTACCTTCAAATTATAAATGTGTGTAGCAAGACCATATCCCGTCGGTACTGTCTTACCAGTTTTTTCTTCTATGATCTGACTGATACATTTGCCGTCAAAGCACTTTTCATCACATCTGCGATCCTGCCAGGTATATAACGGACTGATTGCACTGCCCTCTTTATCAAGATAGACAATCCCATGCATTTGTCCAGTCATCCCAATTCTTTCAATCTCAGTATATTCTTCCAGAATGGAATCCACCAGATTCTTCGCTTTTGCAATAATCACAGCGGGATTTTGTAATCTCTCCCATACATGACCTGCCGCAAGGAAACTGTTGTTATTGATAGTATAGGCTTTCTCCACTTTCTGAGTATCCATATCCATCACAACAGCACTAATTGTTGTTGTACCAATATCAATACCTAGTGCTTTCATTTCAACTTCCTTCTACTTCAGCCCCGCCATAAATAGTTCATAAAAATCATCTTCGCCGTCCAGAAGTGGTGAATTCTCTCCGCCCCCATTGGTACTGCGGCGCATGGATGCATAGAATTCTTCTCCTGCATTCACCACTTCCATCTCATATAATTCATATCCCAGTCTGCGGCAGGTACTGCAGAATTCACGAAGCGGATCTTTTGCTTTCTGAGTATCCAACAAGGTTTTTCTCAAGGTCTCATCTTTTCTTGCATCATGCTGAAGCTGTTCCAAAATCTCTACGGTATTCATATATTTTTCCTCCCAATCCTTGTTTTCGCTCATATATCCCCATGTTTGTCTTAATGAATAAAATCCATCAGGCATTCATTTTTTCTATCATATATCAGTCGTTACTGCTTTTGCAAGTACTAAATGCTTTTCTCCAGCTCACTCAGATAGCTTTCAAACACATCCAGTGCTTCTTCCACTGGCTGTGGTGTGGACATATCGACATCACAAAGCTTTAACAGATCAATTGGATCCATGGAACTTCCACCGCTTAAGAACTGTTTATATTTTTCCACAATACCTTCTTCGCCTTTTAAAATCTTACTGCTGATGGCAATGGCTGCCGCAAATCCGGTTGCATACTGATATACATAAAACGGAGTATAAAAATGTGGTATACGTGCCCACTCGTATGCAATCTCCGGATCGGAAATCATTTCTTCGCCAAAATACTTTTTGTTTAGTGTCAGATACAGTTCACACAACTGCTCTGCCGTCAGTACGCCGCCCTGACTTACGATATCATGTGTCAGCATCTCAAATTCTGCAAACATGGTCTGACGATACATGGTTCCCTTAAACTGATCCAGGAAATAATTGATCAAATACTTTCGTTCTGTCTGATCATTGGTTCGTTTTAACAGATCTGAAATCAGCAGTGCTTCGTTACAGGTAGATGCTACTTCTGCCACAAAGATCTTGTATCCTGCATACAGATATGGCTGTTTATGATCGGAGTGCCAGGAATGAAGGGCATGTCCCATCTCATGTGCCAGAGTAAATACATCATTCAGGCTGCCATGGTAATTCAGCAATACGTATGGATGAGTACCGTATGCTCCCCAGGAGTAGGCCCCGGTTCTTTTTCCTTCATTTTCATAAACATCAATCCACCGGTTGTCGAAACCTTTCTGAAGCAGTGCCTGATAGTCTTCTCCCAGCGGTGCAAGAGCACGTTTTACCATCTCTTTTGCTTCCTCAAAGCTGTATTTCTTTTCCGGAGTATCGACCATCGGAACGTATACATCGTACATATGGAGTTCTTCATATCCAAGAAGCTTCTTACGAAGTGCCACATAGCGGTACATGGCAGGAAGACGTTTTTTCATTGTCTCAATCAGATTCTGATATACTGAGACAGGAATATTGCTTCCATCCAGTGCTTCTTCCATTGCATTGGCATAATGACGCTCTTTTGCAAAAAAGTCTGCCTGCTTTGCATTACCATAATATGCGGCTGACAGTGTATTAATATACTGCTTATATTCACCGTACAAAGCCTGGAATGCATGCTGTCTTAAAATCCGGTCTTTACTTTCCATGCAGGAAATAAAAGTTCCCACAGTCAACTTCCGTTTTTCTCCTTTTTCATCCGTAATCTCCGGGAAGGTAATATCCGCATTGTTAAACATGGCAAATACGTTAGAAGGTGTCTGTGCCAGTTCTCCTACCCTTGCCATCAGTGCTTCTTTTTCCTTATCCAGAATGTGTGCTTTCTTTCTGGTAATCTGAATCAGGAACCAGTCGTATTTCTTTAATTCTGGTTCTAACTCCATTTCCTGTCTCAATACAGCCTCATCCAGTTCCAGGATCTCACTTTCCAGCCATGCTGTTACCTGACTCAGTCTGGCAGCTACGATATTCATTTCGCCGCTCATTTTCTGATACTTCGTATTGGCAGTATCCTCATGATTACGCTGATTTGCATACACATACAGCTTCTCAAAAATCTGATTCATCTCTTCATAAAGCTGCATTACCTTTAACAATGCTTCACTGCCGTCCTTCAAAGTCCCCTGAAGTCCTGCGAACTGATCCATCCGTGCATCTAACTTTTCTGCATCCTGGGAGAAAAGATCCTCATTCTCATAAATATCCTCCAGACGCCAGGTGTTTTCCACCTGCTGCTCCTGCCTCTTCATACTGCAAACCTCCTGTTCTTCATCCAAATTCTATCATTATACTCTGAGCTGCCAAATATACAAAAATCACATCTCCATTAGAAACACAGAACACTCTATGATTATTGTCCTCCAGACCGTAGCACAGCGTCGGTGTTTAGGAAGCGTAGTCTGCTTCCTTATGCACCGTTACGCTGCGCTAAGAGCGAAAGCGCGTCTGGAGATCATAACATAGAGTGTTTGTCCGTTTGTGTTATATTCATCTATTCTTTATCACTTTACTGTTCAGGTTCCATCCAGCTGTCAATCAGGTTCCAAATCTCTTCTCTTCCCTGCTTGGTTTCTGCTGAAAATGGTATCACAATGCCATCTGACTTCATATTCAGTCCGGTCTTGATTGCCTTAACCTGCTTCTGTAACTGGCTTCGTTTGATCTTGTCCAGTTTGGTGGCAATGATGATCGGATCGTATCCATTGTATATAATCCAGTCATACATCATCTTGTCATTGGCTGAAGGATCATGACGGATATCAATCAGAAGAAAAACAGCCTTGAGCATCTGTGACTTCTGAAGATACCGCTCGATCAGCTTCCCCCACTTTTCTTTCTCAGACTGGGATACTTTTGCATAACCGTATCCAGGCAGATCCACCAGATACATAGCGTCATTAATATTGTAAAAATTAATGGTCTGGGTCTTTCCCGGCTGTGCACTGGTTCTTGCCAGTGACTTACGGTTCATCAGCGCATTGATCAGAGATGACTTGCCTACATTAGATTTGCCGGCAAATGCCACTTCCATCTTTGTATTTGCCGGTAATACACTGGTAACACCACACACTGTTTCTAATGCTACATTTTTTATAACCATTCGTTTCTCCTGTACTCTCTGCACGCCCTGTATCTGTTTTACCGCAACATATCTGTTCCTTATTTTCCTTCACAGGACGTATTTTATTCTGCTTCTGCCTTTTTCTTCTTTTTTCCAGGCTTCTTTTCTGCAATCTTTCCCGTCAGCGCCACTGGAAGAATATCTTCCATGGTCTCTGCATAGCGGATATCCAGTCCTTTTTTGATCTCATCTGAGATTTCTTCCACATCTGGCTTATTCTTTGCCGGAACAAATACGATCTTCATTCCTGCATTTTTTGCTGCCAGAAGTTTTTCCTTCAGACCACCGATCGGCAGAACCCTTCCCCGAAGCGTGATCTCTCCGGTCATTGCCACATCTGCACGCACCGGAATCTTCGTAATGGCAGATATCATGGCAGTTGCCATGGTAACACCTGCGGATGGTCCGTCTTTTGGTACGGCACCTTCCGGAATGTGGATATGTATATCATGCTTACGGAAATATTCATCAGAAATATGATACTGTTCACTGACAGAACGTATATAACTGATGCCTGCCTGTGCAGATTCCTTCATCACGTCTCCCAGCTGTCCTGTGAGACGGAACTCGCCTCTTCCCGGCATGGTATTTACCTCAATCTGAAGGGTATCACCGCCCACACTGGTCCATGCCAGTCCTCTTACAATACCGATTTCATCCTGATCATTCAGGGTATGAATCGTAAATCGTACCTTTCCAAGATATTTTTCCAGATTCTCTTCAGTAACTTTTACCGATTTCTTTTTCTTCTCCAGTGTCTCTCTGGCAGCTTTTCGGCAAATCTCACCCAGCTTACGTTCCAGTCCGCGGACACCAGCTTCTCTGGTATATCCGGAAATTACTTTTCTCAGTGCATCATCTGTAATACTGATTTTTTCCGGATTCAGACCGTTCTTTTCCACCTGCTTCATCCAAAGATGTTCTTTTGCAATATGAAACTTCTCATTCTCCGTATAACTAGTGATCTCAATCAGTTCCATACGGTCAAGGAGTGGTCTCGGTATGGTCTGTACATCATTAGCTGTTGCAATGAACAGCACTTCTGACAAATCCAGTGGAATCTCAATATAATGGTCTCTGAATTTCACATTTTGCTCGCCATCCAGAACCTCCAGCATGGCAGAAGCGGTATCCCCCTTGTAATCACTGCTGAGTTTGTCAATTTCATCTAACAGCATCAGCGGATTTTTCACACCTGCTGTGCGGATACCATTGGCAATCCGTCCAGGCATTGCACCGATATAGGTTCTGCGGTGTCCACGGATCTCAGCTTCATCTCTGACTCCGCCCAGACTAATGCGGACGTATTTTTTATCCAGTGCTTTCGCAATGGAACGGGCAATTGATGTCTTACCAGTTCCAGGAGGACCTACCAGACACAGAATCGGACTGTCACCCTTTTTCGTCAGAATACGGACAGACAGGAACTCCAGAATACGCTCCTTGACCTTTTCCAGACCGTAATGATCTGCTTCCAGAATCTCTTTTGCCCGTTCAATATCCTTGCTGTCCTTGGAGGCCTTATCCCATGGCATTTCCAGAAGTGTCTCAATGTAGCCACGAATTACGGAACTCTCGCCAGAATTCATCCCCACACTGCGATAGCGCTGAATCTCTTTTTGGATCTTTTCTTTTACTTCTTTAGATGCTTTCAGCTTTTTCAGCTCTTCCTCAAACTGATCTGCTTCGTTCACATTATCTTCTTTTAATTCTTCACGGATCAGCCTCATCTGCTCGCGCATGATGTATTCCCGCTGATTCTTGTCAATCCGCTCTTTTACTTTTTCCTGGATCTCGATCTTGATCTGCATGATCTGGATCTCATTCTCCATAATGGAACACAGCAGTTCACAGCGTTCTTTCAGTTCTACAGCTTCCAGAACTTTCTGCTTCTGTTCATAAAACAGTGGAATGTTCATGGCAATCTGTGCCGTTGCCTTCTCAAGATCTGTGATCTCTATAATCTGGCTGATCAGTTCTTTGCTGACCTTTCCATTCACACCGCAGTAACGTTCGAATGTCTCTTTCATGGAACGCAGCAGCGCTTCTTTTTCATTCGGCTCCATGGTATCTTCTTCGGTAAAAGTAAGAACATCTGCATCCAGATATTCCGGATTGTCATCAATATCTACCAGTTCTGCTCTCTGAATGCCTTCTGCCAGAACACGCAGGATATTCTTTGGCATCTTGATCACCTGTTTAATCTCTACGATCGTTCCAATCCGGTACAGATCATCCAACACCGGCTCGGAAACTTCCGGATCCTTCTGAGTCACTACAAAAAGCTTCTGGTCTTTCAGCATGGCCTGCTCTACCGCTTTGACAGACATCTCCCGGCTGATATCAAAATGAACAATCATCGCCGGAAGTATGGTCATGCCACGCAGTGCCACTGCCGGAATATGTTTGATTTCTTCTGTCATCTTTACTCCTATGCGGATTCCGGTGTCTGAACAATCTTGTTCTTGGTATTATGGACCGGAATCAGTCTCTCTTCACTGTGGATCAGCTGGGCTTCTCCAGTCCCATCCACCAGTTCTTTTGTGATGGTGCATTCTGTAATCGTCTCATCGGAAGGAATTACATACATCAGATCCTGCATGGTTCTTTCCATTACGGAACGAAGTCCTCTGGCTCCGGTCTTACGTTCCATGGACTGATGTGCGATCTCTTTTACCGCATCATCCTTGAATTCCAGCTTCACACCATCCAGTTCAAACAATTTCTTGTACTGTTTAATAATAGAATTCTTTGGCTCCTGTAAAATACGTACCAGAGTCTCTTCATCCAGTGCATCCAGAGAAACGACTACCGGCACACGTCCCATAAATTCAGGGATCATACCGAACTTCACAAAATCCTGTGGTACTACTTCTTTTAATACTTCTCCCACATTGCGCTCTGCTTTTACATCAAGCGTACGGTTAAATCCCATCGTCTTAGTGTCCATTCTGGTCTCAATGATCTTATCCAGACCTTCAAAAGCGCCGCCACAGATAAACAGAATATTCGTTGTATCAATTTGAATCAGTTCCTGCTGTGGATGCTTTCTGCCTCCCTGTGGCGGAACACTGGCAATGGTTCCTTCCAGAATCTTCAGCAGAGCCTGCTGGACACCTTCACCGGATACATCTCTGGTAATCGACGCATTTTCGGACTTTCTTGTAATCTTATCAATCTCATCAATATAAATGATACCTGTCTGAGCACGCTCGATATCATAATCTGCTGCCTGAATCAACTTCAGAAGAATATTCTCTACGTCTTCTCCCACATAACCGGCCTCTGTCAGCGTCGTCGCATCTGCAATGGCAAATGGCACATTCAGAAGTCTTGCCAATGTCTGTGCCAGATATGTTTTTCCGCTTCCTGTAGGTCCCAGCATCAGAATATTACTTTTCTGCAGCTCTACCCCCAGGTCTTTTCCCGCCAGAATTCTCTTGTAATGATTGTAAACCGCTACTGCCAGTGCTTTCTTGGCATTATCCTGTCCGATCACATAATCATCCAGTACACCCTTGATCTCCTCTGGCTTCAGCAGATTGATCTCCTGCTCCACATGCTCGCCATAGTCCTCTGCCAGTTCTTCTTCAATAATCTCACCGCAGATCTCTACACAGTCATCGCAGATATATACCCCATTGGGTCCGGCTATCAGCTTGCGTACCTGGTCTTCACTTTTGTTGCAAAATGAGCAGCGGATCTTCTGCTCTCCGATTCTTCCAGCCATTCCTGTTCTCCTCTTATCAGATGTCTGTCTCAGATCGAAACAGGCATCATCTGACTCTATTCTCTCATTTATTACCTGTATTGTGAAAATGACGGCACAGTCCCTACACTCCGCCGTCATTTACTCTTATCTGTTTGATATTACCATATCAATCAGACCATATGCTTTTGCTTCTTCCGCTGTCATGTAATTGTCACGCTCTGTATCACGCTCGATTACTTCCAGTGGCTGTCCTGTATTTGCTGCCAGATATTCGTTCAATCTTTTTCTGGTTTTCAAGATTTCTTCTGCTACGATCTTAATCTCAGTAGCCTGTCCTCTTGCACCGCCTGACGGCTGATGAATCATAATCTGTGCATTCGGCAGGGCAATTCTCTTGCCTTTGGTACCACCTGCCAGAAGGAATGCTCCCATGCTGGCCGCCATACCTAAGCAGATCGTAGATACGTCACACTTAATATACTGCATGGTATCGTAAATCGCCCATCCTGCACTTACAGATCCACCCGGACTGTTGATATACAGCTGAATATCCTTTCCCGGATCTTCTGCTTCCAGAAAAAGGAGCTGTGCAACAATCAGATTGGCACTCACATCATTTACTTCTTCACCTAAAAAGATGATTCTGTCTTTTAATAATCTGGAGTAAATATCATAGGATCTTTCCCCTCTGCTTGTCTGTTCAATGACATAAGGTACAAAACTCATGATAACACCTCCCGCCTTCCGGCATTCTTCCTGTTAGACTGAATTAGTCTTCTTTTTTCTCTTCTTCAGCTTTTTTTTCTACTTCTTTTGCTTTGTCTCTGATGAAGTCTACTGCTGCCTGAATCTTCAGGTCTGCTTTCATCTGATCCAGTCCGCTCTCTCCAAGAGCTTCTTTGATCTTGTCTACTTCCATCTTATAAGCTTCAGACATCTTCTTCAGTTCTTCTTCGATCTTTTCTTCTGCGATCTCAAAGTTCTCTTTTGCTGCAACTGCTTCCAGAACCAGACTGTTCTTGATGCGTTTCAGAGCTTCTGGCTTCATCTGATCCATCAGCTTCTCTGCTGTCATTCCTGTAAACTGGAAGTACTGATCTACTGTAAGACCCTGGGACTGAATTCTTCTTGCGAAGTCATTTGCCATCTGTCTTACCTGTCCGTCTACCATAGCATCCGGAATATCCATCTCAGCGTTAGCAACTGCTGCTTCTACTGCTGCAGCTTCTTTTGCATTCTTTGCTGCTGTTTCTTTACGTTCTGTCAGTTTCTTCTTCAGATCTTCCTTATACTCAGCCAGTGTATCAAATTCAGATACATCCTGAGCGAATTCATCATTTGCTTCCGGAAGTTCTTTTACTTTGATTTCATTTACTTTACATTTGAAGACTGCTTCTTTTCCAGCCAGATCTTTTGCATGGTAATCTTCTGGGAAAGTAACTTTTACTTCTTTTTCTTCACCGGCTTTTACACCTACTAACTGCTCTTCAAAACCTGGGATGAAGCTTCCTGATCCAACTGTCAGATCATAATTCTCAGCTTTTCCGCCATCGAATGCTACACCGTCTACAGAACCGTCAAAGTCAAGCTTGATCATATCTCCATTTTCAATACCTCTATCTTCTACAGCGATAGTTCTGGAGTTCTTTTCTCTTTCTTTGTCAACTTCTGCATCTACTTCTTCATCTGTTACATTGATCTCTGTCTTCGGAACTTCTACACCTTCATATGCACCAAGGGTAACTTCCGGTTTTACAGCAACTTCTGCTGTGAAGATGAATGGTTTGCCTTTTTCGATCTGAACAACATCGATCTTTGGCTGGGAAACCAGATCCAGGTCACAGTTCTCGATCTCTGCGTCATATGCCTTCGGAATCAGTTCGTTTGCTGCGTCTTCATAGAAGATACCTGCTCCATACATCTTTTCGATCATAGCCTGCGGAGCTTTTCCTTTACGGAATCCGTGGATGTTAATCTTGTTTTTATTTTTTACATATGCATGCTTGATTGCTTCTTCAAACTCTTCAGCACTGACTTCGATGGTCAGTTTTGCCATATTGTGCTCTAAATTTTCTACCTTTAAACTCATTTTAGATAGTTCCTCCTTGATATCTTACTTCTTGTCTTTCCAAACGGACATATCACCGACAGGCAATATATCCATAAATAAAAATGCGCACTTTCCCATGCTTACACTCATTTTAGTACTATAACATAAGTTGGCGTAAATGGCTAGTACTTTTTTCGTGATGAAAATGTATTTTGTCTGACGGACGTTGTGCGAAGAAGAAACTCTGTTCCAAAATACGCTTGTTTTCTATGATTCGCACGCGCCTATTGCTGTCTGCTCCCGCGAACTCGCTGCTTTGCAGCTCAGACACGCTCCGCAGACATCGCTTGCGTGCTGCATCATGACGAAAACTTCGCTATCATTTTGTGAACATGAGTTTTCTTCTTCTGCAACTGTATGCAGACAAATACCACTGATCACCAAAAAAACACAATTTCTGTGACTATATATGTCTGCTATTATCAGATATTGTATATGATGCTTTTCGATAACGCTTCAGATTTTTCTTTACCGCACATGCATGTTACCAGTTCCAGTGCAAATGGAATGGCTGTTCCCATGCCGCGGCTGGTGGTGATGTGTCCATCTGTCACTACTGGGTCGGTAGAGATGGATGCTCCGGTCAGTCTTTCTTCAAATCCCGGATAGCAGGTTGCTTTTTTGCCCTTTAACAGTCCCAGATCTCCCAGTACGCTTGGCGCTGCACAGATGGCTGCGATGCCTTTTTTCTCATGATCTGCTTTCTTCAGAAGTTCCGCAAGATACTGATGTTCTCCCAGATGAAGTGTACCTGGCATTCCTCCAGGCAGAACGAACATATCTCCGTCTGAGAAATTGCAGTCTTCAAATACCTCATCTGCTTCCAGTGTAATCTTATGTGCTCCCACAATGGTCTTTTTGCCCATAATGGATACTGTGGTTACTTCCACGCCTGCACGTCTCAGGATATCCACTACAGTCAGTCCTTCGATCTCTTCAAATCCATCTGCCAGAAATATGTATAATTTGCTCATAGTTATTCCCCCTCTTTTTCATATATATTTTCATTCATAAAATCTGATTTTTCACATCTCTGTCTTCTATTATACCCACTTTCACTCCTTCCACGCAATTTCTTTTTCGTAAAAATTCTGTGAACTCCTATCTGTCTTGACATCATTTTTTTCTCTCGCTACAATACAAAATGAATACATTATCAGGAATTCTGTTCCTGCCTGAAAGGAGTCTCTTATGGAAATCGAACGTAAATTTTTAATTCCGAAGCTGCCGGATGATCTGGAATCTTATGCTTTTCACCTGATTGAGCAGGGTTATCTCTGCACTGATCCAGTGGTACGTATCCGCCGTCAGGATGATAATTATATTTTAACTTACAAAGGAAAAGGGCTGATGTGCCGGGAAGAGTATAATCTGCCTTTGAATCAGGCTGCCTATGAGCATTTAAAAGAAAAAATCGACGGCAATCTCATCTCTAAAAAAAGATTCTTGATTCCCATCGATGATGAATTAACCATTGAGCTGGATGTGTTTCACGAACCATTTGAAACGCTTAGGCTGGCAGAAGTGGAATTTCCATCCGAAGAAGCTGCCAATGCATTTGTGCCGCCAGCCTGGTTCGGCAAAGACGTTACCATGGACGGACGGTATCATAACAGCTATCTTAGTAAAGTACAACTATAGTTTTTCTTCCTCCGGGTAGCGGATCTCCACCAGGGTCAGTCCCTGGGGAGGCGCCGTCTCTCCGGCAGCCTGCCGGTTTTTTAATTCCAATAGTTCTTTCATATATTCCGGTTCGTAATAACCGCTTCCGATACGAAGCAGGGTTCCTGTAATGATACGGATCATATTATACAAAAATCCATTTCCACAGATTCGAATTCGGATCAGATCGTCTTCTTTGATAATGTCCACAGAATAAATCGTCCGAACCGTATTTTCCACCTCTGGCTTCTGAGTACACAGACTCTTGAAATCATGTTCTCCTACCAGATATCCTGCTGCCTGTCTCATTTTCTCCAGATCCAGTGGATAGTAGTAGAATAATGCATAGAGCCGTCTGGTAGGATCCGGGAACTTTCGGTTCAGAATGCAGTATTCATAGGTCTTCACCGTCTCACAAAATCTTGGGTGAAAGTCCGGCCGTACTTCCCGCGAATCCTGAATACGGATATCTGCAGGAAGCCTGGTATTTAACGCATAGGAGATCTTTTCTGCCGGCATTCTGGCGCTGGTGTCAAAGACTGCCACATTGCCTCTGGCATGCACCCCGGCATCCGTTCTGCTGGCTCCGATAATCTTAATCGGTTCCCTCAGAAGTTCAGATAAATGATGATTTAATACTTCTTCTATCGTGACTCCGTTTGGCTGAATCTGCCAGCCATGATATTTGGTACCGTCATAAGCCACGGTCAGTTTTACTCGCTTCATATGCTAAATTCCTGTATGCCTGTTCCTCCCTTTTCAGGGCAATGTCTCCAGAACAGTTACACTCCTACAATTTTCTTTGCTGCAAACATGGCAATCAGATACAATGGCAAAATTATATAAGCAATCCTGTCATTTTTCTGATAAACCAGAGGACGCATCTTAGTTCGCCCTTCTCCTCCGTAGTATCCCCTTGCTTCCATCGCCATGGCCAGATCATTAGCGCGGCGGAAAGCTGATATAAACAACGGTACCAGAAGCGGAATCATATTTTTTGCCTTGGTAATCAAATTGCCTGTCTCAAAATCTGCTCCCCTTGCCATCTGCGCTTTCATAATCTTGTCTGTCTCTTCCAGAAGAATCGGAATGAATCTCAGAGCAATAGACATCATCATGGCCACATCGTGTACAGGTACATGAAGTCTATTAAGCGGTGCAAGCCCCTTTTCCATTCCATCTGTAAGCTGATTTGGTGTAGTGGTCAGCGTCATCACAGACGAACCAATGATCAGATAAGTCAGACGTAATGCCATGAAAACTGCGGTATTTAATCCTTCGTAGGTAATGCGCAGCTTCCAGATCTGTACCAGAGTCGTTCCCGGTATGAGAAACAAGTTAAACACCACCGTAATCAACAGCAAAATCACCACTGCTTTCATGCCCTTTACCATAAACTTGAATGGTACTTTTGATATCTTAATTACAGTAATCAGCAATATAGTTGCCACTGCATAGGATGCAAAGGAACGGAACAGAAACAGTGAAAAAATATACGCCAGAGTCCATACCAGCTTGGTTCTTGGATCAAGACGATGTATTACAGAATCGGTTGGATAATACTGTCCGATGGTAATATCTCTAATCATGGTTCACCCTCCGATCTTCCATTCCGAATGCATGTAAAATGGACTGTTTTGCTTCTTCTATGGTAATCGCATGCACATCCACATCAAATCCCTTTTCTTTTAAAGTCTGCATCACGTAAGTCACCTGCGGTGCAGCCAATCCAATGCTTTCCAGTTCTTTGTAGTGTTCAAATACCTTTTTCGGTTCCCCGTCAAACTTCATACAGCCATGATCCATGACAATAATACGATCCACGTATTTTGCCACATCCTCCATGCTGTGGGAAACCAGAATGACCGTAATCCCCCGTTCTTTATGGAGCTTCTGGATCTGATCCAGAATATCATCCCGGCCTTTGGGATCCAGACCTGCAGTCGGTTCGTCCAGAATCAGTACCTCCGGGTGCATAGCGAGAATTCCTGCTATTGCCACACGGCGCTTCTGTCCACCGGATAAATCAAAAGGTGACTTGTTATAATGCTTTTCTTTTAATCCTACCTGGTGCAATGCTTCCAGACTTCTTGCTTTCACTTCTTCTTCCGGAAGTCCCAGATTTTTCGGGCCGAAGCAGACGTCCGATAATACATCTGACTCAAACAGCTGATACTCTGGATACTGAAATACCAGTCCTACATGACTGCGCAGCTCCTTCATGGAATATCCGTCTGCATAAATATTCTCTCCATTATAGTAGATCTCACCGCTGGTTGCCTTGATCAGTCCGTTCAGGTGCTGAATCAGTGTAGACTTCCCAGATCCGGTATGTCCAATAATTCCCACAAACTGACCATCAGGTATCTCCAGATTGATATCCTTCAGTGCATGCTTCTCGTAGGCAGTTCCCTCTCCATAGACATAGTTGATGTGTTCCAGTTTTATGGACATATGGCACCCCCCTCTGTTGCACCCGTCGTTTTGAGTTTTACCAGTTCCCCGATTAGTTCTTCACGAGTCAGTATACCTTCCGGAATATTCAGGCCACTCTTTCGCAGTTCATGCGCCAGCATAGTCACCTGCGGCACGTCCAGGCGGTGCTCTTTTAATTCTTCTACTCTGGAAAATACTTCTTTGGGTGTTCCCTGCATCAGAACCTTTCCCTGATCCATGACAATCACCTGATCCGCAAAAGTCACTTCTTCCATATAATGCGTGATCAGAATAATCGTCACATGTTCTTCTTTATTTAATTTCCGTGCTGCTCGAATCACCTCTCTTCGTCCAACCGGATCCAGCATAGCCGTCGGTTCGTCCAGCACAATGCACTTAGGGTGCATGGCCACTACTCCTGCAATGGCTACACGCTGCTTCTGTCCACCAGACAGCTTATTCGGAGAATGAGAACGATACTCCCACATCTCTACGGTCTTCAGACCTTCTTCTACTCTTTTTTCAATCTCTTCTGACGGAACGCCCATGTTCTCCGGTCCAAACGCCACATCCTCATCCACCACAGTTCCGATGATCTGGTTATCCGGATTCTGAAAGACCATACCGGCAGTCTGACGGATCTCTCTGATCTTCTCTTCGTCTCTGGTATCCTTCCCGTCTACATAAACGCTTCCTTCTGTCGGAAGTAAAATGGCATTCAGATGCTTCGCCAGAGTGGACTTTCCGGAACCGTTATGTCCCAGAATGGCAATAAACTGTCCCGGCTGTACGTCCAGGCTCACCTCATCCACTGCCCGGTAGGTGGACTCCACCTGCCCGTCTTCGTTATACTTCTGATAATCGTGTATCAGTTTCTTTATGTTAATAATACTTTTCATGTCACGCTGGCTCCTTTTGTTCCATGTGTGCATATGTGAATCTTTTTATTTTTACAGTCTGCAGCTTAATTTTGTCAGATGCAGAATCTCCTTTGCCAGTTGTTTGGTCAGATCTTCTTTTCCCACTCTCCACTTCCAGTTGTTTCCTGTGGTAGAAGGGAAGTTCATTCTTGCTTCCTGTCCCAGTCCCAGATAATCCTGCATTGGTACAATACAGGTATCTGCCACAGAAAGCATGGCCAGACGAATGAAATCCCATTTGATCTCTTCTCTGGTGGAATGCGCATTATTCAGATAATCGGTAGTAAAGGCAAGGGTCTTTTTGTCCATGCCATCGTACATTTGCATCAATGTCTCATTGTCATGTGTTCCTGTATAGCAGACACAGTTTTTTTCATAGTTATGTGGAAGATGCTCGCTGGTTCCTGTCGAATCAAAGGCAAATCCCAGTACCTTCATATTCGGATATCCACTGTCTTTTACCAACTGGCGCACGGTCTCTGTCATCATACCCAGATCTTCGGCAATGACTTCTTTATGTCCCAGACGATGCTCCAGTGTACGGAAAAGATCCATCCCAGGTCCCTTTTCCCAGTGACCGTTCACTGCTGTCTCATCCCCGTAAGGGATGGAATAATATTCATCAAATCCACGGAAATGGTCGATTCTTACCACATCATAAAGTTCATAGCAATGCTTCATACGGCTGACCCACCAGTCATAGTTCTGATGGCGGTGATAATCCCAGCGGTATAACGGATTGCCCCACAGCTGTCCGTCATCTGAAAATGCATCCGGCGGGCATCCGGCTACTCCCTTTGGCTTACGATCCTCATCCATCTGGAACAGATCCGGATGAGCCCATGCATCTGCACTGTCCATCGCCACATAAATCGGAATATCCCCAATGATCAGAATACCTTTTTCATTGGCATAGGTCTTCAGCTTCTTCCACTGCTGGCTGAACTTGTACTGAAGATATTCGTAAAATTCGATTTCTTCCGGATACTGACTGTAATAATAGTCCACAGAATAGTCCCATCTCAGACGGATATCATCTGCCCACTCCAGCCAGGACGCTCCATGAAAACATTTCTTTACAGTCATAAACAGGGCGTAATCTTTGATCCACTCCCTGTTTGCGTCCACGAACTTCTGAAAATCCGGATCTTCAGAAATATGGCTGCGTTTGTATGCCTTCTTCAACAAGTCAAAACGCTTTTCATATAACTCTCCATACTCCACATAATTCGGGTGATGAGTGCAGTCAGCAGCCTTACACTCTGCTCTTGTCAGTACCTTTTCTCTGACCAGTTCATTCAGGTCAATAAAATATGGATTCCCTGCAAAAGTAGAAAAAGACTGATACGGTGAGTCTCCGTAGCTGGTAGGTCCCAGCGGGAGAATCTGCCAGTAGGTCTGTCCGGCATTTGCCAGAAAATCTACGAATTTATATGCTTCTTTTGAAAATGTTCCAATCCCGTACGGGGATGGAAGGCTGCTGATTGGCAGCAAAATGCCACTTGCTCTCTTCACTTGTTCTTCCTCTTTTTCTCTTTTTATATTTTAGTCGATCCGTCTTCTGTCCATCTTCTTGGAGATCAGCATTCCGATGCTCTGGAATAACTGCACCAGAAGTACCAGAATAATGACGGTCACAATCATGATATCCACCTGATAACGGTAGTATCCATAACGAATGGCGATATCTCCCAGACCACCGCCGCCGACAGTTCCTGCCATAGCAGAATATCCAAGAATCGTTCCTGTTGCGATAGTTGCATTCACAATCAGGGATGTTCTGGCTTCTTTTAAATAGACCTTCCACACGATCTCCCAGGTGCTGGCACCCATGCTCTGTGCGGCTTCAATAACGCCACGATCTACCTCTTTTAAAGAAGATTCTACCATACGTGCAATGTACGGTGCTGCCGCAAAAGTCAGTGGTACGATGGTTGCTGTTGAACCATAGCTTTTTCCTACCAGCTTTGCTGTCAAAGGCATCACCAGAATCAGTAAAATCAGAAACGGTATACTTCTGAAAATATTAGAAATCAAGTCAAAAATCTTATAAACCAACGCATTCGGACGAATGCCGTCTTTTGCACAGATTACCAGTAAAATACCCATTGGCAGTCCCAGCACATACCCAAGCAGGGTGGATGTCAGTGTCATATATAAGGTCTCTCCGATACCACGGACGATCATCATAATTATAGTACTATCCCACATAATCTTCTAACACCTCCACTGCAAGTTTTGCTTTTTTCAGATACTCGATCATCTGATCTCCGATGATTCTGTCTTCCGGCAGCTGCAGGATCATCTCTCCCTTGGCTACCCCATCAAGATCCGTGGTATGAGCATAAAGGATGTTTACCGGTGCCTTGCATGTTAATACCATGTTTCCGATTACCGGCTCAAAAGATGAGTTCTCCGAAAATACAATTCGCACACAACGCTTGCCTTTCATCTCTTTCACATGTTTATAGCCCTGATAGATCAGCTTCTTAGCTTCCTTGGACTTCGGTGCAGTGAAAATGTCACTGACCAGGCCGTGCTCTGCCAGCTTACCGTGATCAATGATTGCCACATGGCTGCAGATCTCCTGCACTACTGCCATCTCATGGGTAATGATTACAATGGTGATACCATACTTCTGATTAATCTCCTTTAACAGTTGTAGAATGGACTTAGTAGTCTGCGGATCCAATGCACTGGTTGCTTCATCACAAAGCAGAATCTTAGGATCACTGGCAAGCACTCTGGCAATGGCCACACGCTGCTTTTGTCCACCGGAAAGCTGTGCCGGATAAGCTTTTGCTTTCTCTTCCAGTCCTACAACTTTCAGATATTCCAGTGCCTTTTCTCTGGCCTCTTTTTTCTTAATTCCAGCCAGTTCCATTGGGAAACATACATTGTCCAGTACATTTCTCTGCATTAGCAGATTAAAATGCTGGAAAATCATGCCAATATCTTTTCTGGTGGCACGCAGTTCCTTATTGGACAGCTTTGCCAGATTTTTTCCATCCACAATCACATCTCCGGATGTGGGTCTTTCCAGAAAATTCAGACACCGCACCAGAGTACTCTTACCGGCACCAGACATACCAATAATCCCATAGATCTCTCCTTTATAAATATCGAGAGAAATATCATCCAGGGCATGTACATCCATGTCTTTGACTTTAAACCACTTATCCAGATGTTCTATTTTTATAATCGGTTCCATGGGTTCCCTCCTCTTATCTCTTTGCAACACGCTTTATTTTATCGTAAAAACAGGGCAGTTGCAAGATAAAATCCCACATCTGCCCCTCGTTCGTGCTCGACTTGAATTTTTACTGAGCTTCTGTCTCTGTCTCAACTACCTCAGTTGCTTCTTCAGATGCTGCTTCTGTAGCTTCTTCTGTAGCAGCTTCTGCATCATCGGATGGTTCATAAGGAATAACTGCACCGTTGTATGTCTCATTGATGAAGTCTTTGATCTCGTCAGACTTCAGTGCGTCTACCAGTGCTACGATACCTTCATTGTCTTCGTTTCCTTCTTTTACTGCAATGATATTTACATAAGTCTTAGCGGCTTCTGAATCAGATGCTTCATATGCGATTGCATCATCTGCTACGGAAAGTCCTGCTTCTACTGCGTAGTTACCATTGATAACTGCGAATGCTACTTCTCCAAGCACTCTCGGTACCTGTGCTGCTTCCAGTTCCTGAATCTTAATATCTTTTGTGGTAGATTCGATATCATTTACTGTAGCTGTCAGTCCTGCGCCTTCTTTTAAGGTAAGTACTCCGTTGTCCTGAAGAAGAAGAAGTGCTCTTGCTTCATTTGTAGTATCATTTGGTACAGCAATGGTATCTCCGTCTTCCAGTTCATCCAGACTGCTCTTTGTTCCAGGATAAATTCCAAATGGTTCATAGTGAATGTCTCCTGCATCTACCAGATGAGTTCCTTTTTCTTCATTGAAGCTTTCCAGATATGGTATATGCTGGAAATAGTTGGCATCGAAGTCACCGCTCTCTACTACCAGATTTGGCTGAACGTAATCTTCGAATTCAGTCACTTCCAGATCCCATCCTTCATCTGCCAGAATGCTCTTTGCTGCTTCCAGGATCTCTGCATGTGGTGTCGGTGATGCTGCTACCTTAATGGTTCCTTCTGCTGCTGCCGGTACGGCCAGTGCCAGGGTTAATGTTGCTGCTGCGATGGATGCAAGTACTCTTTTCATAATTCTAATCTCCTTTTTCTCTCTGATATTCTGTTATATGTTCTGTCAGGTCAGGTTCGTTTTTCTTCTGGGAACTGCCTGGCTGAAACGGTTAAGTTCTGTTACAGGATATCAAGGATTGCCGCGCGCCCTGCACTCCGCTGATATCGTTGTCCTATTTGTTCATAGGTTTTATATGGGTTAAATGATATACTCTTATCTTTCAAAAGTCAATAAGCCACAATATAGCAAATCTTTATACTCAGTTATAGATTCAACCTTTAACAGACCGAGCTTTTCTGCCAGTTTCCGAGAATGGAAATTCTCTCTGGAAGTTCTTAAATAGATTCTTTTCATCTCCAGTTCTTCCGCTGCATAATGTAAGATAGCCTGGCATGCTTCTTTGGCTATACCGCTTCCCCGATATTCTTTTCCGATCAGATAGGACAACTCTGGTTCACCGGCAAGATCACCATAATCTTCCGGGAGTTCTTCGATTCCAGCCCGGCCAACTACGGTAGCAGTGGCTTTATCCACAATTGTCCAGAGGCCGTACTCAAGAAGTGGATAACGGGTAGCGATGTAAGTATGAAGCTGTTCTTCCCCTTCACACAATTGCTGCACATCAGGATTGTCTCGTTCTTCTTTGTAAAACTGCTGAAAACACGGCAAATCCTCCATAACAGATTCCCGAAGGAGCAAGTGTTCTGTCTTCGTAATCAGCCATGGCAGATGCATATGACGCTGCCAGACACGGTAAATATAAGCTTCATCCGGCAAGTCTGTCTCATCAGACATCTGCCAGATGTAATCAGCTTCACAGCAAATAATACCATTTTGCTTCTCCAGATAAATACATGCCCCGCCCAGTTGCTTTATCACTCGCAGCAGTTCTATCTGATCGATAAGGTATACTGCCTGTATCCCATGTATTTTCCACTTTTCTTCCAGTTCTTCTTTTGTGGTTACAAAAATGCCGGGGATATTGCTATCCCCGACACATCTCATGTGATTTAACATTTCTCTGGTTCTGGATAATCCACTCCAAAGGTCTCTACTGTCATGGATTTGATCTTCTGCTCATCCAGTGGTCTGTCGCTGTAGTCGGTATCTACTTCTGCGATCTTATTTACCACATCCATACCTTCCATCACTTTACCAAATGCTGCATAAGAACCATCCAGATGCGGAGCTGCCTTGTGCATGATAAAGAACTGAGATCCACCTGAGTTTGGATGCATCGCTCTTGCCATAGATAATACTCCAGGAGTATGTGCCAGATCATTCTGGAATCTGTTATCTGCGAATTCTCCCTTAATGCAGTATCCAGGACCACCCATGCCGGTTCCCTGCGGGCATCCGCCCTGAATCATAAATCCGTTGATAACACGATGGAAAATCAGTCCATCATAGAAGCCCTTTTTTACCAGACTGATAAAATTATTTACAGTATTCGGTGCAATTTCCGGATACAATTCTGCTTTCATTACATCACCGTTGTCCATAGTGATGGTAACAATTGGATTCTGTGCCATAATCGTTCTCCTTTTCAAACTATTCTGTTGTTGATTATAGTGGTTTTTTCGGAAAATAGCAAGTCTGTATGTTCCAATTTTAACAATGCGATCTTTTTATCAATGCCTCCTGCATATCCGGTCAGTCTGCCATTGGTTCCCACCACACGGTGACAGGGAATGATAATGGAAACTTCGTTGTGTCCCACTGCACCGCCTACAGCCTGTGCAGACATATGCGCTGCATTCTGTTTCTTCGCCAGTCTCCTTGCAATCTCTCCATAGGTAATCGTCTCTCCATACGGAATCTGCAATAAAATCTCCCATACTGCATGGCGGAAAACAGTTCCATCCGGATGCAGGGGCGGCGTAAACTTTGGTTCCTGCCCGGAAAAATACACATCCAGCCATTTTTTCGCCTCCGTAAGCACTGAAGTTTCCTGCGAAATGTATTCTTTTGGGAGCGTATTGGCAAAGTATTTTTGTCCTATAAACCACAGTCCAGTAAGTCCGATCTCATCTGCTGCCAGTAAAATATCTCCTATTTCTGATTTATATGTGCCTGTATATACCATCACAATACCTCTACATGAATACTTTTCGTGCATGATCTGGAATCGGTTTCTTCAGATATTCAGTAAATTTTTCTGCACAATCGTGGAGTTTTTATACTTCATTCAACTGGTTCCAGAAACGATAATAGCTTCCTTTTTTCTTTAACAGCTCTTCGTGGGTTCCTTCCTCTTCCACACCTTCTCCCGAAAGTACCAGAATCCGGTCGTAGTCTTTGATCGTCGTCAGTCTGTGTGCTATAGTAATTGTCGTTCTTCCCTTCGCCAGCTTGCTAAGGCTCTGTCCCACCAGCAGCTCACTTTCATTATCCAGCGCACTGGTTGCTTCATCCAGAATCAGTATCCGCGGATTCTTTAAAAATACTCTTGCTATGGAAATTCGCTGCTTTTGCCCGCCAGACAGCTTCACGCCCCGTTCTCCCACATAAGTATCATATCCATCTTTTAATCCCATAATGAATTCATCCGCACCGGCCAGTCTGGCTGCTTCTCGGATTTCTTCCATGGTGGCATTTATTCTTCCATATGCAATGTTCTCCGCCACACTTCCGCTGAACAGATAGACATCCTGCTGCACCACGCCGATAGCTGTCCGAAGGCTTTTTAAGGTTACGGAACTGATATTCTGTCCGTCAATATCGATCTCACCACCAGTCACATCATAAAATCTTGGAATCAGGTTGCATAATGTGGTCTTTCCACCGCCGGATGACCCCACCAGCGCCACCCGCTCTCCCGGTGCAATATGCAGAGACAGATTTTTTAATACATGATTGTGGTCATCCGGATACTCAAATGATACATTTTTAAAATCAATAGCTCCATCTTTTAACTGAAGCGGTACTGCATCTGGTGCATCCTGAATCTCAACCGGCGCATCCATAATCTCAAAAAAACGCTCGATACCGGTCATACCTCTCTGGAACTGCTCTGCGAATTCCACAATTCTTCGAATCGTTGCAATCAGAGTGGATACGTACATCACATACGCTACCAGATCTCCCGGTGAGATTGCACCACGGATTACAAACAGACCTCCTCCCAGCACAACCAGCAGATACATCAGTCCATCAAAGAGTCTTGTAGACGCCTGAAATGCCGCCATTGCCTTATAGGTCAATTTTTTGATACGCTGAAATTCCTGATTTCCCTGGGTAAATTTTGCTTTTTCCCGTTCTTCTACACCAAAAGCCTTTACCACCCGCTCTCCCAGAAGAGAATCCTCGATCTGTGCATTTAATTCCCCGATCTGCACTCTCTGTCTGCGGAACGCTTCTCTCTGCCAGCGATTCAGTTTGATGGAAACCACGGTCATAAGCGGAACGCAGGCAAAAATAATCACTGTGAGTGCTACATTGTAAGTGCATAAAATAATAAAACTTACCACAAACTTCAATCCGGCAATAAAAAATTCTTCCGGACAGTGATGTGCGAACTCCGTCACATCAAACAAATCATTCGTAATCCGTCCCATAATCTGTCCGATCTTGGTATTGGAATAATAGGTATACCCCAGCTTCAACAGATGATCAAAAGCATCTTCCCTCATATCGGTCTCAATATAGACCCCCATCACATGTCCCATATCTGCCATAAAATACTGCGCTCCCGCATCAATCAGCCGGAGTACAAAATACAGAAATGTCAGCTTCAACACCAGTGATACGGTAAGGGCTGCCAGATCCGTCATCGCCAAATTGGTGATGGTACGCAAAATCAACGGCAATACCAGATCACATAAACAGGTCAGTGCTGCACAGAAAAGATCCAGCAGGACTGTTTTTAAATACTTTTTTTCATATGGCCAGAATCTCTGTATCAGATGCCATGTGCTTTTTTTGTGTTCTTTTGTGTTCATATACATATTCCTCAATTCTGTTTGTAATTTACCATTCTTTCATACCATCTGTTTTGTTTCATCAAACACTTCTTCTCTGGTTATATTCTGTGCCCAGACCCCCTGCCTGTAATGGTGAAATACCCACGGCCATTTGACAAATTCATCGGTAAACAGCAGGAAGTACACCCAGAGCACCGGCAGCTTAAATACAAAAGCTGCGAGAAATCCAAGTGGCACTGCATAGCACCACATATCAATGGTATCACAGATCAGTCCGAATCTGGTATCTCCTCCTGCCCGGAATACTCCGGCAATCAATGCCGTGTTCACTGCGGACCCCATAATGTAGTAGGTATTAATCAGCAGCATAATTTTAAGATAATGCATCGCTGTTTCATTCAATGATGCGAAATGCAGGACAAACGGTGTCACAGCCAGTACGATCAGTCCTCCGACTGCTCCTGCAATGACTGTCATTCTCAGCATCCTGGACGCGTATTCTTTTGACTTCTCCAGATCGCCTTTTCCCATGATGTTGCCAAGCAGAATCGTTCCCGCACTGGCAATGGCAAGGCAGAAAACCGAACCAATATTTCTCACTACGGTAGCCAGAGAATTGGCAGCTACCACATCGGTGGAAAGATGTCCCAGTATCACAGAATACATGGCAAATCCCACACTCCAGGATACGTCATTTCCCAGTGCCGGCAGAGACAGACGGATAAAATCCTTCAACAATACTTTGCTGCGGATAAACATATAGGACAGCTTTAGCTTCACATCTTTGCTGAACATGGAAACAATAAAACATCCAGTGAGCTCGATTGCTCTGGAGGATGTCGTTGCGATAGCCACTCCCATTACACCGAGCCTTGGGGCACCAAACAGCCCGAAAATAAATGTAGCATTTAGGATGATGTTCAGTCCAAAAGCCAGCACATTCAGTACCATACTGACGGTTACTCTGCCCACACTGCGCAGGATCGACAGATACACCTCTGTCACGCCCCAGCACAGATAAGTAATCCCCATGATTCTGAGATAAGAGGAACCTATGCTAATCAACTCTGGATCTGAAGTGAAAAGCTGCATCATATATTGTGGCATCAGAAAGGCAAACAATGCAGCAATTCCAGAAATAGCCAACGAAAACCGCAGGGTAATTCCTTCTATGGCATGAATAGCCTCCAGATTTCCTTTTCCAAAATACTGGGCGCACAAAAGAGCAGCCCCGGTTCCAAGGCCATAATATACCATAAATAAAACGTTGGAATAATTGGCTGCCAGAGACACTGCCGATATGGATGACTGCCCTACGTAATTTAGCATAATGACATCTGCGGAATTCACTGCTGCACTTAAGAGATTCTGAATAATAATCGGAATCGTCAGCCGGATCATCTGCTGATAAAAATCATCTTTTTTTCTCATAGCTCACACTTTCTATTTCTTCATTAGCATACTCAGATACGACGTCCGTATGGTGTCCTCCATGGAATAATCCAAGCTTTGCAATACTTCTTCCAGTTCTCGCAGTGCTTCTGTCTTTTCTGCTTCTGTACTCACAATTTTCTCCAGTTCCAGATAATCACCCAGATTTTTCACACGATCCACACAGGCTGTGATGCCTTGTTTATGAAAATGCTGGCGTTCCTTTTCCACCGCCGGAACCGGAGTAAATCCGATACTTTCCAGAATCTCTCTGGCAGTCTGTGGATCCCCCACTTCTGTCTCCAGTTCTTTTCGTGTCATGGAGCGGCTGTCTGTCTTAGTACCTTTAAACGTAATCACAGAAGACTTTTCTCCTGTAGATAAATTGCGAGTGCTACGAATCCGAAGCGCCTCATCCAGCTTTTCAAAATCATGATGCCTGGATGTGTAATAGATATCTGATTCCGATACCAGATTTCCCTGCCTGAAACCTGCATCATACAGGTCTTCTATCAGCTTATCCCTGTCACTGATCTTTAATTTAATCTCTACCTCAATGCTCATAACCTCTCCTCTTTTCGTTACAATCAGTGCGAAAAAGCGCCTGCGTATGATTTATACACAGACGCCCAGTATACTATACAAATTGCTTCACACTCACGCAATCCCTTATAGTTTACATCAGTTTCATTACATCACTGAACAGTACCACTACCATCAATACCATCAGTGCCATCAGTCCAATAAAATGTACCATTCCTTCTTTTTCCGGGTTGATACGCTTTCCACGAATCAACTCCAGAATCAGAAATACCAGACGTCCACCATCCAGCGCCGGCAGTGGAAGCAGGTTCATCACTCCCAGGTTGGCTGAAAGAAGAATGGCAATATTCAACATATTAATAAAGACTGCATACCAGCTGATCTGGACACTCTCTGTGTAAGTCTCACCGATCATGTCTACCACTCCTACAGGACCAGACATGTCTTTCACACCTACCTGACCCTTTACCAGCATCTTCAGACTCTGCAGGGTAATGTCTATCCAGTATTTTACTTCATAGGCTCCGTAAAACAACGTCTTGCCTATACCGCCTTTTACATAACCGCTGTTCATAGACAGTCCCAGAAGCTGTCTGCCATCTTCTGTTGCCTTTGGCTCCAGTGTGGTGACATAAGTCTCTCCATCCCGCTCATACGTAACGGTAACTGTCTCTCCCTGATGAAAAGACACATAATTGCTTACCTCTCTGGCAAGCTGAATGTGTTTCCCATTCATATTAGTAATCACATCTCCTGCCTGAATACCGGCTTCCTGTGCAGGGAAACCATCTGTAGTATCCCTTACGACTGCAGGATCATAACCAACACATGCCGTAATAATTACGGCTGCCGCAAATGCCATAATAAAGTTGAAAATCGGTCCTGCTGCAATCACAGAAATCCTTGCCAGCGCAGACTTGCTTCCAAAGGATCCTTCTTCTCCTGCCGCTTCATCCTCGCCCAGCATCATGCAGGAACCGCCAAATGGCAATAGCTTCCAGGAATATCTGGTTCCGTGCCACTCCTTGCTTAAAAGTCTTGGTCCCATACCAAGAGAAAATTCCACAACAGTGACTCCATTTGCTTTTGCCAGTAAAAAATGTCCCAGTTCATGAAAAATAATGATCAGACTGAATATAATCAGTGCTATCAGAATGCTCAATTTACCACCTGCTTTCAATAAATTCATAAGTTGCTTTCTCTGTATCGAGAATGTCCTCTACTGTAGGCTGCTGCTGTACCTTATGATGCTCCATGCTTTCGATAATAATCTGATAAATATCCGTGAATCCAATCTCTCTGTGAAGAAACTTGCTGACCGCCCGCTCATTTGCCGCATTGAAAACCGTCGGCATAGATCCGCCTGTTCTGGATGCCTGTAATGCAAGTGGCAATCCCTGAAAAGTCTCCATGTCTGGCTTTTCAAACGTAATCTGTCCCAGCTTCGCAAAATCCAGACGGTCTCCAGTCAGATAACGACGGTCTGGATAGTACAGTGCATACTGAATCGGCAGCTTCATATCCGGTGTACCAAGCTGTGCCATCACTGCCCCATCCACAAACTGTACCATGGAATGGATCACACTCTGCGGCTGTACCACTACCTCGATCTGATCCAGATCTACATGAAACAGCCATTTTGCCTCCATAACCTCAAGGCCCTTATTTACCAGTGTAGCAGAATCAATGGTAATCTTCTGTCCCATTGCCCAGTTGGGATGCTTCAGGGCATCTTCCACTTTTACCTTTTCCAGATCTGCTCTCTTCTTTCCACGGAACGGACCACCGGACGCAGTAATCAACAGCTTATCAATCTGCTCATGATGTTCTCCGTTCAGCGACTGGAAGATGGCGCTGTGTTCACTGTCCACCGGCAGGATCCTGACATTATGTTCTTTCGCCAGCGGCATAATAATATGTCCGGCAGTCACCAGAGTCTCTTTATTTGCCAAGGCAATATCCTTGCCTGCCTTGATCGCTTCTACGGTCGGACGGATACCGATCATTCCCACAATAGCAGTTACCAGAACTTCCACCTCTGGCAGTGTGGAGATCTCAATCAGTCCATCCATGCCTGTCACAATCTTCACATCCAGATCACTGACTGCCGTCTTTAATTCCTTCGCTGCCTCTTCTTCCCATACCGCAACTACCCGCGGAGAGAATTCCCGAATCTGCTTTTCCAGAAGCATAACATTACGTCCTGCTGCCAATGCAGCAATCTTCAGATCTCCATTGGCTCTGGCAACTTCCAGAGTCTGTGTTCCTATAGACCCGGTTGAACCGAGTACTGCGATTGTCTTCATATGTTTCACCTCAACTACCATATCATAATTTTGTGTTTATTTAATGAATGTACTTGCCAAAAAATAAATAATCGGTGCGGTAAAAATCACACTGTCAAAACGATCCAGAATCCCGCCATGTCCCGGAATCAATGTTCCATAATCCTTGATCTCATGATTTCTCTTAATGGCAGACGCCGCCAGATCTCCCACCATAGAAATCAACGCTCCCACGGCACAGATCACTGCGTACATTACTACCTGATTCTCAGCCTGCAGATATTTTCCAACGACTGTTGCATAGACAGCTCCCAGAATGGCAGCACCCACTACGCCACCTACAGCTCCTTCTACAGACTTTTTCGGGCTGAGGATCGGAGACATCTTATGCTTTCCTATCAGCATACCAACACAGTAGGCACAGGTATCACAGCCCCAGGAGCACAGGAAAATCAGCCATACCAGATAAGCACCGTCTGTAAGATTTCTTGTCTGGTAAATATAAGACAGCATCACACTGACATATACTACCCCAAAAAAAGCTCCCATCACCTGCTCACTTTGATACTTCGGAAAGGTAAATACATATACGAATAAAAATGCCACCAGAATAAAGATCAGCAGAATCGTACTGTAATTCTCCAACTTCAAAAGAAGCATTCCATAGTAAACAACCGTCGCCAGATAGCCGGTCATCGCCAGTCCCATTGCGTCTTTCTTCTGGATCCTGGCTGCACGATACAGTTCTCCCAGTCCGATCAGTGAAATGGCAAGCAGTGTGCCAAACAGCACATATCCTCCGGATATAATCGTCAAGAGAGCCAGTGCCACTAAAATGATTCCGCTTCGAAGTCTTACACCAAACATATTATTTCTCCTCTATGACGCCGCCATACCGACGCTCTCTCTTATTGTATTTTTCAATCGCCTGCCATAAGTTCTCCTTGGTAAAAGCCGGCCACGGAATATCTGTAAAATAGAATTCTGTATAAGCCAGCTGCCACATCAGATAATTGGACAGACGCAGTTCCCCACTGGTACGGATCAGCAGATCCGGATCTGGTACTTCTCTGGTATCCAGATAACCGGAAAACATCTCTTCTGTAATCTCTTCCGGTTTCACCTTACCATCCAGACAATCTGCCGTCAAATGCCGGATAGCACGGACAATCTCATCTCTGCTTCCGTAATTAATGGCAATCTGGAAATTCAATCCGGTATTATCCTTAGAACTGTCCACCAACTTCCTCAGACTTTCCTGCAGATCAGGGTCCAGCGCTGTCGGATCACCCAGTACACGTACCTTCATGTTATTCTTCTGTGCGGTCTTGATGCAGGTCTTCGTATAACTGCGGAACAGGCGCATCAGTCCGTCCACTTCGTCTTTTGATCTCTTCCAGTTTTCCGTGGAAAACAGATAAACGGTCAGATATTTAATCCCTATATTATACGCATCTTCACAGATGACTTCCAGATTTTTGGCTCCTCTGGAATGTCCGTAGTTTCTCGGCATTCCCTTGCTCTTCGCCCATCTTCCGTTGCCATCCAGAATGATAGCCACATGCTGTGGAATCCGCAAAGCTTCTCTTCCTTCTTCCATATAACCTCCTGTAACACAAAGGCTGCCGCAGACATCCATCTGCCGCAGCCATGTATCTTTTGTGCTCTGTTTCAAGACTCTTGCTCTCATATATCTATACTCTGCCATCCGGCATAAGCTAGATTTTATCTTTTATACGGTCATGATTTCCTTTGACTTTTCATCAATTGCCTTATCTACTTCCTTGATGTACTTGTCAGTCAGCTTCTGAACCTGTTCTTCCAGTTCCTTGACAGTATCTTCTGATACATCAGAACCTTTCAGTTTCTTAAATGCATCATTGGCATCACGACGGATATTTCTCACTGCTACTTTGGCAGCTTCCCCTTTTTTCTTAACCTCTTTTGCCAGGTCCTTTCTGCGTTCCTCTGTCAGTTCAGGGAATACCAGACGAATGACCTTACCATCATTGGTAGGATTGATACCAAGATCGGAAGTCATGATTGCCTTCTCGATTGCCTTGAGCATACTGCTCTCCCATGGCTGAATCTGGATCATACGTGGTTCCGGTACGTTCACATTACCTACCTGCTGGATCGGTGTCGGGGATCCGTAATAGTCCACCATGATACGGTCCAGTACATGTGGATTCGCACGGCCTGCTCTGATAGAACCAAACTCGGAAAGCAGGTTGTTGTAAGTCTTTGTCATCTTCTCATCATATATTTTAATTCTCTCGTCCATCTCTGTCCTCCTGATTACTCTGTCTTCTAAACAGTTACTTTTGTTCCGTTAAATACTCCGTTCACGGTATTCACAATGCTGTTCTCTTCATTCAGCCCAAATACCAGCAGCGGCATCTTATTCTCCATACATAAAATAGATGCTGCCAGATCTACTACGCCCAGTCTCTTGTCGATAACTTCCTGAATACTGATCTCTTCATACTTCTTAGCATCCGGATTTGACTTCGGATCACTGTCATAAACACCATCAATGGATTTTGCCAGAAGGATCACATCTGCTTCGATCTCAATAGCACGAAGTACGGTAGCTGTATCCGTTGAAAAATATGGATGTCCGGTTCCGCCTGCAAAGAATGTCACGATTCCTCTGGAAAAATACTTGTTCGCTCTGTCTTTAGAAAACAGTTTGGTAAAGGACCCGCATTCAAATGGTGTAAGGACCTGTGTCATCATGCCAACAGATCTGAAAATCTCTGATACATAAATACAGTTCATAACAGTAGCCAGCATTCCGATCTGATCTGCCTTGGTACGGTCAATATTCTCACTGGAACGGCCTCTCCAGAAATTACCACCTCCGATTACAATACCAATCTCAATACCTGCATCAGACAGCTGCTTTACCTGCTGGGCCACCTTAATCACAGTCGGTTCATCAAAGCCCATCTTCTTGTCGCCTGCCAGAGCTTCTCCGCTTAATTTCAGTAATACTCGTTTCATTTTTTACCCCTTTATCGCTATCTTTTGGAGCACTGCATACGCAGTCCCCACTTGTTCACAGTATAACATACTTCACAAAGATTTTATACACTTTTTTTTCATTCCATGTTAGACTTTATACAAAGAAATAAAAGGGGATTTTATCATGGATGTAAAACAGAAAAAAACAGCTCTGGACGACGATTCTATTCTGTATCAGAAACGGGATGACACGATTGGAAAAAAAGACATTTCCTCTCTCTCCGGTCGTCAGAAGCTGCAATATTTCAAAGATTATTATTTAAAATTCTGTATTCTGGCTGTGATCCTGATTGCCATCGGCGGCAATCTGATCTATACCATCTTTTTCCGCCATCAGGAAACGATTCTGAATGTGACTGCCGTCAATGAAACAGCTCTGGCCGATGCCGATGATCTGGCTGCTTTCCTGAAGGATTCCTTTCAGGCAACCGGAAAGGATCAGATTCTGACGGTAACTAATTACAATCTGGACGATGCCAATCAGCAGATAGCATTTACCACCAAGCTGGTTACCAGTGACCTGGATGTGATCATCTGTGACCGCGATACCTTTGATTCCAAAAGCGAAGCCGGCTTCTGTCTGGATCTTTCTTCTGTGCTTACAGATGATCTTCTGGACACCTTTTCAGACCACCTGGTTACCGGTCAGATCGTAGAGCGTGATAATGATGACCAGGTTATCAGCACAGGCGAAGAACTTCCTTATGGCATTGATATCTCAGACACTGCGTTCTACACCTATTATGGCGGGACAGCCAGTGAAGCAATCCTGATGATAACTGCCGGCAGCGAGCACCAGGACAACGCTCTGGAATTTATCCGTCTGATCGCAGACTGGACGGCTCCTTCTTCCCAGGAGTCGGAAGCTGCGCCAGCAGAATCGCAGTAAACATTAAGACACATCCCAACACTTCTCTTGCAGTTGGCATCTCTCCCAGAACCAGGATTCCGGCCAGTACCGACATGACAGATTCCAGGCTGAGGATCAGGGATGCCACTGTCGGATTCATTCCTTTCTGACCTATAATCTGAAGCGTATATGCTACCCCACAGGATAGAACACCTGCATACAGAATCGGCTGCCATGCTGCCAATAACTGTCCCAGATGCGGATGTTCCAGAAGCAGTGTCGGCACCAGACAAATCACACCGCTGACAAAGAACTGGATGCAGGACATCCGCACTCCGTCTGTCTTCGGTGAAAAATGATCAATGACCAGAATATGTATGGCAAAAACGATAGCACACAAAAATACCATAATATCTCCTCTGCCAATGGTAAGATTCTCATCGATACACAGAAAATACAGTCCGATCACTGCCAAAATGACACCAATCCACACCAATATCCCACATTTTTTATGGAAAAACAGTCCAAATATGGGAACCAGTAAAATATAGCAGGCCGTAATAAATCCAGCTTTTCCAACTGTCGTATGCATAATGCCAATCTGCTGAAGGCAGCTTGCCGTTGCCAGAGCAATACCACAGCAGATCCCTCCAATCCATTCTTCGCGACCTGTCTTATGCTTTTTTTCTCCCTGTTTGCCGGTATCTGTTCCATTTAACTTATCTAACAACGCAATGCATGGGAGCAGAACCAATGCTCCTATAAAAAGTCTCACACAGTTGAAGGTAAACGGTCCTACATAATCCATTCCCACACTTTGTGCCACAAATGCGAATCCCCATATAATAGCAGTCAACAACAATATTCCTGCATTTTTCATCTGTCCTGTTTTCATTTCTCCTCTTTTCCTTTCACACTATATCGCAAAACAACATTATTGTAGTACAGCATTTTGTGAAATGCAATAAATATCTGTTTGCTTAACTAACCGAATTATGTTATACTGAACAATGTAATGAATTGTTTTTTAGTAAAGTTAGGGGAAATTGTAATGGTAGTAAATGAGTCTGCAGAAAACTATTTGGAAACAATACTGGTCTTAAGCAAACGACTTCCAGTCGTTCGTTCCGTAGACATTGCGAATGAACTTGGTTTCAAAAAATCCAGTGTCAGCATTGCTATGAAGAATCTGAGAGAGAAAGAGCACATTACCGTCACAGATGCCGGTTTTATTTATCTGACTGAATCTGGTCGTGCCATCGCTGAGATGATCTATGAACGGCATCAGCTGATCTCATCCTGGCTGATCAGCCTGGGCGTAGATCCAGCAGTTGCCACAGAGGATGCCTGCAAAATGGAACATGTGATCAGTCGGGAAAGTTTTCAGGCAATTAAAAAATATGTACTTCACAAATAAATGTACAGACAAAAAGAGACCTACGCGGTCTCTTTTTTAATTCTTATTTTTGATGATTTCTATTCTACAATGATCTCAATCTTATCCATGGCTTCGTGAAGCTTCTCCACAGCCTTCTCCAGTGTCTCACCTTTAGTGATTACATGGCCAATCCGGTGTGGTCCTACATGGAACTTCTTCACTGCATCTCCCACTTTATAGTCAAACTGGATCTCACAAATATTCGGTTCTTCCACATTGTGATTGACAATAGAACGGATCACTCCATCCCTGTCACTTCTAAGAAGCATGCTGGCATTCGGTACTGCATGATTCTGTGGAAACTCCAGATCTTCACCAAGAGCTGCACGGATCAGCTTCTCATAATAATCATATCCATAATAGATGGATACCAGTTCTGCCAGACAGGTAGCTCCTGAACGGCCTCCCAGTTCCAGCACATAAGTCTTATCATCTTTTAAGATGAAATCCGCATTAATCGCGCAGTTATTTAAACCCATAGCCTGAATTGCCTTTTCAAGCTGCTCCTCTGCGTCATTGATCACTTCTTCACTTAATTCATACGGTGCGAAATGACCGATCGGTACACCAGTGTCTCCCTGGAATACATAATCTCCATGAGGCAGCGCAAACTTCAGCTTTCCATTCTGTACAAATGCCTGCGCTCCGAATTCTTTTCCTTCAATGAATTCTTCCACAATGAAATGATCTGTTCTGGTCACAGACTTTACCGCTGCTACTGCAGCATCAAACTCTGTCTCTGCATTCACTCTTGTAATACCACGGCTGCCTGAACTGTCTACTGCCTTCACAATCATAGGGAAGTTCAGCCCCTGTATCTTTTCTTTCAGGTCTTCATCAAATCCAATCTCACGGAAACGAGCGGTGCGCACACCGTATTCTTCATATTTCCGCTTCATGAGGATCTTATTAGACGCTATCTTTGCAGCCTCAAAACTGATTCCTGCAAGTCCCAGTTCATCACAGACCTTACCAATGGTAATGACTGCCACGTCTGTTCCCGCCGTCACGATTCCGTCAATCTTCTCTTCTTTTGCAACTTCCAGAATTCGTTCATAATCTACAGTATTCTCATAGATTACTTTATCTGCAAGGGCAAATCCCGGATAATTTCCCGGAATGCTGACTACGATCGTATAGATTCCCATCTCTTTTGCTTTTTTTATCAATGGCACCTGATAGATACCGGCACCCATAATCATCAGCTTTTTCATGCTTTCTCCCTTTCATTTTCCAGGCACTCTTTTTCCTTACAATGTACCTTACGCACCACATACTGTGGATTCTTGCTCATTCCAAGGAAAATTCTTCCCACATACTCTCCGATAATTCCCATGAACATCAGATTAAGTCCCGAAAAGAAACATATGGTAGCCATCATGGACGGCCAGCCTATGTACGTTGCCGGGCGTACAAATTTTAAAATAATTACTCCAAGTGCTGCCAGTATTCCAATCACAGAAAAGAAAAATCCAGTATAGGTAGCCATCTGCAGTGGTACAATGGAAAATCCCAGTATATTGGACCAGAGCTTAATCAGTTTCTTAAATGTATAATTAGAGGTACCTACTTCTCGCTTAAAATGCTGAATTGGCACAGAACTGATATTCCGTGTCGTACGTAAAAACAGTCCCTGCAAATGTGTATAGGCACTCTTATATTCTACTGCATAGTCCCGCACAAACCTGCGAATTACCCAGAAACTGGAAGTCTTCAGATCCTTCGGTTTTTTCAGAAGAATCCGCACTGTCATATAATTGACATAGCTTCCGAAATTACGGAACTTACTGTGTTCCTTATGCTCATAATATCCATATACAATGTCAAAGCCTTTATCAAACTCGGAAAGAAGTGCTCCCAGCTGGGACGGATGTGTCTGCATATCATCGTCCATAGCAATAAACACATCTCCGCTTCCTTCATTTAAACCTGCCATAACGGCATTATGCTGGCCTGCATTCTTTGCCAGTTCTACAGCCTTCACACAGGCGTAGTCTCTTACCAGTCCCATAAGAGCCGCCATAGTCTCTCCATCATCCGGTGAGCAGTCATCTACCAGTACGAATTCATATTCTCTGCGTCCCAGCCTGTCCATCTCCTGCATGGTCATTTCCACAACCTTACGGATGGTCTTGGAAGACTTATAACAGGGAATCACAAACGAATATAACACCCTGATCACCTCCTGATTACTGTCTGTCCAGTTTCTTCACAAAAATGATCTTCTGAACAGCTTTTTCATTTTCTTTTGCATACACTGTCTTTTACTGCATCTTGCAGGCAAAGCAGCGCATCTTTCCGTTCTCATCCGGTGGAATCACATCCAGCCAGTCAAAATGAAGCTGGAATTCCTCTCCGAACAGATCCGCCATCTTCTTCTGGAAAAAGTCTTCGATCTCTTCCTTCGTATGGGCATTATTTGCCGGATCCTTTACCAGTTGGATTCTCATGTCATGATAAGACTCCTGAATATAACGGAACTGGGCAATGCCTACTATTCCATTCGGTATCTTCATCAGTTCCAGCGCAGATGTCTCATCACTGTGTTCATGTCTTACCAGATCGTTGACCCTTCCCTTGATGTTCTTAATGTAACGCACACCATTCACCATCACAGAAGATGCCCTGTCACCGATCTCATAGTTAATAATCGGGAAGTCCTTCTTAAATAATGTGGTAATGATAACTTTTCCCTCATCAGCCAGATGCTGTTCTTCATCATAGATATTCACCACATGGGTATCACTGTTGATGTAATACAGCTCTGCTCCCGGTACCTGAATGATACAGCTTCCTGTCTCGGAGCTTCCATATGCATCCATCAGACCTTCTCCGAATGTCTCAGCGAGCACTTTGCGTGTCATGTCATCTACCATCTCGCTGACCGGAACATAGATCTTCGGCTTGTGCACCTTCATATTGTTACGCTGTGCATACAGTGCCATACGCACCAGACAGTTACGCCGGAAACACAGCACATCCGGCTGATATTCATTTACTTCATTCAGAATATCACGAATACCTTCTCCCACACAGTTCTTCTCAGATACCACGCGGCGTCTCATCAGTCCAAACTTCTGAATAATGGAGTCTCCCTTTTTCGCATCCACATGCTTATGGCTGGTCTCAAAAGAAAACAACTTGCCACGCAACGGATGATATCCTGCATACATCAGCACACGAATCCAGTTTGCATCCACGCAGGCAGATTCTCTCTGGGTCTGAAGGAACTTAAGCGGTGTTCCTGATGATCCACTGGTACTTAGCACATTCCATCTCTCATGCATCTCCGGATGTGCATCATACTCTTTCTGCATCCACTCGCGCAGATCTGCGCGGGTCAGTACAGGGAACTTCGCCAGATCTTCTGCACTGTGAAAATCGTCCGGTGTCAGATGACACCGTTCAAAGCGCTCACGGTAAAATGGAACCTCATAAGCGCACTTCATCAGTTCATGTACCTTCTTTCCCTGACGCTTCCGGATAAACGTTCTGTCTGTCGGAATCTTCTTATCCAGCTTCATCAGATAATAGAAGGTCATGACGTTTTTCAGTTTCTTTTCTATTACAAATGACATATATCTCTTCCTATCTAAACTTCTCTACTGCTCACGAAATACAATCGTTCCGTTCTTATCATCCATACTCTCTACAATTGCCAGGGATTCCAGATGAATTCCTCTGTCACGGATGATCTGTCCACCAACCTGGAATCCTTTTTCAATTACCACGCCGGCACCTACCAGTTCTGCTCCGGAATCCTGTACCAGTGTGCTCAGTCCTTCCAGTGCCTTACCATTGGCAAGGAAATCATCAATCAGCAACACCTTGTCATCCTTTCCAAGAAATTCCTTGGAAACGATGATATCATATACTCTTCCATGGGTAAATGATTCAACCTGTGTACGATATACTTCTCCTGCGATATTCTTAGTCTGTGTCTTCTTGGCAAATACCACCGGCACATCAAATACTTCTGCTACTACACAGGCAATTCCGATTCCTGAAGCCTCAATTGTCAGAATCTTGTTGATCTCTTTTCCTTCAAATCTGCGTTTGAATTCCAAACCAATCTCATGAAACAGTTTCACATCCATCTGATGATTCAGAAAACTGTCTACTTTCAGTACATTTCCTTCTTTTATTTTACCATCTTTACGAATACGATCTTCTAAAAGCTTCATTTACTACTTCCTCCTGCGTAAAATAACCAATATTAATAAGGTTATAACATAATTTGCGAGTTCTTTCAACACAGCTTATTTACTTTTTTTCGTTCTGATATTTTTCAGAATTCCAAGGAACTGCGGCAGTATATTTTTCGCTGCAAATCCGCACCCTGCCAGAATCAGCAGATAACGCAGATACCAGGTCATCTTATACGCTGACATGGAAATCAGGTTCAATCCGAAGAATACAACTGCATACTTCAGTGTAATGCGAAGTGGGATAATCCGCTGTCCTGTAATCTTCATCTCCTGCCATCCCTGCAGCACCAGCAAAAATGCATAGCTGATGGCTGTGGTATAAGCTGCTGCCTGATAACCAAACTGCAGAATACAGATATAGTTCAAAATCACATTCACTACCATTGCCAGCATGGTTCCAAGCGCCACCTGTGCCGTCTTCTTATAATAATTCTGAATTGCCGTATAGCTGTAACTGTAAAAACGAAACAACGTACCAGTCACCATCGGTGCAATCACCCAGATCGCCGCCATATTCTTTTTTCCGCCCAGGATCCAGACAATCTCCGGTGTCAGCATAACTACCAGCCAGGAAATCATGCCAAAAGTCTGCATCACTGTCTCCCATGGTTTTTCCACATCTGCC
Organism: uncultured Lachnospiraceae bacterium; assembly: GCA_900544685.1. Classification (GTDB taxonomy): domain Bacteria; phylum Bacillota; class Clostridia; order Lachnospirales; family Lachnospiraceae; genus Marvinbryantia. Next base: position 17,011 of record UQWA01000010.1, on the reverse strand, counting down.
GATTCTCCTCTGGATATCTTTTCAAAAAACCATGGCAGCCAGGCACTCCATACCGAATCCTCCAGAATCCAGATAATAAACGACACCGTCGTACCAACAGCAAAAATACCTGTCTCCCATTCTCCCACCAGGTTCTGAATCATGATCTTGTCTGCCTGATTCATAATCTGAATAGACAATACTTCCGGAATCAGCGGAATACTGTACATCAGTCCGTATTTCCAGTATTCTCTGGAAAACAGTTTCTTTCCCTGTACTGCCATAATCAGGGCAATGATCAGGCCGCCGATGATCTGTGGAATATAAAATCCCAGGATACGATAATGTACTAACTGGTCAAATTCTCCTCTGATATTCCCTATGTACAGCCAGCCTATGGAAATAACTGTTGCCGGCACAACAAGAAGAATGGATGCTACCGTCGCGAATTTATAACGCATGCTCTGTTTTTCTCTACGGTTCATATACAATACACTGGTATAAGAAAAAACATAACCAAACGCTGTGTACAGCATCACATCATCCATGCCACAGAACTTCTGGATCTGCGGCTTAAACAACAGACAGATTCCGAGCATCAGCGCAATAGAAATGTACGAAAGATTCTGTACTGCCGAAGTATACGAATCAAACTTTTCTCTCATATCGTATTTGGCCCGTTCTACACTTCGCCACAGACACAATGACATGATCGGCACTGCGATCTGAAGCCAGGATTCATAGACACGGATCTGGCCGAACTGCTCTGTAGACAGCAATCTGGTATAAATCGGTGTCGTGGCAAAACTGATTCCTCTGATCAGCATCTGACACACTACAAAAAAAATACCGGATTTCACTGCCAGTTTATTTAAAGATTCGTCTTTCATTATTTTTCTCCTATAATCAAAAAAGAGGCTGAGCCCGTGGTATATTATACCTCGAACCCAGTCTCTTTTGCAACTGTAAACGTCTTTTCTACAGTGCATTTTAATGGCAGTTGTGATTGCAGTGGCCTCCGCAATGCTCGCATCCAACGCCGCACTGAATGGATTTTCCTGCTTTTTTATCTTTGATCATATTACGGATGATTGCTACAACGATTAAAACTACAATTGCTCCTACGAAAAGTGTTCCCATATGTCACACATCCTTTCTTTCAAACTGTACTCATGATGTTATAGTATACACCGAAAAACAAATCGGTGCACCAGAAAATGTGCACCGATTTCAGTTTCTTTATTTTGCTGTTACTTTTACATTTTCTGTTAATGTAGTGCTTTCTTTGTAAGGGCGGCACAGCAGGTAGATCATTCCAACAATCAGAAGGATTGCTACTACTGTGAAAATTCCGAATCCACCGCCTGTTACCAGCATACCAATCTGATATACACACAGGGAAACAACATAGGCAAATAAGCACTGATATCCGATTGCGAACCAGAACCATTTGGTATTGTTCATCTCTCTCTTAATTGCACCCATAGCTGCGAAGCAAGGAGCGCACAGAAGGTTGAATACCAGGTAAGAGTAAGCTGCCAGCTGTGTCATGCTGCTTGCCAGCTGTCCCCAGATCTCTGTACCATCTTCTGCTACTTCTGCAAAACCGAAGAGCATACCGAATGTACCAACTACGTTTTCTTTAGCAATCAGACCGGTGACTGCTGCAACTGCCATCTTCCAGTCGCCCCATCCAAGAGGAGCAAAGATCCATGCAATTGCATTTCCGATCTTAGAAAGAATACTTGCATCCAGCTGTTCTGCCTCCAGCATGGTGAAAGATCCGTCAACCCATCCAAAGCTCATCAAGAACCACAGAATGATGGTAGAAAGGAGAATAATTGTACCTGCTTTTTTGATGAAGGACCATCCACGTTCCCACATACTTCTCAGTACATTACTAACTGTTGGCCAGTGATATGCCGGAAGTTCCATAACGAATGGTGCAGGATCGCCGGCAAACATCTTCGTTTTCTTTAAGATGATACCAGAAATAATAATTGCTGCAACTCCCACGAAGTAAGCACTTGGTGCTACCCATGAAGCTCCGTCAAACAGTGCACCTGCGATGAGGGCAATGATTGGAAGTTTCGCACCGCAAGGGATAAAGGTTGTGGTCATGATTGTCATACGTCTGTCGCGTTCGTTCTCGATGGTTCTGGAAGCCATAACACCAGGAACACCACATCCGGTACCGATCAGCATTGGAATGAATGATTTTCCGGAAAGACCGAACTTGCGGAAGATACGGTCCATGATGAACGCAACACGTGCCATGTAGCCACAGGACTCCAGGAATGCCAGGAAGATAAACAATACCAGCATCTGAGGTACGAAACCAAGTACGGCACCTACACCGGCAACAATACCGTCGAGAATCAGTCCCTGTAACCAGTCAGCACAGTGAACGGCTGTCAGGAAACTCTCAATTGCAGGAGGAATGATCTCGCCAAACAGCACATCATTGGTCCAATCTGTCAGGAATGCACCTACGGTTGTAATAGAAACATAATATACAATGTACATCACTGCTGCGAAGATCGGCAGTGCCAGGAAACGGTTGGTTACTACACGGTCAATCTTATCAGAGATAGTAAGCTTTTCACCAGTCTTGTTCTTGGTATAGCAGCTCTTGATGATGGAAGAGATATATACATATCTTTCATTTGTGATAATACTTTCGGTATCATCGTCCATCTTATTTTCCAGTTCGTTAATCTCAGCAGATACATCCGGTGCAGATGTCATCTGAGCTTTGATCTTGTCATCTCTTTCCAGAAGCTTGATCGCGAAGAATCTCTTCTGTTCTTCCGGAACGCTACTGCCCAGTTTATTTTCTACTTCTGTGATTACTGATTCCACATCTGCCTGGAATTCGTGAACCGGTGTAGAGATCTTCTTATTCTGAGCAACCTTTACAGCCTTTTCTGCTGCTTCTTTGATTCCTGTTCCTTTCAGAGCAGAAATCTTAACAACTTCACATCCCAAAGCCTTGCTCAACTTGTCGATATGTATTTTATCGCCATTCTTTTCCACGATATCCATCATGTTGACAGCCATAATAACCGGGATACCCAGTTCCATCAGCTGTGTGGACAGATACAGGTTTCTTTCCAGGTTGGTACCATCAATGATATTCAGAATGGCATCTGGTCTTTCAGCGATCAGATAGTTTCTGGCAACTACTTCCTCCAGTGTATATGGAGATAATGAATAAATACCAGGAAGGTCCATGATGGTAACATCTTTATGACCTTTTAATTTACCCTCTTTCTTTTCTACTGTAACACCCGGCCAGTTACCAACAAACTGATTGGAACCTGTCAGTGCATTAAACAGTGTCGTTTTACCGCAGTTTGGGTTACCTGCAAGTGCAATCTTGACTGACATAAATTTTTACTCCTTCTTGTTTTATAAGACTATATTATTATATCATCTGCTCACTTCTGTTGCTAAGTGCTATTTTTTATTAGTGCAAGCAAACCTGTGGTCAAAAAAATTATTCCACTTCGATCATTTCCGCATCTGCTTTACGAAGAGATAATTCATAATCTCTTACAGTTACTTCAATCGGATCTCCAAGAGGTGCTACTTTTCTCACATAGACCTGTACGCCCTTTGTGATACCCATATCCATAATACGTCTCTTAATCGGACCTTCCCCATGCAGTCTTTTTACTGTCACAGTCTTTCCAACAGAAACATTTCTTAATGTGTTCATAAATTCTCCTTCCCGTTAAACCATGATCTTATTAGCCATTGTCTTGTCAATGGCAACTCTTGATTCTTTGATATTCACAATAAGATTGCCGGCGTTCTCGGATACTACAGTCACTATTGCGCCAACCACAAAACCAAGGCTTTCCAGAAAACGTCTTGTTTCGGATTTGCCTCCCACTTTTTTAATTGTGCATTCTTCGCCCGTTCTGGCCATCGTTAATGGCATATGTCATCCTCTCCTTTTCTTAACATTTCAATGACTACTTTGTAAGTATATGCTAACGTTGATTAGTTGTCAAGGATATTTCATGAGGAAAATTTTACTTTTTTCATATCTTTTTCAGAAAAAAAGACGAAACACAGTCCCCATGTTTCGCCTTTTTCTTAAATTACTCTTTTATTTCTGTTTCTTCGCACAGCCGCGCATTCCAATTGTGGTATAACAAATTAATTTATCAAACAGTGTCAGCATTGCAGGCAACAGTACCAGTACAATGATCATACTGATAATTGCTCCACGGCACAGCAGAATTACAATAGAACGAATCATATCAATATTCGAATACAGTGCCACACCAATCGTCGCTGCAAACAGACTCAATCCACTGGTCAGAATTGACTTGAAGGAAGTCTTATGGGCAATGGAAATTGCCTCATGTTTTTCTCTGCCTGCCATACGTTCCGTCTTATAACGGTTCGTCATCAGAATCGCATAGTCTACCGTTGCACCAAGCTGAATGGTTCCTACTACAATCGGTGCCACGAATGGCTGGGAAATTCCACGGTAATAGGAGAACGCCATGTTTACAAAGATTGCAAATTCAATTACTGTTACCAGAATTGCCGGCAGTGAAATCGATTTAAATACAATCATAACGATTACAAAGATCGCCAGTATGGATACGGTATTTACCGTTACCAGGTCGACACTGGTCGTATCCTCCAGGTCTTTCATCAGAGGTGCTTCTCCAATTACCATTCCTGTCGGGTCATAGGATTTTACAATGTCATTGATAGAGGCAATCTGTGCGTTGACTTCATCTGTTGCTGCTGAATAATCAGAGCACACAAACATGATCTCATAGTTATCTGATTTCAGTTTGGAAGTCAGCTTCTTCGGCATCATACTATCCGGAATCATCTCACCGGTTACAGAGTTTAAGCCAAGTGCCCATTTCACGCCATCCACATCTTCCACTTTATTCAGGATCTCTTTTTTGGATTTTGCATCCAGACTGCTGTCTACCATGATCAGATGCACATTACTCATATGGAACTCGTCTGACAGCTTCTTATTGGCAATTGCACTGTCCAGAGTATCCGGAAGTCCACTGTCAATATTGTAGTACAGCTCTACGCCATTATTTCCATTCAGTGCCGGCACAAAAGCGACAACGAACAGAATCAGCCAGATCCAGGAATGTTTGATGATAAAATCAGAGATCTTATCCATGGATGGCAGTAATGGTTTGTGTCTGGTCTTATCAATCGCTTTTTCGAAAATTAAAATCATAGAAGGTAATACCGTAACACAGCAAATCACACCGATCACTACACCCTTAATCATAACGATACCCAGGTCACGTCCCAGTTCAAAAGTCATGAAAATCAATGCTGCAAAACCAGCTACCGTAGTAACTGAGCTGCCTGCTACAGAAATAAATGTATTGGCAATGGCTTCTGCCATAGCATCATTACGGTTCTCATAATTCGGTTTGGCTTCCTCGTAACTGTGAAGAAGGAAAATGGAATAGTCCATGGTAACACCCAGCTGCAATACTGCAACCAGTGCCTGTGTAATATAGGAAATCTGCCCCAGGAAAATATTCGTACCCATATTGTATACGACAGCAAATCCTATACTTGACAGGAAAATAAATGGAAGTACAAAGGAGTCAGTGGTCAGCAACAGCACCAGTAATGACAGTAACGATGCAATCACAACATAAACTGGCATTTCCTGAAGTGCCAGGTTCTTAATGTCTGTAACAACTCCACTCATACCACTGATGAAGCAGTCTTTTCCCACCATCTTGCGCATGTCAGTGATGGCTTCCATGGTCTCATCTGCGGAAGTCGTATTATCAAACAATGCAATCATCATGGTTGCATCACCCTGGAAGAATGCATCTCGGATGCTGTCCGGAATCATAGATACCGGAACACTTAAATCCAGCATATCATCATACCATAACACTTCTTTTACATGATTGACAGTCTCCAGATCCGTTTCCAGTGCAGCCGCATCTTTATTATCCATGCCTTCTACAATGACCATGGAAAACGCTCCCATGCCAAATTCATCTACCATAATATCCTGTCCGGATACCGTTTCCAGAGATTCCGGCAGATAACTTAAAATATCATAATTTACTCTTGTATTTAAATACCCGATCGCAGACGGCACCAAAAGTGCCAGTGCCAGAATAAAGATCAGGAAACGTCCTTTTGCAATCGCCTTGCCTATTTTTTTCATAATTTCTTACACCTCTTATTTTACATTTCTTCCAGACTTCTATGAATTCAGAATCTTCATAAATTCTTCGCCTGTAATTGTCTCTTTCTCATACAGATACGTAGCCAGTTCATCCAGCTTTTCTCTGTTTTCCAGCAGAATCTGTCCGGCCTTTTCATGCTGCTTCTTTACCAGCTCCACCACTTTTTTATCGATCAGTGTCTGTGTTTCCGCTGAACAGCTTAACGATGTGTCTCCGCCCAGATACTGATTGGTTACCGTTTCCATGGCTACCATATCAAATTCCTGACTCATACCATAACGGGTAATCATGGCTCTGGCCAGTTTCGTTGCCTGTTCAATATCATTGGATGCACCGGTTGTCACGGATCCAAATACCACTTCTTCTGCTGCACGTCCTGCTGTATAAGTAGCAATCTTGTTCTCCATTTCTTCTTTGGTCATGAGATAATGATTTCCCTCATCTACCTGCATTGTATACCCCAATGCTCCTGATGTTCTCGGCACAATCGTGATTTTCTGTACCGGAGCAGAATTTGTCTGCTTTCCAGCTACCAGTGCATGACCGATCTCATGATAAGATACCACACGTTTTTCATGATCTGTCAGAATCGCATTCTTCTTCTGATATCCGGCAATAACTACCTCAATACTCTCCTCCAGATCTTCCTGCGTGGCATACTTTCTACCATCCCTTACCGCTCGGAGAGCCGCTTCATTTGTGATATTTGCAAGCTCTGCTCCGGATGCACCGGATGCCATTCTGGCAATCTTGGTAAAATCCACATTATCTGCCAGTTTGATCTTCTTTGCATGTACCTTCAGAATCTCTTCACGTCCTTTTAAATCCGGAAGTTCGACCGGTACACGACGGTCAAAACGTCCCGGACGAAGAAGCGCCGGATCCAGGGATTCTGGACGGTTTGTTGCTGCCAGAATAATGACTCCATTATTTCCTTCAAATCCGTCCATTTCCGTCAGCAACTGATTCAGAGTCTGTTCTCTTTCATCATTGCCGCCCATCTGTCCGTCACGTTTTTTTCCTATGGCATCAATCTCATCAATAAAAACGATACATGGTGCCTTTTCCTTTGCCTGACTGAACAGATCACGTACTTTCGATGCTCCCATACCTACAAACATCTCCACAAATTCTGAACCGGACATGGAGAAAAACGGAACATTGGCTTCGCCGGCAACTGCTTTGGCCAGCATGGTTTTACCGGTTCCCGGAGGGCCTACCAGTAAGATTCCCTTTGGCATGGATGCTCCGATTTCCTTATATTTTTCCGGATTATGCAGATATTCCACGATCTCTGTCAGATTCTCTTTTGCCTCGTCTTCACCTGCCACATCAGCGAACTTGATGCCTTCCGAAGACTTTACATAGATCTTGGCATTGCTCTTACCCATACCAAACATCATGGAATTGCTGCCACCCATTTTTTTCATCATCTTCTTTGACATCCACTGACCCAGCACATAAAAAATCAGAATCGGCAGAATCCATGAAATGAAAAAGCTAAGCATCGGAGACATCTGCTCCACAATCTCACTGGAAAATTTTGCTCCACTGTCATACAATCTCTGTGTCAGATCCGGATCATTCATCACCCCGGTCTTATATATGGTCTTGTCATCCTTGGCAGTAAAAATAATCTGATTGTCCTGAACTTCCACTTCATCGATCTGCTTATCCAGCGTCATCTTCATAAATGTGTCGTAGTCCACCTGCTTTACCATACGTCCGGCAATTTGGGGAACCAGAAGAGCATTTATCAGGAACAATGCCAGCAGAACAATCGCATAGTACACATAAAACGGTTTCTTTGGTGTCTTTACTTCGTTCATCCCTATTTCCTCCACTCTTACTTTTTTGGGTCCTTCCCATCTGATATACATTTGTACCATAGATTTGAAATTTGTAAAATATACAAGTTTCACGATTTGTTCAAGTTCTTTACACTTTTTAAAATCTGTCAAAATTCATTCTTTTCTATTTTCGTGATCTTTGCTATACTATCTTATATTCTATGTCTGTTCTTTCCATATAATATAGTTTTGAAAAACTAACAGCATTTTCAGGAGAAAATATTATGCCCGTTAATATGAAACGAATGATTGCAAAAGAATTGTTCTCTTTAATAGAAGAAAAAGGATTGGATAAACTAAGTGTACAGATGCTTTCCACTCACTGCGGCATTTCCCGCCAGGCATTCTATTATCATTTTAAAGATATCGGAGATGTAATTGACTGGTCCTGTCAGGAAGTATTGACCGATCTGGGTAAAAAAGCGGAGCGCTGCTCTGACCCTGCAAAAATGCTGCAGCTTTATCTGGATATGGCTCGTTCCTGCCGACATCTGCTGAACCGATTCTGTGAATCCACACACTATCGCGCCTTTGAACATCTCATGTGCCAGTATACTTCTCTTTTCCTTGAACATTCACTGAAAGATCACTGGCCAGAACATCTTGCTGACAAAAATCTTCAGGAGCAGTTTCTGAATTTTTACGGTCCTGCTCTTTTTTTCCACACAATGCAAATCAGTCAGAAGAACCATTTTGACACAAAAAAAGATGCGCAAAATCTTGCGCACCTTTTTCTGAAATTGAATTAGTTATTGATCAGTTTGTCTTCTCCGTTCCAGCTGTACAGTTTACGGATTTCTGCACCGACTTTTTCTGATGGATGTTCAGAAGCCAGTTTTCTCATTGCCTTGAAGTGAACCTGTGCTCCTGCATCAGACATATCTAATAAGAAGTCTTTTGCAAAGGTACCATCCTGAATATCAGACAGAATCTTCTTCATAGCCTTCTTGGTATCTTCCGTAATGATCTTTGGTCCGGTTACATAATCACCATATTCTGCAGTGTTAGAAATGGAATATCTCATTCCTGCAAATCCTGACTGATAGATCAGGTCAACGATCAGCTTCATCTCATGGATACATTCAAAGTAAGCATTTCTTGGATCATATCCGGCTTCTACCAGAGTTTCAAATCCAGCCTGCATCAGGGCACATACACCACCGCAAAGAACTGCCTGCTCTCCAAAAAGGTCTGTTTCTGTTTCTACACGGAAGGTCGTTTCCAAAAGACCTGCTCTTGCTCCGCCGATTGCAAGTCCATAAGCCAGTGCCAGTTCTTTTGCTTTTCCTGTAGCATCCTGTTCTACAGCTATCAGACAAGGAGTTCCCTTACCAGCCTGATATTCACTTCTTACGGTATGACCCGGAGCCTTTGGTGCAATCATGGTAACATCCACATATTTTGGTGGTTTGATGCATCCAAAGTGAATATTGAAACCATGGGCGAACATCAGCATATTTCCTTCTTCCAGGTTTGGTTCGATGGATTCTTTGTAAAGCTTTGCCTGTTTTTCATCATTGATCAGGATCATGATGATATCTGCTTTTTTAGCAGCCTCTGCTGCGGTATATACCTTAAATCCCTGTGCTTCTGCCTTTGCCCAGGATCTGCTTCCTTCATACAAACCGATGATAACATTGCATCCGGAATCTCTCAGGTTCAGAGCATGTGCATGTCCCTGGCTGCCGTATCCGATGATGGCAATGGTCTTTCCTTCCAGTAATGATAAGTTACAATCTTCCTGATAAAAAATTCTTGCTGTTTCTGACATTTTTTCATTCCTCCGTTGATGTCTTTTTCTTATATAGTAAAAGGTTTGAAATTCCTTTACTTTCCTCATAAAATTCACATGAATACTTATTCTTCCACCAGATTTTTTCTGGCTGCTTTATTTTCCTGCATTTTATCTCTCATGGCAAACATACCTGCCAGAAGAGTTCCCGAAATGGAATGCCATACACAGGATACTGCACAGATAACTGCAGATTCCGGCGTATTTGCGAACTGTGCTGTAGTAGTTGCCAGATTAGTGGCAAGTCCTGCATTCTGCATACCTACCTCAATGGAAATGGTTCTCTTCTTTGCTTTATTCATTCCGGTTAATTTGCCGGCTCCATATCCCAGCAGATAACCAAGACCATTGTGAAGCAGTACTGCCACGAAGATCACAAGTCCAGACTGGAAGAATCTGGATCCCTGGGATGAGATCACACCACCAACTACACATGCAAGACCAAGTACTGCGATACCAGGCATAACTTTCTGCGCTTCCTGAAATGCTTTTTTCTTTCCAAGCAGGAAATTCAGTACAAATCCAAATGCAACCGGAACAATGACGGTTTCCAGAATGGATACCAGCATCGGCAATCCATGAATGGTGATCTTCGTTCCTCTTGCAAGAAGGGAAACCATCAATGGTGTCATCACTGGTGAAAGGATGGTGGATACGGTTGTCATTCCTACAGAAAACGCCACATCACCACCACACAGGTAAGACATGATGTTGGATGATACACCGCCCGGACAACAGCCAACCAGGATCAGTCCCAGTGCAATACCATCTGGCAGATGCAATACTTTTGATAAGGTAAATGCCAGGAACGGCATGATAAAGTACTGTGCTACCGCTCCGATGCAGATATCAAAAGGTCTCTGCGCCAGAATCTGAAAATCTTTCGTTGTTAATGTCAGTCCCATACTGAACATAATCACACCAATGATTATGGACTGACTGGTGAACTTGTTGGCTACCGGATCGGTAAATAACTGGTAATTGACCCAGCCCATCATACCGGGTACGAAAAATGTAACTACTGCAATAAGTATCACGACAGCCGATGTGTAATCGGATAAAAACTTACTTGCTTTCTGCAAAGACTTCATAGAATCTTCCTCCTAAAAATTTCGCTGCTTTCTTCTTACAGCACTTATTTTTCAATCCAAGAAGGTGCTTTTTCGTTGAGGAACCCGGATTTTTCGTTTCATAAGGCCTTTTTGTGAAATGAAAAAATCCCTGTCAGTGTATCATTTACACTGACAGGGACGAAATTCTATTCCGCGTTACCACCCTGATTCTGTGATCGTCATCACAGCACTCTGAACGTACCAACATACGCTTTCTTGTTAACGGTAGAAAACCGGCGAGCCCTACTGCATTATTTTGATTCAGGCCGCTTCTTAGAGATGATATTTACTTCTTCCGGCATCCCTGCTCTCACCAAATACAGGTTCTCTGTAGATCCTTGCGGAAATAACTTTGTTCTCTTCAACGAATTTAAGTAACTCTCTTTGATTTGTTGTCTTTTATTATAGTCCGATTGTTTTGAAATTCAAGGGACAAACTGACTATATTTTTGATCAATATTTGCATTTTCTTTCAAAACTGCACAAAAGTCTTTGATATACGGACACTCAAAATCTTCTTTTCATTTGTGCCTGGATTCAGACTCCTCTTTTGTGTTATATTTTTTTACAGATATTTTGCAAGAAAATCCACATTCGCTTTTTCATAGCTGTTAAATTCTGCCACGATCTGATCATCTGTCTTGCCCTGAATCGGATGATACCAGCTTTTGGATGCAAAATACGCAGCCACATCAGCTTTCTGGAATACACGCCCATGTCTTGCATAGATCTCATTCACAGCCTGCTGAATTCCCTCACTGGTCATGTAAGCAATATCCTGCTGTGTCAGATATTCTTTATCAGAATTTGGGAATATATATTCGTCATCATTAGAATCTTCCTGTGGATTATCATAAGCGACAAATCCATCTTGAGTAGCTTCATTACAGATGGCATAGCAATTCAGGTAATCTGTATCTTCATTCCCATATATACTTCTGACCCACCAGATAAAATCCTCTGACATTGATTCATAAGGCTGTCCAGGTGTGTATAATGTAAATTGTGTCCCACCGGAAATACCATATGGTTCTGAACACACATAACGCACACCATTTTCAATATAGGAATCACCTTCCGTTCTCTCTATATTCAGTTCTTCCAGATCCATTTCATACATACATTCATCAAATCTCAGCGGTTCTGTGAATTTACCGGAGAAATTGCAGAAATACACCGTTCCGTTGGGATATCCATCACCAGTATCTCCCATCTCCGAATCATGATAGACTCCTGTAAATGAGCCGTCATCTTCCACCTGAAGTTCTGTTGCCCAGGCACCCACGCCGCTGGAAAATACAAAATTCTCCGGAATTTCCTTCCACACGGAATCCTCCGCAGCTGCAACTAATTCTCCCTGTTTCCACGATCCTGCTCCAATCTCATTTACTGATAACAACATAGCTGTCATACAAAAAACTGCTACACATCTTCTACCTTTCATAGTACCTTTTCCTTTCTTCAGACATATTAACTGTCTTATAATCTCAGTTATTTTCTCTGTGTTTCTATCATGCATTCATGTATCTTTGTCTTTTTATTATAATTGATTCTTACTAATTCTACTCTTATCTCGCTGTTTGAATTGATTTATAACTATTATAATCGAATCCTGTTCATTTCGCAATTTATAAAACAAAGGACTCGTGAGTAACAATCTTCTCACAAGCCCTTTATCTCTTCATTTTTATAATACTTTACTGCCGTTAGCCAGCAGTTTAAACTTGGCGCCCAGCATTTCTGCTGCCTGTCGGCACATCATCATCCGTCCCAGAAAGATTTCGAAATATTCATACATGGTGCAGATGCTTTCATCAATTTCAAGGTCCAGGGTGATCACATGCTTTTCCGGGTTTAATTTTACGGTTGCATTGGTGACTGCATAATTTACCCGGTCATGTTTATCAAAACTGGCTTTCTCTTTTGTGCGGACACGTTTCCTCCGGACATCGGTCTTATCTGCCAGAATCAATGCTGCTGATACCGGGTCTACTGCTCCACCGGTGGATTCATCATGATGTCCGATGGCAGACACAATGATCACTCTGTCTTCCATCGACATTCCCATTTTCTGAAGCAGTTCATTGGCCAGCAAAGCTCCATATTCGCCGTGATTTTTTCGGTTTATGGCATTGCCGATATCATGCATGGCACCGGCAATCTGTGCCAGTTCAATCTCATGCTTTGAATAACCAAATTCTTTCAAAATCTCACCAGCTCGTTTCGCTACAATCGCGCAATGCTTTTCTGAGTGATCCGTATATCCCAACACACCAAGATTTTCATTTCCTTTTTTTAAAAATGTTTTTACTTCTTCGTTTTCCAGTATCTTTTTGTAATCCATACTTTTCGGTTCTTCTGTTTTACTTTCTTTTGACTGACAGCTCATTTATCACTCACACCCTTTTCCGCCTGACTGTACACCATGGCATAAAACAATTCCTGAGAATTCAGCTTTACTTCACTTAACTGTCTGCTTTTATAGATTCCCTTATTTGTCAGCTTCTTTCCCTTTTCATCGTCATTCATCATCATTTCAAACATGTGATCCAGACGTTCCCGAATCTGTTTATCCAGAATCGGAACTGCCACTTCCACTCGGCGAATGGTATTTCTGGTCATAAAATCTGCTGAACCGATATAGATTTTTTCTCTTTCTTTTGTTCCGAACCGATAGATTCTGGAATGCTCCAGGAAACGTCCCACTATACTGATAACTTTGATATTTTCGGTATACCCCTTTACCTCAGGGATCAGACAGCAGATTCCCCGTACAATCATCTCAATCTTTACGCCTGCCTGAGATGCTTCCACCAGCTTATCAATAATGGTTTTATCCGTCAGAGAATTGATCTTAATACCGATATAGGATTCTTCCCCCTGTTTTGCCTTCTCGATCTCTTCATCAATCATAGCAAGAATCTTACTTTGCAGACATTTTGGTGATACCAGAAGATGGTTTGTTTTTTCCATCACTTCCCCTTTTAACAGGGATGAAAAGACTTCTGCTGCTTCTTTTCCGATCTCCCGATTTGCTGTAATCAGTGATAAATCAGTATACAATGCAGCGGTCTTTTCATTATAATTACCGGTTCCGATCTGTGTAATATAAGATACCCCTTTTTCCGTCTTTCTGGAAATCAGACAGAGCTTGGAGTGTACTTTGAATCCATTTAATCCATAGATGACACGGCATCCTGCATCCTCCAGTTTTCTGGAATACTCGATATTACTTTCTTCATCAAATCTTGCCCGCAGTTCTACCAGTACTACCACTTCTTTTCCATTTTCTGCTGCTTCAATCAGCGCATCGATGATCTGGCTCTTATTTGCCAGACGATAAAGCGTCATTTTGATAGAAACAACGGTGTCATCTTTTGCAGCCTCATATAAGAGATTGATAAAGGACTTGATATTTTCAAATGGGTAAGACAGCAGTATATCCTTTTTCTCGGTCTGTGCAATCAGGCTCTTCTTCATATCCAGTGCCGGCGACATACGCGGAGACCTCCTCTGATAGAACAGTTCTTCCTTTCCATTACTTCTCAGATAATTCTGAATACCAAATACAAAGGACAAATCCAGCGGCACATCGGATAAAAATACATGGGTCTTATCCACCTGAATTGCCTTGCATAGGGACTGCACCATCTTCTTGCTTAAATCTCTGGATAATTCCATGCGCACCGGCTTCATACGTTTACGCTGACGAATCAGATTCTCCATAGCGTCACGGTAATCCAGATCCTCATCATAGATCGTCTCTGTATCAATATCTGCATTTCTGGTCACGCGAACCAATGACTTTTCTTTTACTGTATAATTCTTAAACATCTTCGGAAAAAAATGCAGAATCAGTTCTTCCGACAACATAAAAGTTCCCAGTCTCGTCGGGATATCGATCAGACGTCGAAATACATTGTTACTGCACGGTATGATTGCCATTCTGCCTTTTCCATTTTTACTTTCCAAAAGTGCCGCTGCATAGATCTCTTTATTCTTCAGAAATGGAAATGGCTGCTGTTTACTGATCACTGTAGCAGAAAGATACGGTGCAATCTCTGTATCAAAGTAGGCTTCCAGAAGCTTTCCCTCTTCATCGGATAATTTATTAAAATTGATAATGCGGATTCCCTTCGGTTCCAGTTCGCCCATGAGCTGTTCATAGATCCGTGCTTTCTTCAGATCCAGATCCCTAGTGGCCTTTACAATAGCCTTCACCTGCTCTTCACTGGTCATATTGGTCTTATTTTCCCGTACCACTTCATCTGACTCCATCTGATCCATCAGCGTTCCCACCCGGACCATATAGAATTCATCCAAATTCGACTGATAAATAGATGCAAAGGTCAGTCTCTCTGCCAGCGGTACCCGCGGATTCCCAGCTTCATCCAGAACTCTATCGTTAAACTTTAACCAGGATAATTCCCGGTTCATCAAATACTTTTCTTCTGTTTTCTTCATTTACATTCCTTTCACTCCATTGGATTTACCAACTGACTTTTTCACATACTTGATTTGCAATCTTTTACATTATAGTTACTCTATGTAAAATTCGTATGCTTTTTTATGTAAAATGAATGTAAATTTGTTCTGATCCGTTACAGAATGTCGATATATTCTCCCGCCAGTGCCTTGTTCATACTTCGCACTGCACAGAATTTTCCGCACATACTGCAGGTATCACTGTGATCTTCTTCCGGACTTCTGCTGTTCCGGATTGCTCTTGCCGTCTCCGAATCAAGGGCACAGGCATACTGTGCTTCCCAGTCCAGTTTTTGTCTTGCCTCTGCCATTCTGTCATCTATATCTCTCGCCCCCGGTACACCTTTTGCAATATCTGCTGCATGAGCTGCAATCTTCGATGCGATGATTCCCTGCTTTACATCATCTACATTTGGCAGCGCCAGATGTTCTGCCGGTGTTACATAACACAGAAAAGCAGCTCCGTTCATCGCTGCAACAGCACCGCCGATAGCACTTGTAATATGGTCATATCCAGGTGCAATATCTGTTACAATAGGCCCAAGTACATAGAATGGTGCACCCATACAGATACTCTGCTGAATCTTCATATTTGCCGCTACCTGATCCAGCGGCACATGTCCAGGTCCTTCTACCATTACCTGAACGTTATGTGCCCAGGCGCGTTTCGTCAGTTCACCCAGACGCACCAGTTCCTCTATCTGACATACATCTGACGCATCTGCCAGACATCCCGGTCTGCATGCATCTCCAAGAGAAATGGTAACGTCATATTCCTCGCAGATATCCAGAATCTCATCATAATACTCATAGAAAGGATTCTCTTCACCTGTCATGCTCATCCATGCAAACACCAGACTGCCTCCACGGCTTACAATATTCATTTTACGTTTATGCTTTTTAATCTGTTCAATTGTCTTTCTTGTTATTCCACAATGCAGAGTCACAAAATCCACTCCATCTTCTGCATGCATCCGGATTACGTCTATAAAATCTCTGGCTGTCAGTGTTGCCAGATCTCTCTGATAATGGATGACGCTGTCATATACCGGAACCGTACCGATCATTGCCGGACATTCACTGGTCAGTTTTCTGCGAAATGGACGGGTATCACCATGGCTGGACAGATCCATAATGGCCTCTGCACCCATGTTTACCGCACTCATTACCTTCTGCATCTCAATGTCATAATCTTTACAGTCTCTGGAGACGCCCAGATTGACATTGATTTTCGTGCGCAGCATACTGCCGACTCCTTCCGGATTCAGACAGGTATGATTCCTGTTTGCGCAGATAGCAACCTTACCTTCTGCTACCAGCTTCATCAGCGCCTCGGACGTCATATGTTCTTTTTCTGCAACTGTCTGAATCTCAGATGTTACAATTCCTTTTCTTGCTGCGTCCATCTGTGTTGTGTATTCTCTCATTTTCTTCTCCTTCTCCGGTCTTCCTCCCGGTCTTGTATTCACAACATTTTTTCTGCGACAGAAGGTGGTGCCCCCAATCTGCCGCCATATACTTAAAAAAGTGTCTTCGACACTTCAACTCCCCTGCCCCTCAATCTTGAGGGGATAG